>NZ_VSRL01000010.1 GCF_012184385.1 Lentzea indica
GTCGGCCGCCGCGGAACTGCGTCGCGACCTGCGCGAACTGCCTGCCGCGGAACGGATCGAGCCCGTCCTGGACCTGGTCCGCACGCGGGCGGCTCAGGTGCTCGGCCACTCCGGCAAGGAAGCGGTCGCGCCGGACAAGGCGTTCCGGGACATCGGGTTCGACTCGCTGACCGCCGTCGAGCTGCGCAACCAGCTCACCGAGATCACCGGTCTCGCACTGCCCGCCGGACTGGTGTTCGACTACCCGTCGCCGCGAGTGCTGGCCGAGCACCTGCTCGCGTCGCTGCTCGGCGAGGGTGGCGATGTTGATGACGTGTCGGTCGTGCAGACCACCGACGACATCGCCATCGTCGGCATGGCGTGCCACTTCCCGAACGGCATCGACTCGCCGGAAGACCTGTGGCGGCTGCTGGTCGCGGGCGAGGACGCGATGTCGGACTTCCCTGCCGATCGCGGCTGGGACCTGGCTTCACTGCAGAGCTCGACGGTGCGCGGTGGTTTCCTGACTGGAGTCGCGGACTTCGACCCGGCGTTCTTCGGGATCTCGCCGCGTGAGGCGCTGGCGATGGACCCGCAGCAGCGCCTGCTGCTGGAGACGTCCTGGGAGGCAGTCGAACGCGCCGGTGTGGACCCGTCCTCGTTGCGCGGCTCGCGGACCGGCGTGTTCGTCGGGACGAACGGGCAGGACTACCAGCACGTCGTCATGGCCTCCAACGAAGACCTGGAAGGCCACGCCGGAACCGGCCTCGCTGCCTCCGTGATCTCCGGGCGCATCTCCTACGCGCTGGGGCTGGAAGGTCCCGCGGTCACGATCGACACGGCGTGCTCGTCGGCTCTCGTGGCGCTGCACCTCGCCGCACAGGCTTTGCGGGGCGGTGAGTGTTCGCTGGCGCTGGCTGGCGGTGTCACGGTGATGGCGACTCCGACGTCGTTCTCCGGCTTCTCGCGGCAGGGAGGGCTCGCGCCGGACGGCCTGTGCAAGGCGTTCTCCGAGTCCGCGGACGGCACAGGCTGGTCCGAGGGCGTCGGAATCCTCGTCGTGGAACGGCTTTCCGACGCCGTCGCCGCCGGGCATCCGGTGCTGGCGGTCGTGCGTGGCTCGGCGTTCAACCAGGACGGTGCTTCCAACGGTTTGACCGCACCGAACGGCCCGTCGCAGCAGCGAGTCATCCGGCAAGCGCTTGCGTCAGGTGGCCTGTCACCGTCCGATGTGGACGCCGTCGAGGCGCACGGCACCGGAACCGTGCTGGGTGACCCGATCGAGGCACAGGCGCTGCTGACCGTGTACGGGCAGGACCGTGCCGACCCGCTGTGGCTGGGCTCGGTGAAGTCGAACCTGGGCCACACGCAGGCCGCCGCCGGTGCGGCGGGCGTGATCAAGATGGTGATGGCGTTCCAGCACGGCCTGTTGCCGCAGACCTTGCACGTCACCGAACCTTCTTCGCACATCGACTGGTCGGCCGGCGCGGTCTCATTGCTCACCGAGAACACCCCGTGGCCTTCCATCGACCGGCCGTGGCGCGCGGGTGTGTCGTCGTTCGGCATCTCAGGCACGAACGCCCACGTGATCCTTGAGGCCCCGGAATTGTCAGACCTGCCTGAGATGATTGGGATGGGGACCTCGGTCTCCCCCGGAGGGGGCCCAAGCGGGATCGATACAGCGGGATCGGTTCCGTTGGCGGTGTCGGCCAAGTCTGCGGCGTCGTTGCGGGCTCAGGTCGAGCGGATCAGCGCGGTGGAAGCGGCGCCGGTCGACGTCGCGTACTCGCTGGTGAAGTCGCGGGCGTTGTTCGAGCACCGCGCGGTGCTGTTCGACGGGGCGGAAGTGGCGAGCGGGGTGGCGGGGGAGCACACGCTCGCGGTGCTGTTCTCCGGGCAGGGTTCGCAGCGCCTCGGCATGGGCAAGGAGCTGTACCGGAGGTTCTCGCAGTTCGCGGACGCGTTCGACGACGTGCTCGCGCACCTCGACCCCGAGCTGAAGAGCGTCATGTGGGGCGAGGAAGAGGAGAAGCTCAACCCGACCGGGTACACGCAGCCGGCGTTGTTCGCTTTCCAGACGGCGCTCTACCGGTTGCTGCAGGCTTTCGGGATCAAGCCCGCCCACCTCGCGGGTCATTCGATCGGTGAGATCGCGGCGGCACACGTCGCGGGCGTGCTCAGCCTGGAGGACGCGGCGAAGCTCGTCAGTGCGCGCGCGAGCCTGATGCAGGCGTTGCCGCGGACGGGCGCGATGGTTGCCGTGCAGGCGACCGAAGAAGAAGTCACCAGGCATCTCACGAGCAAGGTGTCGATCGCGGCCGTCAACGGGCCCACGAGCATCGTCATCGCGGGTGACGAGGCAGAGGTCGAAGCCATCGCGAGCCGATACGAGAAGACCAAGCGGCTCAAGGTCAGCCACGCGTTCCACTCGCCGTTGATGGAGCCGATGCTCGACGACTTCCGCGCGGCGATCAGCGGCATCACGTTCACCGAGCCGAAGATCCCGATCAGCGCGACCGGTGACGTCACCGACCCCGAGTACTGGGTCAGCCACGTCCGCGACGCGGTCCGGTTCACCGACAACGTCGCGAAGATCCCGGCGACCAAGTTCCTCGAGGTCGGACCGGACGGTGTTCTGAGCGCCCTGGTCGACGGCGCGATCCCGACGCTCAGGAAGAACAGGTCCGAGGAAGCCGCGCTGGCCACCGCACTCGGTCAAGTACACGTTGACGGAATCAACGTTGACTGGACTCCGTGGTTGACCGGCGGCCGGCTCATCGCCCTGCCGACCTATCCGTTCGACCACGAGCGGTTCTGGCCCAAGGCCACGGTCGGCGGCCGCGCGGGCGACCCTGCCGCCTACGGGCTGAGGTCCGGCGGGCACCCGCTGCTCGGCGCGGCGATCGCGGTCGCGGGCACCGACGAGCTCGTGCTCAGCGGACGCCTCAGCCTCGCGACGCACCCGTGGATCGCCGACCACGTCGTCGGCGGGGCGGTGCTGTTCCCCGGCACCGGGTTCCTCGACTTCGCGATCCGCGCGGGCGACATGGTCGGCTGCGACCGCGTCGACGGGCTCACGATCGTCGTCCCGCTCGTGCTGCCCGAAAAGGAAGCCGTCGCGGTGCAGGTGCGGGTCGGCGCGCCGGACGATCACGGCCGCAGGGCCGTCAGCGTTCATTCGCGGCACCCCGACTCCGACGAGTGGATCCAGCACGCCTCAGGCACCCTTGCCGAGGGACCGCATCAGGCCGAGTTCGACACGAGCGAGTGGCCGCCCGCGAACGCGGAAGCGCTGAACCTCGACAGCTTCTACGAGACACTCGCGGAAGGCGGCCTCGCTTACGGGCAGATCTTCCAAGGGCTCCAGCAGGCCTGGCGCCACGGCGACGAGGTGCTCGTCGAAGTCGCGCTGCCGGAGAGCGTCGAAGACGCCGCGACCTTCGGCGTGCACCCCGCGCTGCTCGACTCGGCGCTGCACGCCATCACGTTCGTCGACGGCGCCGGCCAGGGTCTGCCGTTCGAGTGGAACGGCGTGTCTCTGCACGCCATCGGGCCGTCGCGGCTGCGCGTCCGGTTGAAGCACACCGGTGGCGACGCCGTCGAGGTCACCGCCGTCGACGTCGAGGGCGCGCCCGTCCTGTCGGTGAAGTCGCTGGTGGTCAGGACACCGTCCGCGAACACTGCCGGCAACCCCGTGCAGGACTCGCTGTTCCGTGTCGACTGGGTGCCCGTTCAGGTCGGCGAGGCCACCGAGATCGACGCGCAAGTCGTGGAGATCTACGGCGGCGGCGACGCGGCGGCTGTTCACGAGACCACGAAGCGCGTGCTGGAGATCCTGCAGAACGCTGAAGAGCGCGTGGTGTTCGTGACGCGCGGCGCCGCGGCGGTCAGCGACGAACCGATCACCGACCTCGGCGCGGCGGCGGCATGGGGACTCGTGAGGTCCGCGCAGGCCGAGAACCCCGGCAAGTTCCAGCTCGTCGACCTGGACGAGCACAGCGAACTGACCCCGGGCATGCTGGTGACCGAGGAACAACAGCTGATCGTCCGTGAAGGAACCGTCCACGCTGGACGGTTGGCACGCCTGCAGACGGGGCCGACGCTGGTGCCTCCGGTGGGAACGCCCTGGCGCCTCGACACGACCGCGAAAGGCAGCCTGGACAACCTCGTCCTGGCACCGTGGACGCCGGAGCCGTTGCAGGGCAAGCAGGTCCGCATCGCGATCCGGGCGGCCGGCCTCAACTTCCGTGACGTGCTGAACGCGCTCGGCATGTATCCGGGCGAGGCGGGCTCGTTCGGTGCCGAGGCCGCGGGTGTGGTCTCGGAGGTCGGGCCGGACGTCGAGAACCTGAAGGTCGGCGACCCGGTGTTCGGCATGCTGTTCGGCGGCATGGGACCGGTCGGCGTCATCGAGGAGCCTTATCTGACCAGGCTTCCGGACGGCTGGACGTTCGAGCAGGGCGCGTCAGTGGCTCTGGTGTTCCTCACCGCGTACTACGCGTTGATCGAGCTCGGCAACGTGCGGTCGGGGGAGAAGGTCCTCGTCCACGCGGGTGCCGGTGGCGTTGGCATGGCGGCGATCCAGGTCGCCCGACATCTCGGCGCGGAGGTGTTCGCCACCGCGAGCGAGGGCAAGTGGGACGTGCTGCGCGGCCTCGGTCTCGACGACGCGCACATCGGCAACTCCCGCGACACCGGCTTCGAGCACAAGTTCCCGCGGGTCGACGTCGTGCTGAACGCGTTGACCGGCGAGTTCATCGACGCCTCGCTGCGGTTGCTCAGCGAGGGCGGGCGGTTCCTCGAGATGGGCAAGACCGACTTGCGGGAGAACGTGCCGGGCATCGTCTATCGGCCGTTCGACCTCGGCGAGGCGCACCCCGACCACATCCAGCGCATGCTCGTCGCGCTCGTGGAGCTGTTCGAGCGCAACGTCCTGGAGCCGCTGCCGATCGCGTCCTGGGACGTGCGGCGGACGCGTGACGCGTTCCGGTTCATGAGCCGCGCCAAGCACATCGGCAAGATCGTGATCACCGTGCCCGCGGGCTGGGACCCGGACGGCACCGTGCTGATCACCGGCGGTACGGGTGGCCTGGGCGCGGAACTGGCGCGGCACCTCGTCGCGCGGGGCACCCGGAAGCTGTTGCTGCTCAGCCGTCGCGGGCTCGACTCGCCGGGTGCGGGAGAGCTGGCGTCGCTGGACGCGGACGTGACGATCGCGGCCTGTGATGTCGCTGACCGGGACGCACTCGCTTCAGTCCTGAGTGGACACAACGTGACCGCCGTCGTGCACACCGCCGGTGTGCTGGACGACGGTGTGATCGCCTCGATGACGCCCGAACGGCTGGAGAAGGTCTTGCGTCCCAAGGTGGACGCGGCCTGGAACCTGCACTCGCTGCTGCCGGACGCGCAGTTCGTCCTGTACTCGTCGGTGTCGGGCGTGCTCGGAACGGCCGGTCAGGGCAACTACGCGGCGGGCAACGCGTTCCTGGACGCATTGGCGCAGTACCGGCGAGGGTTGGGCTTGCCTGCGGTGTCGTTGGCGTGGGGCGCGTGGACGTCCGAGGTCGGCATGACCAAGACGATGGACGCGGCCGCGTTGGAACGGCTGGAGAAGTCGTCCATGCCGCCGATCTCGCTGGAGCACGGCCTGGCGCTGTTCGACGCCGCGATCGGGGTGGACGAGCCGCTCGTCGTGCCCGCCCGGATCATCACCGGAGCCAGCACCACGATGGTGCCGCCGCTGCTGCGCAACCTTCTGCGCGGCGGTCGCCGGACCGCGGCGCGAGCTCAGGGAACCCTTGCGCTGCAGGGTCTTCAGGACGTCCGCCCGGCCGAGCGCACCAGGACCCTCGTGGACCTCGTGCGCGGCGAGGCTGCCGCGGTGCTCGGACACTCGTCCGCCGACGCGATCGATGCCGACCGCGAGTTCCGGCAGCTGGGCTTCGACTCGCTGACCTCGGTGGAACTGCGCAACAGGCTCGGCACCGCGACCGGGCTGACGCTGCCCGCGACGCTGGTGTTCGACTACCCGAACCCGCAAGCGTTGGCGGAGCATCTGATCGCCGAGCTGTTCGGCGGGCAGACCGAGGTCGAGGACTCGGTGCGAGTCTCCGACGAGGCCATCGCGATCGTCGGCATCGCCTGCAAGTTCCCCGGGGGCGTGTCGTCGCCGGAGGAGCTGTGGGAGCTCGTTCTGGCGGCCGCGACGCGATCAGCGGATTCCCGTCCGATCGCGGCTGGGACGAGAACCTCGTCGGCGACGGTGCCGGGCGGTCCGTCACCGGGCAGGGAGGGTTCATCGAGGGCATCGCCTCGTTCGACCCCGCGTTCTTCGGGATCTCACCGCGTGAGGCCGTGTCGATGGACCCGCACCAGCGACTCGTGCTGGAGACGTCGTGGGAGGCGCTGGAACGCACCGGCATCGACCCGCTCACTCTGCGCGGATCGCGGACCGGTGTCTACGTGGGCGCTTCCGGGCAGGACTACGCGCACCTGATGCTCGCTTCCGAGCAGGCACTGGAGGGTTACTCGGGCACGGGCACCTCGCCGAGCGTGATCGCTGGCCGGTTGTCGTACGCGCTGGGGCTCGAAGGTCCGTCGATGACGATCGACACGGCGTGCTCGTCGGCCCTGGTCGCCTTGCACCTGGCGGTGCAGGCGTGCGCAACGGCGAGTGCTCCCTGGCACTGGCCGGCGGCGTGACGGTGATGTCGACGCCGGGCTCGTTCATGGAGTTCTCGCTGCAGGACGGCCTCGCGCGCGACGGCCGCTGCAAACCGTTCTCCGACACCGCTGACGGCACAGCCTGGTCTGAGGGCATCGGTGTGCTCGTGGTCGAGCGTCTGTCCGACGCTGTCACGGCTGGACACGATGTTCTGGCGGTCGTGCGTGGCTCGGCGTTCAACCAGGACGGTGCTTCCAACGGTTTGACCGCACCGAACGGCCCGTCGCAGCAGCGGGTGATCCGGCAGGCACTGGCTTCGGCGGGCCTCAAGTTCGCCGACGTCGACGCCGTGGAGGCGCACGGCACCGGCACGACGCTGGGCGACCCCATCGAGGCCCAGGCCTTGCTCGCGACCTACGGTCAGGACCGCTCCGAACCGCTCCTGCTCGGCTCGATCAAGTCCAACATCGGCCACACCCAGGCCGCCGCCGGTGTCGCCGGCGTGATCAAGATGGTGATGGCGTTGCGGCACGGCGTTCTGCCGCGCACGATCAACGTCACCGCGCCCTCCTCGCACGTCGACTGGACGGCCGGCGCGGTGTCGTTGCTGACGTCGAACACGCCATGGCCCGCCGCCGACCGTCCGCGTCGCGCTGGTGTGTCGTCATTCGGCATCTCGGGCACGAACGCGCACGTGATCCTGGAGGCCGCAACCCCGTCTTCGATTTCTGTGGACAACTCGGCGCCTGTGGACAACCCGCCCGTTGTTGATCTCGCAGAGCCGGTGTCACCGTCGTCCCGTGGGACGATTGGAGTGGGGACCTCGTGTCCCCCCAAGGGGCCCCGCTCGTTTTTTCGGCGAAGTCCCCCGCTTCGCTGCGCGCTCAGATCGAACGGGTCAAGGCGGTCGACGGCGATGCGTTCGACGTGGGGTTCTCGTTGCTGAAGCGGTCGCGGTTCGAGCACCGCGCGGTGCTGCTGGACGGCGCGGAGGTCGCCGAGGGGCAGGCGACGCGGCGCAAGCTGGCGGTGCTGTTCTCCGGGCAGGGCTCGCAGCGGATCGGCATGGGCAAGGAGCTGTACGAGCGCTTCCCGGCGTTCCGCAAGGCGCTCGACGCGGTGCTGGAACACGTCGACGTCCGCGATGTCATGTGGGGCGACGACACGGAGGCGCTCAACCAGACCGGGAACACGCAGCGCGCGTTGTTCGCGATCGAGGTGGCGCTGTTCCGGCTCGCGGAAGCGTTCGGCATCGAGCCCGACCACGTCGGCGGCCACTCCGTCGGCGAGATCGCGGCCGCGCACGTCGCCGGTGTCCTGAGCCTCGAAGACGCCGCCAAGCTCGTCAACGCGCGTGCCGCGCTCATGCAGGCACTCCCGGCAGGGGGAGCCATGATCGCCGTCGAGGCCGCCGAAGAAGAAGTCACGATCACAGATCAGGTGTCGATCGCGGCCATCAACGGGCCGATGTCGCTGGTCCTCGCCGGCGAGGAGAGCGCGGTCGAACAGATCGCCGACGGGTTCGCCGCGCAGGGCCGCAAGACTAAGCGTTTGCCGGTCAGCCATGCGTTTCACTCGCCGTTGATGGAGCCGATGCTGGAGGACTTCCGCGCCGTGGTGACGGCGCTGAACCTCGTCGCGCCCCGCATCCCCGTGGTCTCCAACCTGACCGGCCGCATCGTGAGCACTGAGCTCACCGAGCCGGAGTACTGGGTGCGGCACGTCCGGGAAACCGTGCGGTTCGCCGACGGTGTCCGGGAGCTCGAGGCCGCGGGCGTCAACGCGTTCCTGGAGATCGGGCCGGACGGCGTGCTGTCCGCGCTCGGTGGAGAACGCCGTCCCCGCGCTGCGCAAGGACCGCGACGAAACGACGGCATGGCTCACCGCGCTCGCGCGACTCCACGTCGCGGGCACCGACGTCGAGTGGACTGCTGCGTTCGAAGGTGTCAAAGCGAAGCGGGTCGACATCCCGACGTACGCGTTCGACCACGACCGCTACTGGCCGACGCCGATGGCCCAGGCCGCCGACGCGTCCGGGCTAGGCCTCGGGCCCGCCGATCACCCGCTGCTCGGCGCGGCGATGTCGGTCGCCCGAGAAGACTCCGTGGTGTTCACCAACCGGCTCGCGGTGGCGTTCCCGGAGACGGCGTTCGCGGAGATCGCGTTCAGGGCAGCCGACCAGGTCGGGTACGGCACTGTCGAGGAGCTCACCGTCACCGGGCCGATCACGCCCGGCGTGCTTCAGGTGTGGATCGGCGCGCCGGACAACGGAAAGCGCGCTCTCACCGTCTACACGCGACCCGACGACGAACAGCCCTTCACCCAGATCGCCACCGGAACTCTTGCCGAGGGCGAGTACCTTGCCGGCTTCACGGTGAGCGAGTGGCCGCCGAAGGGCGCGACGGCGATCGGCGAGCAGGTCTGGCAGGCGGGTGACGCCGTGTACGCGGAGGTCACGCTGCCGGAAGGCACTTCGGACGCCCAGTTCTACGGCGTCCACCCGGCGTTGCTGGACTGCGCCACCAGGGTCACCGAGGAACACCAGGTGCCGCTGGAATGGCACGGCGTCAGCCTGCACGCGGTCGGCGCCGACACGTTGCGAGTGAGGCTGAGCAACGGCGGGTTCGCCGCGGTCGACACCAACGGCTCACCGGTCGTGTCCGCGCGCAACGTCGTCTTCGGCGCACCGCTCGCGGCGCAGCAGCATCAGGACTCGTTGTTCCGCCTGGAATGGGTGCCCGCACCCGAAACCGGGCCCGCCGCCGACGTGCGGGAGATCAAGCTCGCCGCGGACGGTGACGTCGTCCAGCAGGCACACGAACTCGCGGCCAAAGCGCTTGAACTGGTGCAGCAGTCCGAGGATCGGCTGGCCTTCGTGACGAGCGGCTTGGCGGGCGCGACTGTCGAAGGCCTGGTTCGCACGGCTCAGTCGGAGAACCCCGGACGGTTCCTGCTCATCGACACCGACGGCAGCACCCCGCTGCCCACCGGCCTGCTCGACGCGGGGGAGACCCAGGTGCGAGTCCGCGACGGGCAAGTGCGGGTCGCCCGCCTCGCCCGCGTCACCGACACGGCCGAGACGGCCGAGTGGGATCCGGAAGGCACCGTCCTGATCACCGGTGGCACCGGCGGTCTGGGTGCCGAACTGGCCAGGCACCTCGTGGCCGAGCGCAACGTCAAGCGCCTGCTGCTGATCTCACGGCGTGGCGGTGACGCGCCGGAAGCCGTTGCGCTGCAGGCAGAACTGACGGCACACGGCGCTGACGTCACGATCGCCGCCTGCGACACCGCCGACCTCAAGGCGGTGAAGAAGGTGCTCAAGGGCGTGAAGCTGACCGCCGTCATTCACACCGCAGGTGTGCTCGACGACGGCATCATCGGCTCGCTCACGCCGGAGCGGCTGACCACCGTGCTGAAGCCCAAGGTCGACGGCGCCTGGAACCTCCACGAGGCCACAAAAAAGCAGAAGCTCCAGGCGTTCGTGCTCTACTCGTCGGTGTCGGGCGTGCTCGGCAGCGCAGGACAGGGCAACTATGCTGCGGCCAACGCGTTCCTGGACGCACTGGCGGAACGCCGACGTGCACAGGGACTCGTGGCGACATCGCTGGCGTGGGGCCCGTGGGCGCAAACCGGTGGCATGACAGCACATCTGCGGGACGGCGCGATGGACCGCATCGGCCGCACCGGCATGCCGCCGCTGTCCGTCCGGCAGGGCATGGCGCTGTTCGACGACGCGACCTCACGAGAGGACGCGGTGCTCGTCCCCGCACGCCTCAACACCGGCCGCACCAACGGCCCGGTCGCGGCAGTGCTGCGCGGCCTGGTGCGGGGCGGAAAGCGCACGGCCGGCACCGACGAGGCGTCCACTGTGGACTTCTCGGCGACGCTCAACGCGTTGCCCGCGGAGGAACGCGCGAAGTACCTGGTCGATCTCGTGCGCGGTCACGCGGCGGGCGTCCTCGGGCACTCGACGCCCGCGGCGATCGACAACGACAAGCAGTTCCGCGACCTCGGCTTCGACTCGCTGACCGCCGTGGAGCTGCGCAACAGCCTCGCTTCGGCAACGGGTCTGAAGCTGCCTGCCGGCCTGGTCTTCGACTACCCGACGCCCGACGAACTGGTGGCGTACCTCGCGGGTGAGCTGCTCGGCGACGACGCCGGACTGTCGATCACCAGCGAGCTCGATCGCTTGGAGGCCGCGCTGGCCGCGAGCACCGACGAGGACCTGGCACGTGACGGCGTCGCCGCCCGCCTGCGCAACCTTCTCGCTCACTACGGCGGTGCCAAGGGCGAGGAAGCCGTGAGCGACCGCATCAACTCGGCGACCGTGGACGACGTGTTCGCCTTCATCGACAACGAACTCGGCCGACGCACCGAGCGCTGACCCCACCTCAGGACGGAAGGTTTCCGGCGATGCCGAACGAAGAGAAGCTCGTTGAGTACCTGAAGTGGGTCACCGCTGATCTCGCCCAGACCCGCCGGCGACTGGAGGAGACCGAGTCCGGCAAGCACGGACCGGTCGCGATCGTCGGCATCGCCTGCCGGTTCCCCGGTGACGTCCGCTCCCCGGAAGACCTGTGGGAGCTGGTGTCCTCCGGAAGGGATGCCATCACCGGGTTCCCGACCGACCGCGGCTGGGACCTGGGAACTCTGGCAGGCGGCACCAGTGCGACGTTGCAGGGCGGGTTCCTCTACGACGCGGCCGACTTCGACCCCGGCTTCTTCGGCATCTCGCCACGCGAGGCCCTGGCGATGGACCCGCAGCAGCGACTCCTGCTGCAGACCACGTGGGAGGCCGTCGAACGCGCGGGCATCGACCCGACGTCGTTGCGGGGTTCGCGTACCGGTGTGTTCGTTGGCACCAACGGCCAGGACTACGGCCACGTCCTGATCGCCTCCCAGGAGGACGTCGAGGGACACGCCGGCATGGGCACCGCCGCCAGCGTCATCTCCGGCCGCGTCTCCTACACGTTCGGCTTCGAGGGCCCGGCCGTCACCATCGACACCGCGTGCTCCTCGTCTCTGGTCGCTTTGCACCTCGCTGCTGCTGCGCTGCGCAACGGCGAATGCTCGCTCGCGCTGGCCGGTGGCGTCACCGTCATGGCGACTTCCTCGAATTTCGCCGGATTCACCCGACAGGGTGGTCTCGCGACTTCAGGCCGTTGCAAGGCGTTCTCCGACGACGCGGACGGCACCGGCTGGTCCGAGGGCATCGGCGTGCTGCTCGTCGAGAAGCTCTCCGACGCCCAGCGCAACGGCCACCCGGTGCTCGCCGTCGTCGCCGGCAGCGCGATCAACCAGGACGGCGCCTCCAACGGCCTCTCCGCCCCGAACGGCCCCGCCCAGCGCGAGGTGATCAAGGCGGCGCTGGCCTCCGCGGGCCTGTCCGCGTCCGACGTGGACGCCGTCGAGGCCCACGGAACCGGCACGGTGCTGGGCGACCCGATCGAGGCCCAGGCGCTGCTCGCCACCTACGGCCAGGACCGCACGACGCCGTTGAGGCTCGGCTCGATCAAGTCCAACATCGGCCACACCCAGGCCGCCGCCGGTGTCGCGGGCGTCATCAAGATCGTCGAGGCCCTCCGCCACGACACCCTCCCGCCGACCCTCCACATCACGTCGCCGTCCTCGCACGTCGACTGGTCCGCTGGCAGCGTCAGCCTCCTCACCGAGACCACTCCCTGGCCCCGCAACGGCAAACCCCGCCGAGCCGGCATTTCCTCCTTCGGAGTGAGCGGCACCAACGCCCACGTGATCATCCAAGAGGCCCCCGACGCTCCTGAACGGTCCACTCAGAACCCGACCACCCCAGAACTGTCGGACCTCCCTGAGACGATGGGAGTGGGGACCTCGGTCTCCCCCGGAGGGGCCCCAGGCGGGATCGATTCAGATGGGTCGATTCAGGACCTGGCGGGCAAGCATCCGCTGGTCGTGTCGGCGAAGTCAGCGAACGCGCTGAAGGCGCGCATCGATCAGGTCAAGGCCCTCGAAGGCGACCCTCGGGACATCGCGTACTCGTTGCTGACCACGCGCCCGACAACGTTCGATCACCGCGCGGTGGTGCTGGACGGCGAGGTCATCGCGACCGGCACCGTGGCGCGCAAGCCGATCGCGGCGCTGTTCTCGGGTCAGGGCGCCCAGCGCGTGGGTATGGGCAAGGAGTTCTACGAGGCGTTCCCCGCGTTCAGGGAAGCCCTCGACGCGGCCCTCGAACACCTTCCGAAGGACCTCAAGCAGGTCATGTGGGAGGACGAGGAGAAGCTCGACCAGACCGGCTACACCCAGCCGGCGCTGTTCGCGTTCGAGGTCGCGCTGTACCGGCTGCTGGAGAGCTACGGCTTCAAGGCCGACAAGGTCGCTGGCCACTCCATCGGTGAGATCGCCGCCGCTCACATCGCCGGCGTCCTCAGCCTCGCGGACGCGGCCAAGCTCGTCCGGGAACGCGCGCGCCTCATGCAGGCGCTCCCTGCCAGTGGCGTGATGATCGCGATCCAGGCCACCGAGGACGAGGTCACCCCGCACCTCACCAGCGGCGTCTCCCTGGCCGCCATCAACGCCGAGGAGTCCGTCGTCATCGCCGGTGTGGAACAAGAGGCACGTAGGATCGTTGAACAATTCAACGATCGCAAGACCAAGCAGCTCCAGGTCAGCCACGCGTTCCACTCGCCGCTGATGGAGCCCATGCTCGACGACTTCCGCAAAGCCATCGAGGGCATTTCGTTCAACAATCCCACGATCCCCTTGATCGCTCGTGGGATTGTTCAACAATCCGGCTACTGGGTCGACCACGTCCGCGACACGGTCCGCTTCACTGACAACGTCAGCGACATCGGCGACGCCACGTTCGTCGAGATCGGCCCCAGCGCCGTCCTGGCCGCGCTCGTCGACCGCGCCATCCCGACGATGCGCAAGGACAAGGACGAGGTCACCGCGTTCATCACTGCGCTCGCCAAGCTCTACACCGCCGGCGCCAAGATCATCTGGCCGAGGCGCGGCGAGAAAACGGACCTGCCCACCTACCCGTTCGACACCGAGCGGTTCTGGCCACAGAGCACGATGGCCCCCGGCACCCAGCCGAACGCCAGCCGCCCCGCGCTCTACGAGGTCCACTGGGTGAAGTCCACTGTGGACGCACCGGCCATCACGGGTGCGCGGTGGGCCATCATCGGCGGCGACGAGTTCGACCTCGCCCACGTCCTGTACGCGGCGGGCCAGTCCGTCAGCGGCTACGGCGAGACCCTCACCGAGGCCGCCCAGTCCACCACCCCTGACGTGTTCGTCGTGGCCGTCACGGGCGACAACACCCCGGAAAGCACGCACGCCCAAACCCAGCGCGCACTGAGCATCCTGCAGGAAGCGCTGACGTTCGAGAACTCCCGCGTCGTCTTCGTCAGCCGCGGCGCCGCGACCGGCGAGGACCTGGCCGCCGCGGCCGTGTGGGGCCTGGTCCGCACCGCGCAGGCCGAGAACCCCGGCCGGTTCCTGCTCGTCGACAGCGACGGCCTCGACGTCTCCGGCGCCCTGCTCACCTCGCTGGTCAACGGCGACGAACCGCAGGTCGTCGTCCGTGAGGGCAAGGTCAAGGTCGCTCGCCTCAAGGAACTGCCCGAGAATCCGGACGCCAAGCACGAGTGGGACGAGGACGAGACGGTCCTGATCACCGGTGGCACCGGCGGCCTCGGCGCCGAGCTCGCCCGGCACCTGGTCACCCGGCACGGCGTGAAGCACCTGCTGCTCGCCAGCCGTCGCGGCGAGGAGGCACCCGGTGCGCAGAACCTCAAGCATGAACTGGAGAACAAGGGCGCCACCGTCACGGTCGCGGCCGCCGACATCTCGAACGCGAACGACGTCCAGACCCTGTTCGCCGCCACGGAACGCCCGCTCACCACCGTGATTCACACGGCGGGCGTGCTGGACGACGCCCTCGTCGACGCGCTCACCCCGGACCGCCTCACCAGCGTCCTCACGCCGAAGGTCGACGCCGCGCACCTGCTCGCCCAGCACGACCTGAAGCTGCTTGTCCTCTACAGCTCGGTCGCCAACGTCATGGGCGCGGCGGGCCAGGGCAACTACGCCGCCGCCAACTCCTACCTCGACGCACTCGCGACCAGTCGCGAGAACACCATCAGCCTCGCCTGGGGTCCCTGGGCGCAGGACGGCGGCATGACCGCGGGCCTCAGCGACGCCGCCATGGACCGCATCGCCCGTTCCGGCATGCCACCACTGGCCGCCGAACAGGGTCTCGCGCTGTTCGACGCCGCCCTCGCCGAACGCAAGCGGGTCGTCATCCCCATGCACGTCAACCGCAACCAGCAGCGCGTCGCCCCGCTGCTGCGCGACATCGTCGACGAGCAGATCATCCCTCAGCAGAGCCAGATGGCCGCCATCACGGTGCTGGACCGGTTGCGCGACACCGATCCCGGCGAGCGCGTCAACGAGGTCCGCGAGCTCGTCCTCGGCACCTGCGCCGCACTCCTCGGCCACAACGACAAGTCCAAAGTGGACCCCGAGAAGAACTTCCTGGAGCTCGGCTTCGACTCGCTCATCGCCGTCGAGCTGCGCAACCAGCTCAACGACATGCTCGCACTCAAACTCCCCGGCAGCGCCGTGTTCGACAGCGGCACGCCAGCCGCACTCGCGATCAGGGTCGACGGCGAGCTCGGCACCATCGCCGGGCCGACGAGCAACGGCGTGGCCGTCAACACGAACGACACGGTGTTCGGCCTGTTCATGGAAAGCGTCACGACCGGCAAGGTCGTCGAGGGCCTCAGGATGCTCAAGGCCGTCGCCAACCTGCGCCCGATGTTCGACAGCCCGGCTGAACTCGAGGACCTGCCGAGCCCGATCACCCTCGCCGACGGCCCGAAGCTCCCGAAGCTGGTCTGCGTCAGCGCACCCGGCGCCACCGCCGGCGTGCACATGTACGCCAGGCTTGCCGCTCACCTGCGCGGCAAGCGGCACGTGAGCGCTTTGCCGCTCATCGGTTTCGGCGAAGGCGAGGCGCTGCCCAGGACCACGGAGGCCGCCGCAAGGTGGGTCGCGGAGAGCGTGCTGAACGGCACGGACGGCGACCCGTTCGTCCTGGTCGGACACTCCTCCGGCGGCACGCTCGCCTACTTCGCGGCGGCAGTGCTCGAGGAGACGTGGGGGATCACCCCGGAAGCGGTGATCATGCTCGACACGCTGAGCATGAACTACAACTCCAGCGAGGGCATGGACTTCGACGCCGTTACGACGAACTACTTCAACACCATGGACTCACCTGCGGTGAACATGAACAGCACCCGTCTGTCCGCCATGGCGCACTGGTTCCCGCTCATCATCGACACCGGCCTTCACACGACTGTTCCGAAGTTGCTCATCCGCTGTGCCAACGAGGTCAAGGGCACCGACCTCGTGACGACCGACCAGGACGTCGACGTGCCGGCCGACGAGATCCGCGTCGTCACCACCGACCACATGGCGATGGTGAAGGAGGACGCCGGCGTCGTCGCCGACGTGATGGAGGACTGGCTCGGCACGTTCGCCGCCGTCAGGGCCTGACAGCAAACCCCCACCGAAGAAACCTGGGAAGGCGTCCATGACCACATCGCAGGAACTGCCCCTGATCGGGGTCGAACTGCCGTCGATCCTGACGTTCAGCGAACTCCGGCTGCGGTTGCAGGAGCAGGCTCCGGTGTGCCGCATCCGGACGCCCGCCGGCGACAAGGGCTGGCTCGTCACCCGGCACGCCGAGGTGAAGTCGCTGCTGCAGAACCAGAAGCTCGGCCGAAGCCACAAAGACCCGGACAACGCGCCGCGGTTCATGCGCAACCCCATGCTCGACATGCTCGTCACCAGCGACGACATCGAGGTCGAGAAGGAGCGCCACGAGAAGAAGCGCGTCCTCTACACCAAGAGCTTCGCCGCCCGCCGCGTCATCGAACGCAAGGAACGCGTCGAGGCCATCGCGAACGACAAGCTCGACGCGATCATCGCCGCCGGCCCGCCGGTCGACCTGCACGACGCCTACTCGATGGACTACTCGCAGCAGGCACTCTGCGACATGGTCGGCATCCCCGTCGAGGACCGCCGCAAACTCCTCGAGATGATGGACACGGTCGGCGCGTCCGACCAGGAATCCGCGGAGGCCGGCATGGACCCGCTGTTCGGGTTCGCCGCCGACATCGGCGAACGGCGCAGGTCGGAGCTCGGCGACGACGTCATCTCCCGCTTCATCGAGACCGGCCTGACGAACGAGGAGATCGGCCTCCACGTCGTCACGCTGCTGTTCACCGGCCTCGCGGGCCTGGCAAGCCACCTCGACTTCGGTGTGCTGCTGTTCCTGCGCAACCCGGAGCAGCGCGAGAAGGCCATGGCCGACCCGGAGATCATGGCCCGCGCCGTCGACGAGGTCATGCGCGCCACCATCAGCTCGCCCGTCCTGCCCCGCTACGCGAGCGAGGACATCGAGATCGGCGGCGTCACGATCCGTGAGGGCGACCTCGTGATGCTCGACTTCTCGCTCGCCAACTTCGACCCGCGCGCGTTCGACGACCCGCACCGGTTCGACGTCACCCGCTCGCCCAACCACCACTTCACGTTCGGCCACGGCATGCGGCACTGCACCGGCGCCCCGCTCGTGCGGATCATCCTCGCCGTCGCCTACACGACCCTCTTCGAGCGCCTGCCCGCGCTGCGCCTCGCGGTGCCGGAGTCGGAGCTCGAATCGCACCCCGGTGGCCGGCTGGCCGGTGGACTGGAGAAGTTCCCGCTCACGTGGTGAGCACCATCACCTGTCCGCACCGTGTCAGCGACTCAGGACGACTCCTCGTCGAGGCGCGCCTTCTCCTTCAGGCGCGCCTCTTCGGCCTTGAAGTCGGCGTAGACCTGACGCTCGCGCACCAGCCAGTCCGGATTCTCTTCCTTGATCGCGTTGATCTGGTCGGTGGTCAGCGCCTCGGTGATGCCGGCACGCACCAGGGCCGAGGTCGAGATGCCCAGCTTCTGCGCGATGAGCTGCTTGGGGTGCGGGCCGTTGCGGCGCAGGTCCGCCAGCCACTCCGGCGGGTTGGCCTGCAGCTCATTCAGCTCATCGCGCGACACGACGCCCGCCTGGAACTCCTCGGGCGTCGCCTCGAGGTACACGCCGAGCTTCTTGGCGGCGGTGGCGGGCTTCATCGTCTGCTGCGACTTCATGCGGAAAGAGTAACCGCCTCGTCCGGTAGCCTCAGCACGTGACCGGATCGTTCACGCTCGCGTACGTCCCAGGCGTGACGCCGGGCAAGTGGGCACGGGTCTGGCAGGAACGCCTGCCGGAGGCCCCGCTGCACCTCGTACAGGTGACCGCCGCCGAAGCCGCGCAGACGGTGCGGTCGGGCGAGGCCGACGCCGCGCTGCTCAGGCTGCCCGGCGACCGCGAGGACCTGCACGCGATCCCGCTCTACACCGAGATCAGCGTGGTCGTGTTCCCGAAGGACCACGAGTTCGCCGCGGCCGAGGAACTGTCCCTTGAGGACCTCTCGACGCACGTGCTGTGGCAGCCGCTGGACGACACGCTCGAATGGGACTCACCACCCGGTCAGCCGCCTGTCGAACGGCCGCAGACCACCGCGGACGCCATCGAGCTCGTCGCCGCGGGCGTGGGACTGCTCGTCGTGCCGCAGTCGCTGGCCAGGCTGCACCACCGCAAGGACCTCAAGTACGTGCCGCTGAGCGACGCTCCGCAGTCACGGGTGGCGCTGTCGTTCCCGATCCGCGACGAGAACCCCGAGCTGGTCGAGCACCTGATCGGCATCGTCCGCGGCCGCACGGTCAACAGCACCCGCGGCCCCGCGCCGGAGCCGGCCCAGAAGACGTCACAGACGACTGCACAGAAGAAGCCGCAGCAGCGGCAGGGTCCCGCCAAGGCCCGGCAGCAGAAGCAACCGGCCAAGCGCGCGAAACCCCGCCGCGGCCGCTGACTCAGTCCTGCACGGTGATCGCCTGTGGCCGGGCAGATGCCCCTGGCCGTGCGCGCGGCCGACTCAGCTTCGCCCGTGGGGGCGTCGTCGAGCACGGTGACGAACCCGTCGTCGTCCTGGTCGAACACGTCCGGCGCGGCCAGCACGCACTGAGCCGAGCCGATGCACTTACCGGTGTCCACACTGATCCGAGCCATGACGTTCCTTTCCCAAACCAGAACTACCAGCGCACGGGAAGCGCGTGGAGTCCGAAGAGGACTCCGTCGTACTTGAACCGCAGCTCCTCCAGTGGAACCGCGATCTCGAGCGTCGGGATCCGCCGGAACAGGCCCCGGTAGGCGACGTCCATCTCCAGCCGCACCAGGTTCTGGCCGAGGCACTGGTGCACGCCGTACCCGAACGCCACGTGCCCGGTCGCCGACCGGGACGGGTCGAACTCGTGCGGCCGCTCGAACATCTCCGGGTCGTGGTTCGCGCCCGCCACCAGCGGCACGATTCCCTCGCCCTTGCGGACCAGCTGACCGCCGATCTCGACGTCCTCGACCGCCACGCGCAGCGCCACCAGGTCGGCCACCGAGTGGTAGCGCAGCAGCTCCTCGATCATGCGGTCGTCGTCGATCCACTGCTTCTGCTGCAGCAACGTCACGACGCCGAGCGAGATGTTGTTCGCCGTCGTCTCGTGGCCCGCGATCAGCAGGAGCATCGCGACGCCGGAAAGCTCCTGTGGCGTCAGCAGACCGCCATGGAGAAGCCTGCTGATCAGATCGTCACCAGGGCGCTTGGTCTTGATCGTGATCAGCCTGTTGATGTAGCGCAACAGGTGCTCGGACGCCTTGTCCCGTTCCTCGTCGGTCGACGTCAGCGTCACCAGGACCTTCGTCTTCTCCTCGAAGAAGTCGCGGTCCACCTTCGGTACACCCAGCAAGGACGAGATCACCAGCGACGGCACCGAAAGCGAGAAGTCCTCGACGAGCTCGGCGGAGTCGCCCCTGGCCAGCATCTGGTCGATGGAACGGTCGACGATCTCCTCGACCGCCGGGCGCAACGACCGGATGCGGCGCACCGTGAACTCGGGGATCAGCGCTTTGCGGAACCTGTTGTGGTCCGGCGGGTCCAGTGACACGAACCAGCCAGGAACGTCGTCCGCGGACGGTGCGCCCACGGTGCGCGACGGACGCGGAAATCCTTCGTGCGTCGGGTTGGAGCTGATGCGCGGGTCGGTGAGCACCGCGCGCACCTCCTCGTGCCTGGTGACCAGCCACACCGTCTCGCCGGACGGCAACGCGGCTTTCACCAGGCCGGGTTTGGTGCGGAAGTCCTCGTACTCGGGAGGAGGGAAGGGCGCGCCGGGGCGGCGCATCATGAACGGGACTAGGTCGGAGTCGGCGGTACTCGTCATGTTCATACCTCGTAGAACTGGCGGACTTGCCCCACGATGTGGTCCTGGTCGTCTTCGGTCAGCTCGGCGTGGGTGGGGAGGTACAACCCGTCCTCGGCGAACCGGTTCGCGTTCAGCGCCGGCCACACGGGGTCGAGATAGCCGGGCTGCCTGCTCATCGGCTTGAAGAAGAGGCGGGTCTCGATCCCCTTCTCGGCGAGGAACCTCATGAGCTCCTCACGGCGCTCCGCGCGCAGGTCGTACATCCACAACACGTCACGCGGCGGCATGAGGGTGACTCCATCGATGCCTCGAAGGCCCTCGTCATACCGCTTCTCGATCTGTGCGCGCGTTGCGATGATCTCGTCGAGGCGTTCGGTCTGCGCGAGCGCGACCGCGGCCTGCAGGTTGGTCATCCGGAAGTTGTACGCGAGCTTCTTGTGCAGGAAGCTGTGGTCTCGCGTGAAGGCCATACCGCGCAGGTGTGCCATCTGCCGCGCCAGGTGCGGGTCGTTGGTGACGCAGACACCGCCCTCACCGGATGTGATGATCTTGTTGGCGAACAGCGAGAACGCCGCGATGTCACCGGTCGGCTTGACTCCGTGCGCCTCGGCCGAGTCCTCGACCACGCGCAGGTTGTACTCGTAGGCGAGCTCGAGGATCGGCTCCATGTCGCACTGCCGGCCGTAGACGTGCACCGGCATGATGACCTTGGTGCGCGGGGTGATCTTCTCCTCGATCAACGTGACGTCGATGTTCAGATCGTCCGCGCAGTCCACGAATACGGGCGTCGCACCGGTGTAGGTCACGGCCCACGCCGAGGCGATCATCGTGAACTCGGGCACGATCACCTCGTCACCGGGCCCGACGCCCAGCGCGCGCAACGCGAGTGTCAGCGCTGTAGTGCCGGACGAGCAGGCGACGCCGTACCGGACGTTGTTGTAGGCGGCGAAAGCTTCTTCGAACTGGGGCACGTACGGGCCCTGCGAAGAGATCCAGCCGTCCGTCACGGCCTTCGTCGTGTACTCGAGCTCGTTGCCGCGCAACGAAGGCATCGACACGGGGAATCGGTAGCTCATCGTCAACTCACTTCGATGCCGTCGAGTTCTGGGCCAGTGCGGGCAAGGAGAGGATCAGATCGGCGGCCGCCTTGCGGCCACCGGCGGCGTGCTGGAGCGCGGCGAGACGTTCGGCGTTCTCGCGGAACCCCGGGTCGTCCAGGACGCGAGTGAGCTTGTCCACGACGTCCCGCGGGTCGACGGTGTGCGGCTTGTCCAGCGTCAGCCCGACACCGAAGCTCGTGGCCCGCACGGCCTGGTCGTAGCAGTCGACCCACAGGGGCCGTGACACCATCGGCTTGCCGAAGTAAATGCTTTCGGTGTACGCGTTTCCGCCCGCATGCGTGAAGAACAGCTTGACGCTCGGATGTGCCAGCACGTCCAGCTGCGACGGCACCCACGTCTCGATGCGCAGGTTGCCCGGTAGCTCGCCGGGCAGGAACTTCTGCTGGTCGCGCGGCAGCTTCCACAGGATCGAGTGCTTGCCCTCCATGCTGCGGGCGACCTGCACGAAGGCCTCGACCTGGTCGCGGGTCAGCCGCGTGATCGTGCCGAAACCCACGTACACCACGGACTTCTGCGCGTCCAGCCACTCACCGAGTTCACCGGGCTCTGCCTGGGGGAGTGGTGGCACCAGCGCGCCGACCGTGCGGATCTTCTCGGGGATGTCGAACTCGTAGTCCATCTCCGGGATCGAGTAGCACAGGACCAGCTCCGACTTCTCGACCCGCGCGAACTGGCCGCGTGCGTCGGGGGAGATGCCGAGCTCCGCGACGACCTTCTCGTTCTGCGCGTTGCGTTCCTTGTTCTGCCGTGAGAACGCCATCGCGAGCGTGCGCCACCCGAAGAGCTTGTTGGCCCAGCGCTGTTTCCAGGACATGTCGGCGGGAAGGCCGGTGTGGGGGCGCGGGAAGTCCTTCGGCGTGTAGGACGGGCCGATCGGCACCGCGGACGTCACCAGGTTCGACGCCACGAACGGGTTGCTGATCACGTACGGAACACCTTTGGTGATGGCGACCTCGTAGCCGAACATGCACATCGACTCGACGACCATCAGCGCCGGCCGGATCTGCTCGACCGCTTCGGAGAGCTTGCGGTACTTGGGGATCCGCAGCTCTGGCCGATGTGTCTGTTCGATGACGGCCTTGCGCGCCTTGAACCGCGATCGCTGCGTCACCTTCGCGTAGACGTCGTCCGGCCACGTGACCGACGACATCTCCGGAATCACGTCACCCAGCGAGATGAACTCTATCGGCGAGCCGACCGCCGCCGCCTCGACCTCCTCGCGGCCCTTGTCGTCGGTGGCGAACCACAGGTTCTCGACACCGCGGCGCGACAGTTCCTCCGCTAGCACGAGCATGGGGTTCAGCAGGCCGCTTTCCGGCAGACTGACGAACAGGATCGGCCGCTGGCTCATGGATTTCACCCTTCGGGCTGGCGCCCAACAAGGAAATGACGTTGTGGCGACGAGCCTGCCGGACGGCGCGGGGGTGTGTCCCGGGGTGCCAGTGTTCTCCAGAAGAAGCCCTAGTGTTGGAAAGCACCGCAAGTCCAGGCGAACACCTAGAACTGGCGCGTATCGATTTCATGAGGACGTGGTCGCCTGCGACCCTCGACGTCGACTCGTCATGCCCGCGATCCTGGGGGACGCGGTGGTGCCTCAACAGCACACACCGCGCTGCGGCACGGCGGCTTTCCTGGCGAGAGGCACATCATCATGACCGGGACGTCCGACAACAGCATCACCAAGGCGAGGCTCGCGGGCCTGATCGAGCGCGACGACCAGTGGGCCACCTTGGAAGCACTGTTGACGGACTCCCTGTCAGGATCTGGAAGGGTCGCGCTGCTCACGGGTCCTGTCGCGAGCGGGAAAACCGAGCTGCTGCACGCCTTCGGTGAGGCTTCGGGCGTCAACTTCGTGAAGGCGACGTGCTCGGCGTTCGAGCGCGACCTGCCTTTCGGTGTGGTGGGCCAGATCTTCCACCCGCTGGACGCCCCGGCCGAGGTGGGCGAGCTGCTCGACGCCGCCACCCGTTCCGCCGACGGACCTGCTGCCCGGCAGTTGCACGCGCTGTGCATCGCGTTGCTGGACTTGACCGCCGAGTCGCCGTTGGTGATCGGCATCGACGACGTTCAGCACGCGGATTCCTCCTCGTTGCACTGGCT
Organism: Lentzea indica; assembly: GCF_012184385.1. Taxonomy (GTDB): domain Bacteria; phylum Actinomycetota; class Actinomycetes; order Mycobacteriales; family Pseudonocardiaceae; genus Lentzea; species Lentzea indica. The sequence goes on from NZ_VSRL01000010.1 coordinate 23,188, forward strand.
TCTCTACCTGATCCGACGGCTGGGGCAGGCCAAGGTGCTGCTGATGCTGAGCGAGACCGCGTCGCCGCGCGCCGCTCACACGCCGTTGCACACCGAACTGTTGCGGCACCCGCACTGCCGCGATGTCCAGCTGACACCGCTGAGTGCGTTGGACGAGCTGTTCGAGATGCCGCTGCACGCCGAGGGCGCGATGTCGCTGTCCGGGGGCAACCCGTTGCTGGTCCGCTCGTTGCTCGACGACCAGAGGCTGTGCAAGCCGCGCGACGACGGTGGTCTCGTCATCGGCCCCAGCTATCGGCGCGCGCTGGTCAGCTGCCTGCACCGCTGTGACCACCACGTTCTGCCTGTTGCGCGGGCTTTGGCGGTGACCGGCGAGAACGCGACGCGCGAATCGTTGGGACGCCTTGCCCGCGCCGATGCCGAGACCGTCGCGTCCGCGCTGGACGTGATGAACGAGGCAGGGCTGTTGTGCGACGGGTGGTTCCGTGACCCGGCCGCTCGCGGTGCCGTGCTGGACGATCTGTCCACTCAGGACCGCAAGGAGATGTACCTCGGGGCTGCCTTGCTGCTGCACGACGAGGGCGCGCCGGCCACCGAGGTCGCTCCTTACCTGGTGATGGCCGACCACTCCGAGAACCCCTGGATGGTTCCGGTCTTCGAGGAGGCCGCCGAGCACGCGTTGCGCGACGAGCAGATCGACACGGCGTTGCGGTACGTGGAGCTGGCGCATCGGGCTTGCGTCGAGGTGCACGGGCGGGCGGCGATCGCGGCGAAGCTCGTGCGGGTGGAGTGGCGGGTCAACCCGTCTGCCGCCGGGCGCAGGCTGGCCACGGTGGTGCCGGCGATGCGAGCCGGGCAGCTCTCCGACCGCGACGTGACGTCGCTGGTGCAGCCGATGCTGTGGAACTGCCAGGTCGACGAGGCCACCGAGGCGATGGAGCGGGTCCGGCGTACTGCGGCGTCGAGCGCAGGGCTGCGCGCGATGGAGCTGTGGCTGGCCTGCTCGCACCCGACGCTGGCACGGCGGCCCCAGTCCGAGCCGGTGAAGACCCGGATGGTGAGCCTGACGTCCGGGCCGATGCTCAAGGCGGTCAGCGCTTTGGCGAACGTGCTGACGTACGGCCCCAACGACTCTTCCGCGACCGATGCCGAGCACGTCCTGCAGGCCGCGCGGCCTTCCGACAGCGGGTCGTGGGGGCCGGAGTCGGCGATGCTGGCGTTGCAGGCGCTGGTGTACGCGGACCGGCTCGACGTGGCGGCGCAGTGGTGCGACAAGCTGCTGGAGGAGGCACGGGCCAAGAACCTCGCGGTGGCACGGGCGTTCTTCTCGTGCGTGCGGGCCGAGGTGTCGTTGCGGCGCGGTGACCTGACCACGGCTTTTGAGCACGCGCAGAACGCCTTGGACTTCATGCCCGCCGGCGGATGGGGTGTGGCGCTGGGGATGCCGCTGGGGATTCTGATCAACGCCGCCACCAAGATGGGGCGGCACGAGGACGCTGCCTCGTTCCTCGAACAGCCGGTACCCGAGGCGATGTTCCAATCGCGGTACGGGTTGCACTACCTCTACGCGCGCGGGCACCACTACCTGGCCACGACTCGCCACTACGCGGCTCTCGCGGACTTCCTTTCGTGCGGCGAGCTCATGACCTCCTGGGGTGTGGATCAGCCGGGGGTGGTTCCTTGGCGCACGGCGGCCGCGGAGGCCTGGTTGCTGCACGGGGCGAACCGTGACGAGGCCAAGCGGTTGATCAACGAGCAGCTGGCTCGGCTGGGACCGGACGCTTCTCGTACCCGTGGCGTCGCGTTGAGGCTCCTGGCCGCGACGAACCAACCCCACAACCGGCCGCAGCTGCTGCAGGACGCGGTGGTGATTCTGGAGGAGTACGGGGACCAGTACGAGCTGGCTCGTGCGCTGGCTGATCTTTCCAAGGCGCATCAGGCTTTGCGGGAACATCGGCGGGCTTGGACCGTGGCTCGCCGTGCTTGGCACGTGGCCAACGTGTGCGACGCAGCCGAGTTGTGCGAGGAGCTGCTGCCTTCGCGTGGCAAGGCCGACGCCGAGGACGCGCAGGCGGAGGAGAAGCCGGTGGATCCCATAGCCACGCTCACGGATGCAGAGCGCCGGGTCGCCGCTCTGGCGGCTGTCGGGTATACGAACCGGGAGATCGCGTCGAAGCTGTACATCACGCCTTCGACGATCGAGCAGCACCTGACCAGGGTGTACCGGAAGCTGAAAGTCAAGTACCGCAAGGACTTGCCGGCCGATCTGCACTCCTACCTGCCGAGCACGGCGTGATAGTCCACCGAGGACTCCGAGCCTTTCACTCGATCGTGTTCGCCCTCGGCCGTTATCAAACCGTGATCTTGCGGTAGCGTCGAACACGTGAGCGAACCCGACCTGTGTCTCCTGTCCACCGACGAGCTGCTGAGCAGCGTCGTCGACGAGGTCGTGGAGATCCGGGTTCGCGAGCACGCGGTGCTGCAGAAGATCGCGGAGCTGGACCGCCGTGGCGCGGCGGACGAGCTGGGCTACAAAGATCTGCCGCAGGTCTTGCGGCACGCGGTCCGCTGGGACCTGAGGACGGCCCGCCAATGGCTCGCGAACGCCCACGCGCTCAGCCACGACATCACGCCGACCGGCAGCGTGCTGGAGCCCGATCTGCCCGTGACGGCCGCGGCCGTCGCCGAAGGCACGCTCTCAGCCGACCACATCGCCGCTGTCGCCGAGGTGATGAAGAAGCTCCCCGCTGAAGCCGAAGCCCCGGTGGTGGAGTTCGCGCGGGCCCACGAGCCGAGCGCCGTCCGCTCCTTCGGCAAGGAACTGGCCTACCGCCTGTACCAGGACGATCCCGAGCCCTCCGACCAGGAGCCCGCGCCGCCGGTGAACCAGCACGTGATGCGCTGGAAGGGCGAGCACCTCGAGATCTGGGCCAAGCTGGACAGGATCACCGGCGCGAAGTACGAGGCGCTGATCGACCCGCTGGCCAAGCCTCGCCCGGAGACGCCAGAGGAAGGCCCAGATCTCCGCTCGCGCTCCGAACGCGAAGGTGACGCGCTCGCCGAGCTCGTCGACCTGGTGCTGCGCGCCGACCAGCTGCCCGAGCACGGCGGCGAACCGGTCAGCCTCACCCTCACGATGCGCTACGAAGACCTGGTGAACCAGGCAGGTCAGGCGATGCTCGACAACCGGGAGCGCATCCCCGCCGCGGACGCCCGCCAGCTCGCCTGCAACGCGGGCGTCATCCCCCTCGTCCTGGGCGAACGCTCCCAGCCGCTGGACATCGGCCGCAAGGCCAGAACCTTCCCGGCCGCGATCCGCCGAGTGCTGGTGGCCCGCGACCAGGGTTGCGCCTTCCCCGGCTGTGACCGCCCGCCCAAACACTGCGACGCCCACCACGTCAGGTTCTGGTCCAACGGTGGCGGCACCTCCGTCGACAACGCCGTGCTGTTGTGCCGCAACCACCACCGCCTGATCCACCACAGCACGTGGGAAGTCAGGATGGTGCACGGCCTGCCGCGCTTCTACCCACCGGGCTGGCTCGACCCGGACCGCGCCGCCCGCCGCAACGTTCTCCACGCGTTCGAGGACACCGAACCCACGGCGGAGCGCGACGGGAGCGCAGACCCGCTGACCGTCGGCTGGGTGGTGCCGCCGCCACGCCCTGCCCCAGTCCTGGTCTAGCGCGACCGGGGGTGGAGCTCCCGCTGCTGTCAGAGCAGCGGGAGCTGACCCCTGAGCTCGTTCACCAGCGCGGGCAGATCCGCCCGGTCCTTCGCGAACCCGAACACGTAGTAGTCCGGCCGGACCAGCGCCGCGACTTTCCTGTGCCCGGCCAGCCAAGGCAGGTAGAGCCGCTCGACGTCCACCACCTCGTGCGCCCGAGCGATCTTCGGAGGAATCCCGGCCGGCATCACCCGCACCAGGTGCGTCCCGAGCGTCTTCAGGAACTCGAGCTCGTCCTCACCCAGAGCCTCGTACGGGTCCAGCGTGGTGATGAGCTGCCACCCACGCCCCACGACGTCGTCGAACCGGTCCCGCACGGCACCACGCGCGACAACACCCTGGGGCGACAACTCGCCATCCGGCAGCAAGATCCCATCAGCGCCACACCGGACAACGCCGTCCTCCAGCGCATAGGCGGAAGGCGCGAGGTCGACGCCTTCGGGCTTGGACTGCATGGCGATCAGGAACGCGTCCCGCCGCGCCGCGGCGACGGGGTCCAGCTCCGACACGATCTTGCCCACCTCGATCGACATCTCGATCGTGTGCCGCACCTGCAGAGCACGCTCCGCCTGGTACGCGTCCAGCAACGCGTCAGAAGCCATGTCCCGCAGCACGAGGTCGAGCTTCCACGCCAGGTTCGTCGCGTCACGGATGCCGGAGCACATGCCCTGCCCGGCGAACGGCGGCATCAGGTGCGCGGAGTCGCCGGCCAGCAAGAGTCGTCCGTTGCGCCACTTGTCCGCCATCGCCGCCTGGAACGTGTACACGATGTTCCGCGTCAGGTCGGCGTTCGCGGGAGTCACGTCATAGGGCGCGAGCAGCTCCCACATGCGCTCCACAGTGGACATCTCTTCGATCGACTCACCCGGCAGCCTCATGAACTCCCACCGCCGGTGCCCGCGACCGGAAGCGACGATCGTCGTGGGCCGCGCAGGATCGCACACCTGCACGTCGTTCGGCCTGAACGCCCGCTTCTCGTGGAAGACGACGTCGACCAGCAACCAGTCGTGCTTGAAGTCGAGGTCGATCATCCGCGTGCCCATGACGTCGCGCACGAAGCTGTTCGCGCCATCGCACCCGACGACCCAGGAGGCCGTCACGTCACCGGCGACATCAGAACCGGACGCGGTCAGCGACACGTGCGAGCCGTGGTCGGCGATCGTCTCCACCTTGTGCCCGAACAATGTCGTGATGTTCGGCAGGGACGCGACGTGCTCGCGCAGAGCACGTTCGAACGTCGGCTGGTGCATCACGGTGGCGATCGGCCAGCCGTCACGTCCGGGCTCGTAGGGGGCCTCGAACGAGAACAGCTCCCGGCCCTCGGCGTTCTGGAACATGTACTGGCCCAGGGGTTCCCCGAGCTCCATCAGGTCGGCGCCGATGCCGGCCGACGCGAACGAGCGCGCGGTCTCGCCGTCGAACGCGACGACGCGCGGGAACGGGTACTGACCGCGGTACTTCTCCAGGATGACGACCCGCCATCCCTTGTGGGCCAGGAGGATGGACAGAACGAGGCCGACCGGGCCGCAGCCGACCACCGCCACGTCCGCCGCAACGGACTCTGGGGTGGTGTCGGCTGCGGCCGGGCCGGCCGGCTGCGGTGACGTCATCTGTTTCCCTGTCTGGGTTACATCTTCTGGGAGTCAGAAAACCGAGTCGATCACTCCGAGCGCCTGTTCGGGGTTCAGCCGGGGGTCGCAGAGGGTCTCGTAGCGCTCGGAGAGAGCCTTCTCGTCGGGGACAGGCCCGCCGACGCACTCCGTCACGTCGGTCGCGGCCACTTCCAGGTGCAAACCGGCCGCGTGTGCGCCCTCGGTCTCCAGGATGTGCCGGAACGCCGTGGCCTCCTCGATGATATGGGCGACATGTCGAGTCTTTCGCCCAGATTCGGCCGTGACCGTGTTGCCGTGCATGGGGTCCGAGATCCAGACGACGGGGTGGCCGGCGCGCCGCACCGCGCGGACGATCGGAGGCAGGGCGATGTGGACGTCCTCGCGCCCCATGCGGATGATCAAGGTCAACCGGCCGGGCGTGTGGTGCGGGTCGAGCAGCTGGCACAACCTCACGACCGTGTCCGGGTCCGCGGTCGGGCCGACCTTGACGCCGATCGGGTTCGCGATCGCGGCGAACATCGAGACGTGCGCGTGGTCGAGCTGGCGGGTGCGCTCACCGATCCACGGGAAGTGCGTCGAGGTGAGGAACTGCTCCCCGGTGCGGTCGTCCGTGCGAATGAGCGCGTTCTCGTAATCCAGCACCAATGCCTCGTGAGCTACCCACGGGCCACCGGACAGTTCCTCGGCACTTCCCGTCCAATGGGCGCGCACTTCTCGGACAACGGCGGCCGAGGCGTCGTAGGCCTGCAGCATTCGCTCGGGGTCGTGCCGGCGGGCGAAAATGTCGTTCTCGAACGAATTGACCAGCTCGCCACGGAAGGACGGCAGATCGACCCCGTCGACAGTTTCGAAGTTGCTCGAACGAGGCTTCGCGTACTGGCCCGCCATCCGTCCGAAACGTGCCACCTCCTGGCCGGTCCGTTCCGCCAGTCGGGCGGCGACGCGCTGCACGTTCCGCACCTTTCGGGAAGTTGTCAGCGGGTCGGCGTCGGAAAAGGTCTCCGCGCAGTCGCCGAGCTGCAGGACGCGCGCCTCACCGAGTGCGGCCAGGCCGAGTGCTCGCTTCGCCTCGCGAATTTCGGAATGTGCGACCAGGGGCAGCGCGCCGGACAGTTCTGCTTCGATCAGGTCGTAGTCGGGGTGGTGGTGCCAGTGGGGCTGCTGCGTGGCGGGCAACGTCATCCACGGGGCTGCGGTCTGCGTGTACGTGAACTCCGTCAGCTTCACCGTCTGAGGCATTGTTCTCGCTCCTGGTTCTGGTTCGGCTGGACGATTCAGGCGACGATGCCCTCGATCTCCACGAGGAGATCGGCACGGCAGACGTCGACGTTCAGGTACTGGACTCGGGCGTTCGGGGAGAAACGCTCTTCGCACATCTTCCGCACGGCCGGGATGTCGGAACGGTGACGGACGTAGACCTTGATGTTGTCGAGGTTCAGCAAGGAATTGCCCTGCGTGATCTCGTAGTCCGCCAGGTTCTCGTCGGAAATGAGGTGCTCGATGTTGTCCAGCGACAGCTCGACCTGCTTCACGATGTCGCCGTCGTGCAGCGTCTCGTGCCCGCGGATGCTGGCGGTGCCCGCCACGTAGAGCTGCCCTGACCTGCGGTCGGTGTGCGTGGCGGCGAGGTAGGTGGCCCGCGCGAACTTGGGCGGGCGCGGGCCGTACTGCCTCGGGTAGTGGTAGGCGGCCATCTGCTTGGAGTTCTCCACCGAGGTGAGCGCGGCGGAGCGGGAGGCGAGGAAGTAGAACGCGATCCCGCCGCCCTGCGAGCCGATTCCGGTCGCGCTCGGCACCTCCTTGTCGCCGAAGTGGAAGAGCTCGAACGCCTCCGCGCGGCCCTTGCAGAAGTCCCGGTAGATCTCCAGGCCCTCGGTGTTGTCGGCGTTGATGTCGTTGATGAAGTTCCACATGCGGAAGCAGTTCTTGTAACCGAGCGTGTCCATCAGGTCCAGCGCGGCGACGTACGCGGCGCGGGTGTCCTCGGTGTAGCGGCCCGTCGGGGCGATCCGGCCGGCGACGAGCAGGTACTCCCCGTCGTGGGCGTAAACGGCACCGTGGTGCTCGCCCGTCTCGACAGGGCGAGCGGTCGTCCACACCTCCGCGAATGCTTCGCTGTCGGTGGCTGCCATGTGCAGGTCGAGCCTCAGCTGGCCATTCTCGACGCGCGGGTCGGTGCACTCGGTGGTGTAGTTGATGACTCCGAGAACGTTTCCGGTCGCCGCGATCTCGCTGACTTCGGTCAGGCCGGTGAACACCGAGCTGGGAAGGTTCACCGTCTGCTGCGCCTGAGTCATTGGAATGCCCCTCCGAGGAGTAGGTAAAACATTTGGCGGAGTTGAACCGTGTATTTGTTCGAGCTTCTCTTCCGGGCCGGTGATCAAAGATTAGCACCGGGCGAGCTCCGCAAAACTCCTCCGCCAGGGGAAAGCACTTTCGGGCGGGATGATAGGGGGGTCCTAGGGGGGTGCTAGGGGATTTCCTACTTACTGGACCGATGAGGCCGAGGCTAGCATCGCTCGAGGTGCAAGCCACCCCGCCAGTAAATAGGGAGCGCCGTCGGGATGTTTCGAACCGAGCTGATCCGGCCGTTGTCCGAGCTGCTGCGATACCACGCCGCGAACGCGCCGGAGAAGGTCGCGTTCGCGGACTCACGCCGCGCGGTCACGTACGCGGAACTGGAGCGGCGGACCTGGCGGCTCGGCGGGCACCTCGCCGAACTGCGGCTGCAGCCGGGTGACCGGGCGCTGATCTTCCTCGGCAACGGCGTTGACATCATCGAGAGCTACCTCGGTGTCACGCGCGCGAACGCGGTCGCGGTGCCGTTCAACCCGCACTCAGCCGACGCCGAGCTCGCTTATGTGCTGGACGACAGCGGCGCCCGCGTCGTGATCACCGACTTCGCGCACCTCGACCAGGTCCGCAAGCTGCTGCCGGGCCGTCCCTATCTCAAGGTGGTCGTCAGCGGCGACGAACCGCTCCCGCGCGGCAACTCCGTTGTGTCGTACCAAGACCTGACGACGCGAGGCCCCGCGAACCCCGCGCGCGACGACCAGGGCTTGGACGACGTGGCGTTCATGCTCTACACCTCAGGCACCACCGGCAAACCGAAGGGCGTGCTGTCGACCCAGCGCAGCTGCCTGTGGTCGGTCGCCGCCTGCTACGCCCCGGTCATCGGCCTGCACCACGACGACAAGGTGTTGTGGCCCTTGCCGTTGCACCACTCCCTCGCGCACGTGCTGTGCGTCGTCGGGGTCACCGCGGTCGGCGCCAGTGCTCGCATCCTCGACGGGTTCGCGGCCGACGAAGTGCTGACCGCGCTGGAAGGTGACGACTACACGTTCATGTGCGGTGTTCCCGCCATGTACCACCATCTTCTCGAAGTCGCGCGCACGCGGGAGGTCTCGTCGAGCGCCCTGACCCGTTGTCTCACCGCGGGTTCCGCGTGCCCGCCTGCGTTGCGCGTCGAGTTCGAGGCCCTGTTCGGTGTCGCGCTGCTCGATGGCTACGGCAGCACCGAGACGTGCGGCCTGATCGCGGTGAACTGGGCGCACGGCACCAGGGTTCCGGGTTCGTGCGGTCTGCCGGTGCCTGGTCTCGCGGTGCGGCTGGTCGACCCGGACACCGGTGTCGACGTCGACGCGGAGGCCGAGGGTGAGGTGTGGGTGCGCGGCCCGAGCCTCATGGCGGGCTACCACAACCAGCCGGAGACCACGGCCCAGGCGATGCCGAACGGCTGGTACCGCACCGGTGACCTGGCCAAGCGCGACCGCTACGGCTACGTCACGATCACCGGCCGCGTCAAGGAGCTCATCATCCGCGGCGGCGAGAACATCCACCCCGGCGAGGTGGAGGAGGTGCTGCTCAAGGTGCCCGGCGTCGCCGACGCCGCGGTCGTCGGCAAGCCGCACGACATCCTCGGCGAGGTGCCGATCGCGTTCGTCGTGCCCGGCAAGCAGGGTCTCGATCCCGTGCGTCTGTACGACGCTTGCCGCGAGCAGCTCTCGAACTTCAAGGTCCCGGAAGAGCTGTACGAGATCGACCACATCCCGCGCACGACCTCGGGCAAGATCACGCGGCACGTGCTGCTCGACCGCCCCGCCCGGCTGCGCGCGGCGAGCGGCGGGCAGCACGAGTCGTTGCTGCGCATGGACTGGGCCCCGATGCCGTCGGTCCGCACCACCAGCCTGGAGCTGGCGAAGCGCTGGGCGGTCGTGGGCCCGGACATGTTCGGCCTCACCGCTTCTCTTGTGTCGGCAGGCGTTCACGTCGCCACCTACCCCGACGCGGCCGCGCTGCACGTGTCCGTTGTGGACGGAGAGCCCGCGCCGGACGTGGCGGTGCTGTGCTGCCCCGACGACATGGACACCGGCGGCAAGCTCACGACGGCCGCGCAGGAGGCGTTGCGCAAGGTCGGCGGTGTGCTGCGGACGTGGGTGAACGACGACTGGCTGGCGCAGTCCCGGCTCGTTGTGCTGACGCGTGGCGCTGTCGCGGCCGGTGTCGAGGACGTGCGCGACCTCGTGCACGCGCCGGTGTGGGGCTTGCTGCGGTCGCTGCAGGTGGAGTCCCCCGGCCGTTTCACACTGATCGACATCGACGACCTCGCGCCGTCCGCGGGTGTGCTGCCGCTCGCGGTCGCCGCCGGCGAACCACAGCTCGCGATCCGATCCGGCATCGCGCTGATGCCCCGGCTCAAACGCGTGTCGGCGTCGGTCGACAGCGACGAGGTGCTGCGCATCGACCCCAAGCGCACGGTCGTCGTGACCGGCGCGGACGGCACCATGGGCGCGGCGCTGACCAGGCATCTCGTCGCCGCGTACGGGGCACGGCACCTGCTGCTGATCAGCCCGCGCGGCCGCACCGACGAGGCGACGGCGCAACTCGAGTCGGAGCTGTCGGAGCTGGGCGCGCGGGTTGCGGTCGCCGCTTGCGACGTGGCGGACCGCGCCGCACTGGCTGAGGTGCTGGGCAAGCTGAAGAGGCCGATCACCGCGGTCATCCACGGCGAGGGTGAGCACCCGGCGAAACCGTCGTCGAACCTGCCCCGCTCCGACGTGTTCCGGTCTGTTGTGGACGGTGCGGTGAACCTGCACCAGCTCACCAAGAACGGCGACGTCACCGCGTTCGTCATGCTCTGCACGGTCGCCGGTGCCCTCGGACTGGTCGGCTCCGGTGAGCAGGCCGCGGCCAACTCGTTCCTGGACGCGCTGGCCCGCTACCGTCGCAGGCGCGAGCTGGCCGCGACGTTCCTCGCGGTCGGGTCGACGGACGCGCCGACGACGGCGTCGCGGGTGGGTGAGCTGTCGACCCACGAGTTCACCGCGATGTTCGACGTCGCGAGCTCCGCCGGCCTGGCGCAGGCCGTGATCATGCGGATCAACAGTGCTGCCTTGAGAGAACAGACGTCGTCGACCGAGGTGCCGGCGTTGCTGCGCGGCCTGATCGACGTGTCCGCGCGACTGGCGTCCCCCGACGAGCGCGACCTGGCGGCGTTGCGGCAGAGGCTGGTCGCGATGTCGACGGAGGAGCAGGACATCTTCCTGCTCAACCTCGTGCGCACCGAGGTCGCGGGCGTGCTCGGGCTGACCGGCGCGGAACGGGCGGAGTCGAAGAAGACGTTCCGCGAGCTCGGTCTGACCTCGGTGACAGCGGTCGACCTGCGCAACAGGCTGACCGCGGCGACGGGCCTGCACCTGTCCGCGCCGGTCGCGTTCGACTACCCGACTCCGGTGGTTCTGGCACGGCATCTGCGGGCCGAGTTGCTGGGTGAGCGCGCTGCCCTTGTGCCGTTGGAAGCCGTGCGGGCGGTACCGGACGAGCCGATCGCGATCGTCGGCATGGCCTGCCGCTATCCCGGCGGTGTGTCGTCGCCGGAGGACCTGTGGCGGCTGGTGACGTCGGGTGCCGACGTGGTGTCGCCGTTCCCGGCGGACCGCAACTGGGACCTGGAGAAGCTGTTCGACGGCGCCTCGCACACGCGCTCGGGTGGTTTCCTGTACGACGCCGCGGAGTTCGACGCCGAGTTCTTCGGGATCTCGCCGCGCGAGGCGCTGGCGATGGACCCGCAGCAGCGGTTGCTGCTGGAGGTGTCGTGGGAGGCGCTCGAACGGGCGGGCATCGACCCGGTGTCGTTGCGCGGCACGAACGGCGGTGTGTTCGCCGGCGTGATGTACCACGACTACGGCGCAGGGCTGCTGGACGCGCCCGCCGGCACCGAGGGCTACTGGACCACCGGCACGGCGGGCAGTGTCGTTTCCGGCCGCGTCGCCTACACCCTGGGTCTGCAGGGCCCGGCGGTCACCGTCGACACGGCCTGCTCGTCGTCGCTGGTGGCGCTGCACTGGGCGGCGCAGTCGCTGAGGTCGGGGGAGTCGTCGATCGCGCTGGCGGGCGGCGTGACGATCATGTCGACGCCGCAGACGTTCGTGGAGTTCTCCCGGCAGGGCGGACTGGCCGCGGACGGCCGCTGCAAGGCGTTCTCGGATTCCGCTGACGGCACTGGGTGGTCAGAAGGTGCCGGTCTCGTGGTCCTGGAACGGCTGTCGGACGCGCGGCGGAACGGGCACACCGTTCTGGCTGTCCTGCGCGGCTCGGCGATCAACCAGGACGGTGCGTCGAACGGATTGACCGCGCCGAACGGCCCGTCGCAGCAGCGAGTCATCCGGCAAGCGCTTGCGTCCGCCGGTCTGTCCACTTCGGACGTCGACGCGGTCGAGGCGCACGGCACGGGTACGACGCTGGGCGACCCGATCGAGGCGCAGGCGTTGCTCGCGACCTACGGGCAGGACCGCTCGGTTCCGCTGTGGCTGGGGTCGGTGAAGTCGAACCTCGGCCACACGCAGGCCGCCGCGGGTGTCGCGGGCGTGATCAAGATGGTGATGGCGTTGCGGCACGGCGTTCTGCCGCGCACGTTGCACGTGACTGAGCCTTCGAGGCACGTGGAGTGGGGGACTGGTCGTGTCGAGCTGCTGACGTCCGACCAGCCGTGGCCTTCGGTTTCGCGTGAACGACGTGCTGCCGTGTCGGGGTTCGGTGTGTCCGGCACGAACGCACACGTGATCTTGGAGGAGGCGCCTGAGGTCGAGGTGAAGCCGGAGGAGCCGTCCACGGTGCTCTCGGTCGTGCCATGGGTGGTTTCCGCGAAGACGTCCGCTGCTCTGGACGCGCAGCTGGAGCGGTTGCGCTCGGTGAACGCCCCCGCTCTGGACGTGGCGGCATCACTGGTGTCGGCACGGGCGCAGCTGGAGAACCGCGCCGTCGTCGTGGACGGCACGGAGATCACGCGCGGTGTCGCCTCCGAGCGGCCGCTGGCCGTGCTGTTCTCCGGGCAGGGCTCGCAGCGGCTCGGCATGGGACGTGAGCTGTACGAGCGGTTCCCCGTGTTCGCCTCGGCGTTCGACGCGGTGCTGGAGCACCTGGACGTCTCGCTGCGGGAGGTGATGTGGGGCCACGACGTCGACGCGCTGAACGCGACCCGGTACACGCAGCCGGCGTTGTTCGCCATCGAGGTGGCGCTGTTCCGGCTGGCCGCGTCCTTCGGTGTGCGGCCGGACTTCGTGGGCGGCCACTCGATCGGTGAGATCGTCGCCGCCCACGTGGCCGGGGTGTTCTCGCTGGAGGACGCCTGCCGGTTGATGGACGCGCGGTCGCGGCTGATGCAGGCACTGCCTTCAGGCGGGGCGATGGTCGCGCTGCAGGCGACCGAGGAGGAAGTGCTGCCGCTGCTCGGTCCGGACGTCTCAGTGGCCGCGGTGAACGGGCCCCGTTCGGTCGTCGTCGCGGGCACCGAGGATGCCGTGGCGGCGGTCGTGGACCGGTTCGCGGACCGCAAGACTAAGCGTCTCACGGTCAGCCATGCGTTTCACTCGCCCTTGATGAACCCGATGCTGGACGACTTCCGCGCGGTCGTCGAGGGACTGTCGTTCTCCGAGCCGCAGATCCCGGTCGTGTCGAACGTGACCGGGCAGCTGGCCGTGCGCGACCAGCTGACGTCGCCGGAGTACTGGGTGCGGCACGTGTGTGAGGCAGTGCGGTTCTCCGACGGCGTGCGGGCGTTGGGGCGTCAGGGTGTGTCGGCGTTCCTGGAGCTCGGTCCCGATGGCGTGCTGTCGGCGCTGGTGGCGGAGATGACCGAGACCGGTGCGGTGCCGCTGGACACCGCTGTCGTGGCGATGCTGCGCCGTGAACGGCCAGAGGAGGCTTCCGCGGTGTCGGCGTTGGCGCGCCTGCACGTCGCGGGCGTCCCGGTCGACTGGACCGTGCTGTTCGAGGGCGCCGGAGCGGTGCGCGTCGACCTGCCGACCTATGCGTTCCAGCGTTCCCGGTTCTGGCCGGAGCCCGAGGTCGCGGCAGGCAAGGCCGATCCGCTGGACGCGGCGTTCTGGCAGCTGGTGGAGAACGACGAGCTGGCCTCCGTGCTGGATCTCGATCCCGAGGTGGCGGCAGCCGTTGTCCCCGCTTTGTCCTCGTGGCGAACACGGCAGCGTTCGCAGTCCGTTGTGGACTCTTGGCGGTTCAGGGAGTCGTGGCACCGGCTGTCGATGTCCGGTGCGTTCACCGGGTCCTGGCTGGTCGTCGTACCGCCGGGGAAGTGGGACACGTGGACACGGGACGTCGTGGAGATCCTCGGCGGGGTCGCGGTGTCCCCGGACGAGATCGCTTCGCTGGCCGGTCGAGAGTTCACGGGCGTCGCGTCGCTGCTCGGTGTCGCGGACGACTCGGGCGACGTGCCCTACCCGTTGGCCGGGACCCTGGAGCTGCTGCGGGCACTGGAGGGAGTCGAGGCTCCGTTGTGGACGGTGACGCGCGGCGCCGTGTCGACCGGGCACGGCGACATCGTGACGTCGCCGGTGCAGGCCGCGTTGTGGGGCATGGGCCGGGTCGCCGCGCTCGAGATGCCGCGCCGGTGGGGTGGACTGATCGACCTGCCTGGCGGCGTGGACAACCAGATCGCGCAGGGTCTGCAGGCCGCGTTGACGAACTCCCTGGGAGAGGACCAGATCGCGGTGCGCGGCAACGGTGTGTTCGCCCGTCGCCTCGTGCCGGCGCCGCGTGGTGAGCACGGCGAGGACTGGACGCCGTCCGGCACAGTCTTGATCACCGGCGGCACCGGTGCGCTGGGCGGGTTCGTGGCTCGTTCCGTTGCCGCGCGTGGTGCCTCGCACATCGTGCTGACCTCGCGCCGTGGCCCGATGACACCGGGGATCGAGCACCTGGTCGCCCAGCTCGAAGGGTTCGGCGCCGAGGTCTCGGTCGAGGCCTGCGACGTCGCCGACCGCGCTGCTTTGGAAGAGCTGCTGGAACGTTTCCCGGATCTGACCGCCGTGGTCCACTGCGCCGGTGTTGACAGCGGCGACGCTCCGTTGGCCGAGTTGTCCGCTGATCAGCTGGGGGAGTTGTTGCGCGCCAAGATGGTGTCGGCGCGGAACCTGCACGAGCTGACCGGGAATCTCGACGCGTTCGTGCTGTTCTCGTCGGGCGCGGCGGCGTGGGGCAGTGGAGGCCAGCCCGCGTACTCGACCGCGAACGCGTATCTGGACGGCCTGGCGCAGTTCCGCCGCGGTCAGGGTCTGGTGGCGACGTCCGTGCAGTGGGGCGCGTGGGCGGAGGCCGGCATGGCGGCCGATCCGGAGGCCTACGACCAGCTGCGCCGCCACGGCGTGCTGCCGATGGACCCTGAGCTGGCGCTGACGGCATTGGTGCAGGCGGTGTCGGACGGCGAAACGGTTCTGACCGTCACGAACACCGACTGGGCTCGATTCGCGCCGGGCTTCACCGCGTCACGTCCGTCGCCGTTGTTCTCCGCGATTCCCGAGGTCGCCGCGGCCTTGTCCTCGGAGGCTGACGCTTCCGGCGCCGAGATCGCGTTGCAGGAGAAGCTCGCCGGCCTCTCCGAGGCCGACCGGTCGCGTGTGCTGCTGGACCTGGTGCGTTTTGAGGCTGCCGCTGTGCTCGGCTATTCCGGCGTCGAGTCGATCCACGCGGAGAAGGCGTTCCGCGACCAGGGTTTCGACTCGCTGACCGCCGTGGAGATGCGCGACCGCTTGAAGGCCGCGACCGGCCTGCCCGTGCCGTCCGCGCTGGTCTTCGACCACCCGACGCCGCGCCTGGTCGCCGAGCACCTGCTCGCCGGCCTGTCCTCGTCGGCCGACGGTTCCGTTCTGGCCGAGCTGGCCCGCTTCGAGACCGCGCTGGTTTCCTCCTCGGCCGACGATCACGACGCCATCCGCGATCGCCTGGAGAAGCTGCTCGGGCGCCTGAAGAAGCCTGTGTCCACTTCGGACGAAGACATCCGCAACGTCTCCGTCGAGGACCTCCTGAACATCATCGACGACGAGTTGCTCGACCTCTCGTAGTAGCAGTGTTGCCCGCACGAAATGAGGACGGACCAGTGCAGGAAGAGCAGCAGGACAAGGTTGCCGACTACCTGAGGCGAGTCACGGTCGAGTTGCGCCGGGCTCGTGAACGCGTCCTCGAACTGGAGCAGAAGCACAGCGAGCCCATCGCGATCGTGGGCATGTCGTGCCGCTTCCCCGGCGGGGTGGTCACTCCCGAGCAGCTGTGGGACGTCGTGTCGTCGGAACGGGACGTGGTCTCCTCGTTTCCGACGGACCGCGGCTGGGACCTGTCGTCGTTGCGCGCCGGTGCCTCCTTGGCTCAGGAGGGCGGGTTCCTGTCGGACCTGGCTGGTTTCGACGCCGACTTCTTCGGCATCTCGCCGCGCGAGGCGCTCGGCATGGACCCGCAGCAGCGCATGATGCTGGAGCTCACGTGGGAGGCGCTGGAGCGCGCAGGCTTCGATCCCACGGCGTTGCGGGGTTCGCAGACCGGCGTTTTCGTGGGCACGAACGGCCAGGACTATGCGGATCTGGTGTCGGTGGACGGCGACGGGCACGCCTCCACCGGCCTCATCGCGTCCGTGCTTTCTGGCCGCCTCTCCTACACGTTCGGCTTCGAGGGTCCCGCGGTCTCCGTCGACACGGCCTGCTCCTCGTCGTCCGTCGCCATGCACCTGGCCATGCAGGCTCTGCGCTCCGGTGAATGCTCGCTGGCGCTGACGGGTGGCGTGACGATCATGGCGACGCCGCACGCTTTCGTCGAGTTCACCCTGCAGCGCGGTCTCGCGTCCGACGGACGCTGCAAGGCGTTCTCGGACTCCGCCGACGGTGTCGGGTGGTCTGAGGGTGCGGGCATGCTGGTCCTGGAGCGGCTTTCCGACGCTGTCGCTCACGGCCACCAGGTTCTGGGCCTGCTGCGGGGTTCCGCTGTCAACCAGGACGGCGCCTCGAACGGCCTCACCGCACCGAACGGCCCTTCGCAGCAACGGGTGATCCGTGCTGCCCTCGCCTCCGCCGGCCTGACGCCCTCGGACGTCGACGCCGTGGAGGCCCACGGCACCGGCACGACCCTGGGCGACCCCATCGAGGCCGCCGCTCTGATCGCGACCTACGGCCAGGACCGCGCTGTTCCGCTCTACATCGGCTCCATCAAGTCCAACATCGGTCACACGCAGGCGGCGGCGGGCGTGGCCTCGGTGATCAAAGTCGTGCAGGCGATGCGGCACGGCGTCCTGCCGCGCACCCTGCACGTCACCGAGCCCTCCTCTCACGTCGACTGGACCGCGGGCTCGGTCTCCCTGCTCACGTCCGCCACCCCGTGGCCCTCTGTCGACCGCCCTCGCCGGATCGGCATCTCGTCGTTCGGCGTCTCCGGCACCAACTCCCACCTCATCCTCGAAGCCGCAACCCCCACCCCGGTTTCTGTGGACAACTCGACGCCTGTGGACAACTCGGGCGTTGTCGATCTTTCCCGCGCGGAATCGTCGGTGCCCGGTGAGACGATTGGAAAGGGGACCTCGGTCTCCCCCTGGGGGGTCCAGTCGGAATCGATTCCGTGGCTCGTGTCGGCGAAGTCCGAGGCGGCACTGGATGGACAGCTCGCGCAGCTGGCCGAGGTGAGCGCGGACCCGAGGGACGTCGGGTACTCGCTGTCGTTGCGCACGCTGTTCGACCACCGCGCGGTGGTGCTCGACGGTGCCGAGATCGCGCGCGGAACCGCCACCGGGAAGCCGCTCGCGATGCTGTTCACCGGCCAGGGTTCGCAGCGCCTGGGCATGGGCCGCGAGCTGTACGAGGCGTTCCCCGTGTTCCGCGCGGCGTTCGACGAGGTCGCCCAGCACCTCGACATCCGAAGCGTCATGTGGGGCGACGACAGCGAAGCCCTGAACCAGACCGGCAACGCGCAGCCCGCGATCTTCGCGCTGCAGGTGGCCCTCTACCGCCTGGTCGAGTCGTTCGGCGTCAAGGCCGACCACGTCGCCGGCCATTCGATCGGCGAGATCGCCGCCGCGCACATCGCGGGCGTGTTCAGTCTCGAAGACGCTTGCACGCTGATCTCCGCGCGCGCCGCGCTGATGCAGGCGCTGCCGACCGGCGGCGTGATGATGGCCTTGCAGGCCACCGAAACAGAGGTAGCGCCGCACCTCACCCCCGGCGTGTCCATCGCCGCGATCAACGGCCCGGAATCCCTCGTCATCGCGGGCGTGGAAGAGGAAGCCCGCGCCGTCGTCGCGAAGTTCGAGGGCCGCAAGACCAAGCAGCTGTCCGTCAGTCACGCGTTCCACTCGCCGCTGATGGACCCGATGCTCGACGACTTCCGCGACGCCATCAAGGACCTGACCTTCAGCGCCCCGGCCATCCCCGGCCTGGGCGACGTCGCGAACGCCGAACGCTGGGTCCGCCACGTCCGCGACACGGTCCGCTTCCACGACGCCGTGACCGGACTGGGGGACAAGAGGTTCCTGGAGATCGGTCCGGACGGCGTCCTGTCGGCACTCGTCGACGGCGGCATTCCCGCGCTGCGCAAGGACCGGCCAGAAGCACCCGCCCTGATCACCGCGCTCGCCCGCCTCCATGTGGCAGGCACGGACGTCGACTGGAAGCCGTTCTTCGACGGCGCCACCAGGATCGAGCTGCCGACGTATGCGTTCCAGCGGCAGCGTTTCTGGCCGTCGACCGTGAAGAACGTCGACGCGTCCGGTCTCGGCCTCACCGCGGTCGGTCACCCGTTGCTCGGCGCGGCGGTGGAGCTGGCAGACGGTCAGGGAGTGCTGTTCACCAGCAGGCTGTCCACCGCGACCCAGCCCTGGCTCGCTGACCACGTCGTCGGTGGCCGCGTTCTGTTCCCCGGCACCGCATTCGTCGAGCTGGCGTTGCGCGCGGGCGACGAACTGGGCCTCGACCGTCTCGACGAGCTGACGCTGTCGGCGCCGCTCGTGCTCAACGACCCGGTGCAGCTCCAGGTCGCCGTGGGCGCGCCGGACGGCACTGGACGGCGCTCCATCTCGATGTACTCGCGGCTCGACCCGGACACGCCATGGCTCGAACACTGCACCGGTTTTCTCGGGTCCGGTACGGCCACCACCGACTTCGACGCGTCCGCCTGGCCGCCTACCGGCGCGGAAGTGGTTGCGCTGGACGGGTTCTACGAGCGGTTCGCGGACAACGGGTTCGCGTACGGGCCGTCGTTCCAGGGGCTGCGCGCGGCTTGGAAGCTGGGCGACGACGTCTACGCCGAGGTCGCGGTCGCCGACGAGGCGGATCGCTATGGTCTGCACCCCGCGCTGCTGGACGCCGCCCTGCACGCTGCGGATCTCAGCACGTCCGAGGGTGGCATGCCCTTTGCGTGGCAAGGCGTTTCGCTGCATGCGACCGGCGCATCCGCGCTGCGCGTGCGCATCCGCCCGCAGGGCAAGTCGTTCGCGATCGCGGCGACAGACCCCCACGGCACACCGGTCGTCTCGGTCGATTCCCTTGTCACCCGCCCGATTCCCGCCGGTGACTCCGGGATCTTGCGCGAGGCGTTGTTCCACGTCGACTGGACGCCCATCGCGCTGCCCACCGAGACGGCCTCAGTGGAGGTGGAGCACGTCGTTTCGGACGGCTCCCCGGTCGAAGCCGCGCATGCCCTGACGTCTCGGGTGCTCGCGCGGCTGCAGCAGTGGATCGCGGACGAGCGGCAGGACCGCCTGGTGTTCGTTACGCGCCCCGGCGACCTGGGTGCGGCGGCGGTGTGCGGTCTGGTGAGGTCGGCGCAGATCGAGCACCCCGGCCGTTTCGTGCTGGTGGAGGCGGACGGCGAGGTTCCGGCTGAGGTCTTCGCGCTGGACGAGCCGCAGATCCGGCTTCGTGACGGTGAGGCGTTCGTGCCGCGTCTGGCCCGGCTGGCTCCGGCCGAGAGGTTCTCGTGGCAGGGCAAGGTTCTCATCACCGGCGGTACCGGCGGCCTCGGCCTGATCATCGCGCGACACCTCGTCGCCGCGCACGGCGTCCGCGATCTGCTGCTCGTCTCGCGGCGCGGTGAGGCCGACGTCGCGGAGCTGGAAGCGCTGGTGCGCTCGTGATCGTCGAGGCGTGTGACGTCTCCGACCGCGCCGCTGTCGCTGATCTGCTGGCGCGGCACGAAGTTCGCGCCGTCGTGCACACCGCGGGCGTTCTGGACGATGGCGTCGTCGAGTCGCTGACACCAGACCGCGTCGACACCGTGTTGCGTCCCAAGGTGGATGCCGCATGGCATCTGCACGAGCTGACGTCCGACCTCGACGCCTTCGTCGTGTTCTCCTCGGTCGCGGGCACGATCGGCACGGCAGGCCAGGGCAACTACGCCGCCGCGAACGCGTTCCTCGACGCCTTGATGGAACACCGCCGCGTGAACGGCCTGCCCGGCACGTCGCTGGCGTGGGGCCCGTGGATCGCGGGCATGCTGTCCGGCGCGGACGCGGAACGCCTGGCGCGCACCGGAATCCCCGGCATCACCGTTGAGCAGGGCGTCGAACTCTTCGACGCGGCAACGGGTGCGGGCAACGCCGTGCCGGTGCGCCTCGACCTGCCCGTGCTGCGCGGCCGCGGCGACGTCCCACCGATGCTGCGAGGCCTGATCAAGACCCGTCCACGTCGTGTCGTCGCGGGCTCGGACACCGCCGTCTCGCTGACCGCTCGCCTGGCTGCTCTTGACGAGACCGCGCGCCGGGAAGCGTTGCTGGACCTCGTGCGAGGCCAGGTCGCCGCAGTGCTCGGCCACGCGGGCACCGGCGAGATCGACCCCGGCCGCGCCTTCCAGTCACTCGGCTTCGACTCGCTGACCGCGGTCGAGCTCCGCAACCAGCTCACCGCCTTCACGGGTCTGCGCCTGCCCGCGACCCTGATCTTCGACTACCCGAACGCGGGTGTGCTCGCCGGGTATCTGCGCGACGAACTTTTCGGCTCTGACAAGGTCGTTCCTTCTGCCGAGGTGCGTTCCGCGGTCTCCGACGACCCGATCGTGATCGTCGGCATGGCCTGCCGCTACCCAGGTGGCGTGTCGTCGCCGGAAGACCTGTGGCGCCTGGTCGTCGACGGCGCCGACGCCGTCACCGGCTTCCCGTCCAACCGAGGCTGGGACGTCGACTCGCTCTACCACCCGGATCCCGACCACATCGGTACCTCCTACACCCGCTCCGGCGGTTTCCTGCACGACGCACCGCTGTTCGACCCGGCGTTCTTCGGCATGTCCCCGCGCGAAGCGTTGGCGACCGACTCGCAGCAGCGCCTGTTGCTGGAAACTGCCTGGGAGTCCCTGGAACGCGCGGGCATCGACCCGGTCTCGTTGCGGGGCAGCGCGACCGGTGTCTTCGCAGGCGTCATGTACACCGACTACTCGGTCGTGATCAGCGGCAGCGAGTTCGAGGGCTACCAGAGCATGGGCAGCGCCGGCACGTTCGCGTCCGGCCGCGTCTCGTACACCTTCGGCTTCGAGGGCCCGGCCGTCACGGTCGACACCGCCTGCTCTTCTTCTTTGGTCGCACTGCACCTCGCCGCCCAGGCCCTGCGCAACGGCGAGTGCTCCCTGGCACTGGCCGGCGGCGTGACGGTGATGTCGACGCCGTCCACGTTCGTCGAGTTCTCCCGCCAGCGCGGCCTTTCCGCGGACGGCCGCTGCAAGTCCTTCGCCGAGTCGGCCGACGGCGTGGGCTGGTCCGAGGGCGTCGGCCTCCTGGTCCTCGAACGCCAGTCGGACGCCCTCCGCAACGGCCACACCATCTTGGCCGTCGTGCGCGGCTCCGCGATCAACCAGGACGGCGCCTCCAACGGCCTCACCGCCCCGAACGGTCCCTCCCAGCAACGCGTGATCCGTTCCGCCCTCGCCTCCGCGGGCCTGTCGGTTTCCGACGTCGACGTGGTCGAAGCCCACGGCACCGGAACGACCTTGGGCGACCCGATCGAGGCCCAGGCCCTGCTCGCGACGTACGGCCAGGACCGCTCCGAACCGCTGCTGCTCGGCTCCATCAAGTCGAACATCGGCCACTCCCAGGCCGCCGCCGGTGTCGCGTCGGTGATCAAGATGGTGCAGGCGCTGCACCACGGCGTCCTGCCGCGCACCCTGCACGTCACCGAGCCGTCGTCCCACGTCGACTGGGAGACCGGTGCCGTCGAGCTGCTGACCTCAACGCGTCAGTGGCCAGGCGTCTCACGCCCACGTCGCGCTGGTGTGTCGTCGTTCGGGGTGTCCGGCACGAACGCCCACGTGATCCTTGAGGCTCCGGAATTGTCAGACCTGCCTGAGATGATTGGGATGGGGACCTCGGTCTCCCCCGGAGGGGGCCCAAACAGGATCGATACAGCGGGATCGGTCCCGGCCGAGGGTGTGCCGTGGCTGGTATCGGCGAAGTCCGCGGAGGCGCTCGAAGCCCAGGTCGGCCGGATCAGGAACGTGGACGCGGACCCGGTCGACGTCGGGTTCACGCTGGCGGCGCGGGCGGCGTTCGACAACCGCGCGGTGGTCATCGGGGACGATGTGGTCACCGGGCAGGTCACGGCCGCGGGCAAGACGGTGTTCGTGTTCCCCGGCCAAGGTTCGCAGTGGGTTGGCATGGGCCGCGAACTGCTCGCCACCAACGAGGTGTTCGCGCGCCGGATCGCGGAGTGCGACGCGGCGCTGCGGCCGTTCGTGAGCTGGTCGCTGATCGAGGTGCTCACCGACGAGCTGCCGCTGGACCAGGTCGATGTCGTGCAGCCGGTGCTGTGGGCGGTCATGGTGTCGCTGGCCGAGGTGTGGCGCTCGTACGGCGTCGAGCCGCAGGCGGTCGTCGGCCACTCGCAGGGTGAGATCGCGGCGGCCGTGGTCGCCGGGGCGTTGAGCCTCGAGGACGGGGCACGCGTGGTGGCGCTGCGATCGCAGGCCGTCGACGAGGCGTTGTCGCGGCAGGGCGGCATGTTGTCGGTGTCGTTGCCCGTGGACGAGGTGCGGCCGTGGATCGCGCGCTTCGAAGACAGGGTCGCCGTCGCTGCCGTCAACGGGCCGAGGGCGACGGTCGTCGCGGGTGAGGTTGAAGCGCTCGCGGAGATTGTGCTGGAGTGCGAAACGCAGAGCGTCAGGGCGCGGATGATCGCGGTCGACTACGCGTCGCACACCCCGCAGGTCGAAGCGATTCGCGGGCGGGTGCTCGACGACCTCGCCGGCATCGAGCCGCGGACCAGCGTGATTCCGTTGTACTCCACGGTGACCGGCGAGCCGATCGACACCGAGATCATGGACGCCGGCTACTGGTTCACGAACCTGCGACAGACCGTCGAGTTCCAGAACGCCACGAGCGCTCTGCTGCGCGACGGGTTCCGCTTCTTCGTCGAGCCCAGTGCGCACCCGGTGCTGACGTTCGGCGTCGAGCAGACCGTCGAGTCGCACGACACCGAAGCTGTGGTGCTTGGAACGTTGCGGCGCAACGAAGGCGGGCGCAGGCAGCTGCTCACGGCGCTCGCTCAGGCCCATGTCGGCGGTCTGAACGTCAAGTGGGACTTCCGCGGTGGCAAGCTGATCGACCTGCCCACCTACGCGTTCCAGCGGCAGCGGTTCTGGCCCGCCGGGCAGGTCAGGGCCGGCGATCCGTCCGGGCTGGGGCTCAGCGCGGTCGAGCACCCGTTGCTCGGCGCGGCGGTCAGCGTCGCGGGCGGCGAGGACGTGCTGTTCACGTCGAGGTTGTCGGCGCGCTCCCGGCCGTGGCTCGCGGATCACGCTGTCAGCGGCACGGTTCTGTTGCCCGGCACGGCGTTCGTGGAGCTCGCGGTCAAGGCCGGTGACGAGGTGGGCTGCGAGAAGCTCGATGAGCTCACGATCTCCGCGCCGCTGGTGCTCGACGGATCCGTGCAGCTGCAGGTCGCCGTCCGGGCAGAGGACGCGAGCGGGCGCCGTCCGGTCGTGATCTACTCGCGCACCGACGACGACGCGCCGTGGACCGAGCACGCGTCCGGCACCCTGTCGACCGGCAGCGCTGCCAGCGCCTTCGACGCGACCGCGTGGCCACCGAGCGCGGAAAGCGTTGACGTTGAAGGAGCTTACGAGCGGTTCGCGGACATGGGCTTCGAATACGGGCCTGCGTTCCAGGGACTGCGTGCGGTGTGGCGCGATGGAGACGACGTCTACGCCGAGGTCACGACGTCCCAGGACACCGCGGGCTTCGGCCTGCACCCGGCGTTGCTCGACTCCGCCCTGCACGCCGCGTTGCTCGCGAAGGACGGCGCCGGGCTGCCGTTCTCGTGGGAAGGCGTGTCCCTGCATGCCACCGGAGCCACGGAGCTGCGGGTTCGGTTGCGCTCCAACGGTGATGCGATGGAGATCGCGCTCGCCGACACCACCGGACAGCCGGTCGCCACGGTCGAATCGCTCGTCGTGCGGCCCGTTGCGTTGCCGCGGAACGAGGTTGACCGCGATTCGCTGTTCCGGATCGAGTGGACGCCCGTCGCGCTGCCGTCCGACGCGGCCGAGGGCGTCGTTGTCGAGCACGTCGTGGGAGACGGCAACGTCATCGAGTCGGTGCGTGCACTGACGACGCGGGTGCTCGCCAAGCTGCAGGAGTGGATCTCAACAGGACGTACCGAGCGGCTGGCTTTCGTGACCCGCGAAGGGGATCTGGCCGGGCAGGCGGTGTGGGGCCTCGTGCGGTCGGCGCAGACCGAGCACCCCGGCCGGTTCGTGCTGGCCGACATCGACGACGACGCCGTGCTGCCGCAGGCGCTTGCCGTGGGCGAACCGCAGGTGCGCGTCAGGCAGGGACAGCTCCTGGTGCCGCGTCTGGCCCGTGCCGCAGCGGTGCAGGAAGTCACCTGGGAAAGCCCGGTACTGATCACCGGTGCGGGTGGGCTCGGTGGCGTGATCGCGCAGCACCTCGTGGCCGAGCACGGCGTCACGGAGCTGATCCTCGCCAGCAGGAGCGGCCAGAAACCCGACTGGGAGGTGGACGCGACCGTCAAGGTCGTCAAGTGCGATGTCAGTGATCGCAAGGCACTCCAGCGGTTGCTGAAGAAGCACACCATGAAGTCGGTCGTGCACACCGCCGGTGTGCTGGACGATGGCGTGATCGAGTCGCTGACGCCGGAGCAGTTCGACACCGTGCTGCGACCCAAGGTCGATGCCGCGTGGCACCTGCACGAGCTGTTGCCAGACGCCAGGATGGTGTTCTTCTCTTCCGCCGCAGGCATTCTCGGCGGTGCCGGCCAAGGCAACTACGCGGCGGGCAACGCGTTCCTCGACGCGCTCGCCGAACATCAGGGAAACGCCGTCTCACTGGCGTGGGGCACGTGGGAGGCCACGGTCGGCCTCACTGGTTCGCTCACCGACGCCGACCGGGAACGCCTGGTGCGCGCCGGCATGCCGCCGATCACACCGTTGCAAGGCACCGCGCTGTTCGACGCGGCGCTCGCGACCGGTGAGGCGGTGCTGCTGCCCGCTCGCCTCGACCTCGCGACGTTGCGAGCGCAAGGTGACGTTCCTTCGTTGCTGCGCGGCCTGATCCGGACCCGCGCGCGCCGCGCCGTCGCAGGCTCGGAAGCGGCGACCGGCCTGGCTGCGACACTGCGTCCGCTGGGTGACACCGAACGCCTCGACGCACTGCTCGACCTGATCCGCGCACAGGTCAGCGCAGTGCTGGCGCTGGAGAGCTTCGACGCCGGACGTGCGTTCCGCGACCTCGGGTTCGACTCGCTCACCGCCGTCGACCTGCGCAACCGCCTCACCGCGGTGACCGGACTGCGGCTGCCGGCGACACTCGTGTTCGACTACCCGACCGCGCACGTGCTGGCGACGTTCCTGCGTGATGAGCTGTTCGGGGCGGACGGCGGCGACGCCGTTGCCACGCGGACTGTTTCGGACGACGACCCGATCGTTGTCGTGGGCATGGCCTGCCGGTTCCCCGGTGGGGTCACGACGCCAGAGGAACTGTGGCAGCTCGTGCTGGACGGCACGGACGCGATCTCCGAGTTCCCGTCCGACCGCGGCTGGGACCTCGGCACCTTGTTCTCCGGCAACGACATCGGCACCTCGGCGACGCGTCTCGGTGGGTTCCTGCACGACGCGGGCGAGTTCGATCCGGCCTTCTTCGGCATGTCGCCACGCGAGGCTTTGGCCACGGACTCGCAGCAGCGCCTGTTGCTGGAGACCGCGTGGGAGGCGTTCGAACGCGCCGGGATCGACCCGGTTTCGTTGCGGGGCAGCGACACCGGTGTGTTCGCGGGCGTCATGTACAACGACTACGCGCAGCTGCTCGGCGGTGAGTTCGAGGGCCACCACGGGACCGGTTCGTCGCCATCCGTCGCGTCTGGCCGAGTGTCCTATGTGCTCGGTCTGGAAGGTCCTGCCGTCACGATCGACACGGCCTGCTCCTCGTCGCTCGTCGCGATGCACCTCGCCGCACAGTCGCTGCGGACGGGGGAGTCGTCGCTGGCTCTCGCCGGCGGTGTCGCGGTGATGTCGACTCCCGCGACGTTCATCGAGATCTCCCGGCAGCGTGGTGTGTCGTCGGACGGCAGGTGCAAGGCGTTCTCCGAGGGCGCCGACGGAACCGGTTTTTCCGAGGGCGTCGGTCTGGTCGTGCTGGAACGGCAATCGGACGCCGTGCGCAACGGCCACAACGTCCTCGCGGTCCTGAAGGGCACCGCGGTCAACCAGGACGGCGCCTCGAACGGCCTGACCGCGCCGAACGGCCCTTCGCAACAGCGGGTCATCCGCGCTGCTCTCGCATCGGCCGGCCTAGCGCCAACGGATGTCGATGCCGTGGAGGCACACGGCACGGGCACGTCGCTGGGCGACCCGATCGAGGCCCAGGCGCTGCTCGCCGTCTACGGACAGGAACGCGACGAGCCCCTCTACCTGGGCTCGATCAAGTCGAACATCGGCCACACCCAGTCGGCCGCCGGTGTCGCGGGCGTCATCAAGATGATCATGGCGCTGCAGAACGGCGTCCTGCCGCAGACGTTGCACGTGTCCGCGCCGTCCTCGCACATCGAATGGGACGCGGGCGCGGTCGAACTGCTCACCTCGTCCCGCGACTGGCCCTCCGTCTCCCGCCCGCGCCGCGCCGGCGTGTCCTCGTTCGGTATCAGCGGCACCAATGCCCACGTCATCCTCGAGGCCCCGAAACTGTCAGACCTGCCTGAGATGATTGGGATGGGGACCTCGGTCTCCCCCGGAGGGGGCCCAAACGGGATCGATGCAGCCGGGATCGATGCAGCGGGCTCGATCCCGTTGGCGGTGTCGGCGAAGTCGGCGGCGTCGCTGCGGGCCCAGGTCGAGCGGATCAAGGCGCTGGTGGACGGTGGTCAGGATCCGATGGACGTCGGGTTCTCGCTGGCCGCGCGGAGCCGGTTCGAGCACCGTGCCGTGATCGTCGGCGACGAGGTCGTCGAAGGGCACGCGGTGGAGGCCGGGCCAGGACCAGTGTTCGTGTTCCCCGGCCAGGGCAGTCAGTGGCACGGCATGGCGGTCGAGCTGCTGGACGAGGACGAGACGTTCGCGCGGTGGATGGCCGAGGCCGACAGGGCCATCGCGGACCACGTCGGCTGGTCGGTGATCGAAGTCCTGCGCGGCGAGGCCGAGCTGCTGGACCGCATCGAGATCCTGCAGCCCGCGCTGTTCGCGATCATGATCTCGCTCGCCCAGACGTGGCGCGAGAACGGTGTCGAGCCCGCGGCGGTCGTCGGTCATTCCCAAGGCGAGATCGCCGCCGCGTACATCGCGGGCGCCCTCACCCTGGAGCAAGCCGCGCGGATCGTGGTCAAGCGGTCCCAGCTGTTCGCGGACGAGCTCGTCGGCAACGGCGCCGTCGCCAGCATCGCCCTGCCCGCAACCGAAGTCGAGAAGCTGCTGCCGGAGGAGCTGGCGATCGCGGGCGTCAACAGCCCGCACGCCTGCACGGTCGCCGGAGCGGTTCCGGCGCTGGAGAAGTTCGTCGCGAGCTGTGTCGCCAAGGACATCCGTGCCCGCGTGATCGGGTCCACGGTCGCGTCGCACTGCGCGCAGGTCGACCGGCTCCGCGACCAGATCCTCGACCTGTTCGCGGACATCACGCCGCAGACCGGCAGCGTGCTGTTCTACTCGACCGTCACCGCCGAGCGGATGGACACCGCGGGCCTCGACGCCGAGTACTGGTTCCAGAACGCCCGTCGGCCCGTGAGCTTCGCCGCAGTCGTGGAAAAGCTCGTGCGGGACGGCCATCGCGTGCTGATCGAGTCGAGCGCGCATCCCGTGCTGATGCTGCCTGCGCAGCAGACCGCCGAGGCTGTCGGCACCGAGATCGTCGCGATCGGCTCGCTCCGCCGGGACCAGGGTGACAAGCGGCGGCTCACGACTTCGCTGGCCGAGGCGTGGGTCGCGGGTCTCGATGTCCGGTGGCAGTACGCCGGTGGCAAGGGCACGCTGCTGCCCACGTATCCGTTCGACCATCAGAGGTTCTGGCCGGAGCCGCTGGTCAAGGACACCTCAGACCCGGTGGACGCGGAGTTCTGGGAGCTCGTCGACAACGGAGGCCTCGAGGACATCGGCGTCGAGCGGGGCGTCGCGCAGACGCTCGCGCAATGGCGCAACCGCCGCAGGTCTGAATCCACAATGGACACCTGGCGGTACCGCGACCAGTGGACCCCGGTCACCGTCACGGGCTCGCCCACCGGCACGTGGCTCGTGGTCACGTCCGGGGCCGAAGCTCAGGACGTGATCAACGCTCTGGACGCCGCGCACCTCGATGTCGACGAGCGGATCAGCCGGGCAGACCTCGTCGAGCGACTGCCTGAGACTGTCGGCGGCGTCATCGCGATGACCGGCCTGCAGGCGACGATCACCCTGGTCCAGGCACTGGCCGAAGCCGGTGTGAACGCACCGATCTGGGCCGTCACGCGCAACGCTGTCGCAGTCGGCGCAGAGGAGGTCGACCCGGCGCAGACCGCGATCTGGGGCCTGGGCCGCGTCGCCGCACTCGACCTGCCGCGCCGCTGGGGTGGTCTGATCGACCTGCCGCCGAGGCTGGAAGGCAAGGCCGCGCAACGGTTCGCGGCGGTGCTGACCGGTTCCGAGGACCAGGTCGCCATCCGGGACAACGGTGTGTTCGCGCGCCGTCTCGTCCGGACGAACGCCCACCACAGCCCGGAGTTCCAGGCGTCCGGCACGGTGTTGATCACCGGCGGTACGGGTGCGCTCGGTGGCCACGTCGCGCGCTGGATGGCCGAGGCGGGCGCCGAGCACCTGGTGCTCACCAGCCGCCGGGGCCTCGACGCACCCGGTGCCGCAGAACTGAAGGCAGAGCTGGAAAAGACCACACGTGTCACGATCGCGGCCTGCGACGCCGCAGACCGTGATGCGCTGGAAAGCCTGCTCGACCGCATCGACGACCTCACGACCGTCGTGCACGCGGCGGGCATCGGCACCGGTGACGCCCCGATCGACGAGCTGCGCTACTCCGATGTCACGGCGTTGCTCGACACGAAGATCACCGCGGCTCGGCACCTGCACGAGCTGGCACCACAAGCGCGTTTCATCCTGTTCTCGTCGGGTGCGGCGAGCTGGGGCAGCGGCGGCCAGCCCGCTTACGGCGCGGCCAACGCCTACCTCGACGGACTCGCGCACCTGCGCCGCTCGCAGGGTCTGCAGGCGACCTCGATCGCGTGGGGTGCGTGGGCGGAGGCCGGCATGGCGGCCGACCACGGCATGTATGAGACGCTCAACAGGATCGGCATCGGCTCGATGCCGCCGGAGCTCGCGATGAAGGTGCTGCGCCAGGCCGTCGCCGACGACCAGACGCAGCTCACCGTCACCAACATCGACTGGGCGAAGTTCGCGCCGAGCTTCACCGCCGAACGCCCGAGCCCGTTGCTCACCGGCATTCCCGAAGTCCGCGCTGCGCTCGCCTCCGACGAGGTCGTCGAGGAGTCGGAGCTCAAGCAACGGCTGGTGAAGCTCACCGAAGCCGAACGCGACCGCGCGCTGCTCGACCTGGTTCGCGCCGAGGCCGCGAAGACGTTGGGCTACGCGGAAAGCGACCAGGTGCCGGTCGGCAGGGCGTTCCGGGAACTGGGTTTCGACTCGGTCACCGCCGTCGAGATGCGCAACCGCCTCAAGACCGCGACCGGGCTCGCGCTGCCCGCGACGCTCGTCTTCGATCACCCGACCGCGACGACGCTCGCGCGGCACCTGCGGGACGAACTGTTCGGCGGCGCGCAACAGATCGAGGTCCGCGCGGCCACGATCGCCACCGACGACCCGATCGCGATCGTCGGCATCGGCTGCCGCTACCCCGGTGGCGTGACGACGCCGGAAGCGTTGTGGGACCTGGTGTTCGAGGGGCGTGACGTGATCTCCCGGTTCCCGGCGGACCGCGGCTGGGACTTGGAGCGGCTCGCCAGCTCGACGTTCGAGGGCGGCTTCCTCGACGCCGTCGCCGACTTCGACGCGGGCTTCTTCGGCATCTCGCCGCGCGAGGCCGTCGTGATGGACCCGCAGCAGCGCCTGCTGCTCGAAACCTCCTGGGAGGCCCTGGAACGCGCGGGCATCGACCCGACGTCGTTGAAGGGCAGCCTGACCGGCGTCTTCGTCGGCACCACCGGCCAGGACTACGAGTCGCTGCTCAACCGCTCGCTGGAGGAGACCGGTCCGTACGCGACGACCGCGTTCTCGGCCAGCGTGTTGTCCGGCCGCATCTCCTACCTGCTCGGGCTCGAAGGTCCGGCGGTCACCATCGACACGGCCTGCTCGTCGTCGCTCGTCGCCATGCACTGGGCCGCGCATGCCTTGCGCAACGGCGAGTGCGACCTGGCTCTGGCCGGCGGCGTCGCGGTCATGACCACGCCGAACGCCTACTCGGCGTTCACGGCGGCCGGTGGGCTCGCCCCGGACGGGCGCTGCAAGGCGTTCGCCGAGGCCGCTGACGGCACCGGCTGGTCAGAAGGTGCCGGTGTCGTGCTGCTGGAACGGCTGTCGGACGCGCGTCGAAACGGCCACGAGGTGCTCGCGATCTTGCGCGGCTCCGCGATCAACCAGGACGGCGCGTCGAACGGCCTGACCGCGCCCAATGGCCCGTCGCAGCAGCGTGTGATCCGGCAAGCGCTTGCGAACGCCGGGCTGTCACCGTCCGAAGTGGACGCGGTGGAGGCGCACGGCACTGGCACCACGCTGGGTGACCCGATCGAGGCGCAGGCTGTGCTCGCGACGTACGGGCAGGACAGGGAAACGCCGCTGCTGCTCGGCTCCATCAAGTCGAACCTCGGGCACCCGCAGTCCGCGGGCGGTGTCGCGGGTGTGATCAAGATGGTGCAGGCGTTGCGGCACGGTGTGCTGCCGCAGACCCTGCACGTCGACGCTCCTTCGTCGAACGTGGAATGGCAGACCGGCAACGTCGAGCTGCTCACCTCGCGTCGCGACTGGCCCGTCAACGACCATCCGCGCCGCGCCGGTGTCTCGTCGTTCGGTGTCTCCGGCACGAACGCGCACGTGATCATCGAGGAAGCGCCGCCGTTCGCAGTTGCCGATCCCGAGGTCACGGCTACCGCCGCGGTGGTGCCGCTGGTGGTGTCGGGACGGTCCGAGGAGGCGCTGGCTGATCAGCTTGTGCGCCTTGGTGACGTTGATGCTTCCCAGCTCGATCTCGCCTACTCGCTGGCCGTGTCGCGCAGTTCGTTCGAGCACCGGGTGGTGCTTGTGGACGGCGTCAAGATCGCCAGGGGAGAGGTGGCCGAACGTGACCTGGCGTTGCTGTTCACCGGGCAGGGCTCGCAGCGGCTCGGCATGGGCCGGGACCTGTACGAGCGGTTCCCGGTGTTCGCGGACGCGCTCGACGCCGTGCTCGCGCACCTCGACCCCGCGCTCCGGTCGATCATGTGGGGTGAGGACGCGGAGGCGTTGAACCAGACCGGCAACGCCCAACCCGCGATCTTCGCTCTGGAAGTGGCGCTGTACCGGCTGGCGGAGTCGTTCGGGATCAAGGCCGATCGGCTCGCCGGCCATTCGATCGGCGAGATCGCGGCCGCGCACGTCGCCGGTGTGTTCAGCCACGAGGAAACATCGTGCCCGCAGGCACGATGGTGTGGCGAACGATTTCTCCAGTGCGGAAGAATCATGGTCTATGAACGCAAAAGAGCTGGTCACGCGCATCCGGACGGAGCTGCACCCCGGTGAGCACGACAACCTCGTGGTCAAGCTGATCGAAACGGGCCAAGCGCCACGCGCCGTGATCGCGACGTTCGCCGCGGAAGAGAACCACATCGTGTCGTCGGACTGGCGAACATTCCTGGCGCTCGCGGCGAAGGCGGAGGAGCCGAACGCACGGGCGTTCTTCACGTTGCTGGCGGGCGGCGAGGAGCTGGTGCTGCCGATGCTCGAGCCGCTCGCGAACGCCGCGGGCATGTCGTCGAAGGACTTCCACAGCTACGAGCCGTACCCCGGCTGCCAGGCCTACCCGGCGTACCAGGCGTGGATGGCGATGAACGGCGAGCCGACCGACGTGATCCTCGCGATCCTGGCGAACTTCACCGCGTGGGGCGGTTACTGCGCCCGCATGGCCAAGGGGCTGCGCGAGCACTACGGGTTCAGCGACGAAGCGTGCGCGTTCGTGGACTTCTTCGCCACGCCCGCGCCGCAGCTGGAGGAACGGGCGATCGCGGCCGTGCAGGCGGCGCTGGACGCAGGGTGGCAGCCGAAGCACGCGTGGCGCTACGGCCGCCTGCTGCAGGCCTACGAGCTCCAGTTCTGGTCCACGCTGGCCTGAACGTGACCTGGAAATGGGTAGCAGTACTCATGACAGCCCGAGTGTGACGCAGGACTCTCGGGATCATGACTTCTCCCACGCCCACGCACACCCCGACGACCGCTGCCTTCTACGTGCAGGCGGTCCTCTCGTTCGGACTCTCGCTGACCGCCGTCGGTATCGGAGTCGTGTTCCTGCCCGTTGACGGATGGGTGCGCGCGTTCCTCGGAATCGCGATGCTCTACACGGTCACCTCGGCGTTCACGCTGGCCAAGGTGCTCAGGGATCGGCAGGAGGACACCTACATAACAAGCCGGGTGGACAGAGCCCGGCTGGACAAGCTGCTGACCGAACACGACCCCTTCAAGCTCGACGTGCCCTGACGTGAGGTGGCGAGTGGTTGTGGTCGCCGGAACGACCACAACCACTCGCGACTCCCTTACCTGGGCAGGTAGGCCCGGTGGGCCTTGGAGAACTCGTAGTTGTTGAACTTGTCCCAGTTGATCGACCACGTCATGAGGCCGCGCAGGTTCGGGTACACGCCCTTCGGCTTGTAGCTGCCGCAGCTCGTGCCCTTCGTCAGGCAGTTCAACGCGGTGTGGACGTCCGCGACGGACGTGAACCCGTTGCCGGCCGGAACCGCGGCCGGCAGGCCGATCGCGACCTGTTCCTGCCGCAACGGCGCGAAGACCTTCGACGTGTCACCGCGCACCGGGAACCCGGCGAGCACCATGTCGGCCATCGCGATGTGGAAGTCCGAGCCGCCCATGAAGTGGTACTGGTTGTCCAGGCCCATCACCGGTCCCGAGTTGTAGTGCTGAACGTGCAGCAACGTCAGGTCGTTGCGCATCGCCTCGATCACCGGCAGGTACGCGCCGGTGCGGGCGTCGCCGCCGCCCGCGCCGCCGTAGAACTGGTAGCCGACCTGCACGAAGAACGTCTCCGGCGCCATCGTGAGCACGAAGTTCGCGCCGTAGCGGGACTTCAGCGACCGCAGCGCGGAGATCAGGTTCACGACCACCGGCGTGGTCGGGTTCCTGAAGTCGACGTCACCGGAGTTCAACGACAGCGAGTGGCCCTCGAAGTCCACGTCGAGACCGTTCAGGCCGTACTTGTCGATGATCGCGCCGACCGATCGCACGAACGCGTCACGTGCCGCCGTGGTCTCGAGCCGCACCTGGCCGTTCTGACCGCCGATGGAGATCAGCACCTTCTTGCCCTTTTGCTGCTGGGCCCGGATGCCGGCGATGAACTCGGCCTCGGACTCGACGTTCGGACACTCGGCGACCGGGCACTGGCTGAACCGCAGCTCACCGCTCGTCGCGCTGGTTGGCTCGGCGAACGAGAGGTTGATGACGTCCCACTCGTCCGGCACGTCGCGCATGCGGATGTAGCCGGAGCCGTTGGCGAAGCTGGCGTGCAGGTAGCCGACGAGCACCTTGCGCGGGAGGCTGCCCGTCGGTGGCGGGCCAGTCGTTGTTGTCGTTGTCGTGGTTGTGGTGGTGGTCCTCGTGGTCGTGGTCGGCGGGTTGCCTCCGCCCGCACAGGCCGCGCCGTTGATCGTGCAGTTCGCCGGGTCGGCGGTGCCGCCGGCGTTGTAGCCGAACGTGACGCTGGCGCCGGGAGCGACAGAGCCGTTGTACTCGCGGTTGACGAACGCGTAGTGGTTGCCGCTCTTGGTGAGCAGCGAGTCCCAGTAGGCACCGACGGACGTCGACGCGGGGTAGTCGAACTCGACCTTCCAGGAGCTGATGGGCGCGCTGGTCTCGTTCTTGATCGTCACCGTCGCGGTGTACCCGGTGTCCCAGGACTGCTTGGAGAACGTCGCCGTGACTCCGGCGGCGCTGGCAGGGGCGAGGCTCACGATCACGGTGCCGAGCACCAGTGCGGCCACCGCGGATATTCGAGCGAACAACAGCATGGCTGCTCCATCCCTCACGCGTTGGCGGCCGGCAGGGGTCAACCCGAATTGGACTAGACCATCTACCTCCGAGTCAAGGTTCTAGACTGACCAGTCGTGCCCCGTGCTCGTGCCGCCGACGGAACCACCCTCTTCTATTCGGTCGACGGCTCCGGCCCTCCCCTGCTGCTGATCGCGGGCCAGTCGAACTCGTCGCGGTGGTGGACGCAGGTGCGCCCGGAGTTCGCGACGGCGTTCACGACGATCGTCACCGACCACCGCGGGACCGGTTCCAGCGACAAGCCCGACTGCCCGTACAGCACGCCACTCTTCGCGTCGGACTGCATCGCGATCCTCGACGACGCCGGTGTCGGCAAGGCCCACGTCTACGGCACGTCGATGGGCGGCCGGATCGCGCAGTGGATCGCGGCCTCGCACGGCGACCGCGTCGAACGGCTGGTGCTGGGCTGCACCTCCCCCGGCGGGCCGCACGCGATCGAGCGCAGCGCCGAGGTGCGCAGGTCGTTGGCGCAGGTCGATCCGATGAAGGCACGCAAGGCGCTGGAAGACCTGATGTACACGCCGTCGTACCGCGGGCCGTTCAACACGCTCGGCGACCCTCAGATGCCGCCGCACGCCCGCAAGCGGCACCTGTTCGCGAGCGCCGAGCACGACGCGTGGGACGTGCTGCCGTCGATCACCGCGCCGACTCTGGTGGTGCACGGAACCGACGACATCTTCAATCCGACGGCCAACGCTCCGTTGATCACTGAGCGAATTCCCGGCGCGCGGATGCACCTCATCGAGGGCGCGCGGCACGGTTACTTCGAGGAGTTCCGCGAGATCGCGACACCGCTGGTGATGGACTTCCTCAGCCCGTGACCCACCTCAGCCCGCGCATCAACGCGTGGCCCGCGAGCCGCACGCCGGTGGCCTCGGCGATCGGCAGGTAGGGCAGCCGGAGCGGAATCCTCGCCCACACGGGCAGGCTGGCGACGGCGGTGGCGCTGAGGATCGCGTACGGACCCTTCGCGAGCAACGGCAGTGGCGCCTTGAGCAGCAGGAACCTCGCCGCTTCCCTGGCCTCGTGGGTGCCTTTGAGCTCGGGGCGGTAGGAGTGGAGCCGCGCTTGGAGCTCGGCGGTCGTCCGCGGCGGATCCGGGATGCCCATCGCATCCGCGATGACCGCCATGTCGGCGACGTACCCGTCGTAGTCGTCGAGCGGCTTCTCGCCGTACTTCTGGTGGCAGCGCAGGAAGCTGTCGACCTCGGCCACGTGCACCCAGGTCAGCAGGTGCGGGTCGTCGGCGCGGTACTGGCGGCCGTCCGGCGCGGTGCCGTGGATGTGTTCGTGCACGCGACCGAGTCGTGCGATTGCTTTGTGCGCGTCCTTGACCGTGCCGTAGGTGGTGACGCCGACGAAGAGGCTCGTGCGTTGCAACCGGCCCCACGGATCGGTGCGGTAGTCGGAGTGCTGCGCGACCGCGGCCATCGCCAGCGGGTGCAACGACTGCAGCAGCAACGCCCTCAGCCCGCCGATGAACATGGCGTGATCGGCGTGGACGTGCCGGATCGGGCGGTCGTCGGCGAACATGCGCGGGCCGGGCGCCTCGTGGATCCGCCGCGCGTGCTTCTCACGCTCGGGACCCGCGACCCGCTCGAAGAGACTTTCGGTCAGCTGACGCCGCAGTGCCTCCAGCATCCACCCATCATGCGTTCCAGTAGTCGCGTTCCGGAAGACGCAGCCACAGATCGGGCCTGCGGAAAGCGCGGTCGTCCGCGAGCCGCAGCCCCGCGTACGCGCAGCAGAACGCCACCGGCTCGTCCAGGTACAGGTGGGCCAGCAGCACGTCCAGCGCGGTCTCCTGCTCGTCGACGCCGCCGCCGGGATGCAGGTCCCACTCGACGGTCTCACCGTCGCGGTGAACGCTGCCCTGGTTGCCGCTCTTCGGGTTGGCGTACATGCCGTACGCGACAGTGCCTGCCGACAACCGGTCGAGCACGCCCGGCATCGACGCGCTGAAGCCCCACGGCTGCACCAGCACGCACCCGCCAGGCACCGTCGTCACCCCGATCGTGCCTTCGGCATCGTCTCCGAACGGGTCTTCCCACCAGCCCTGAACCTGCTCTTCGGTCACCTCGACGGAGTCCGCTTCCAGCCTGCGCAACGCCGTCTCCGCGTCGACGCCCGCGACGCACGCCAGGCTGAAGCCGTCGTCGTCGGGGAAGCCGCCGAGTGCCGCGACGAGCCGGTCGCGTTCTTCGACGGCGGCACGTTCCTCCGGAGTGAGCACCTCATCCGTCGGGAGAGGGTGCGCGGTCGTGAGGCTGAGGCGGGCAGGCGACCAGCCGTGCATCATCGGGCGCAACGGATCCGCACCGGCGGCGAGCAGTGCCTCGACCTCGTCGAACTGCCTTTCGTGCACGGCGTTCCACAACGCCGTACGGCCTTCGTCCATCGCGTCGATGTCTGTCCCCATGGGAACGGCACCCTACCGAGGCAGGGTGCCGTTCCACGGGGTTTCAGGCGAGCGCGATCTGGTCCAGATCAGGAGCACCGGCGCTGTCGTTGCCGAACCTGATGGTGTTCGCGCCCGCGTTCAGCGTCACCGGGATCTCGGCCACGTACGGGGTGTTGTTGCCGACCCCGTTGAGCTTGACCTCGATCGGCGCACCCCCGTTCACCGTCACGAAGTACGAGCGCGGACCGTTCACCGTGTACTGGATGAACAGCTTGTAGGCACCCGCTGCCGGCACGACGACGTTCGGGAACACGACGGCGGCCTCCGGGCTGCCGCCGATGTTGCGCACCTTCTCCGCGCCCGAGCACGACCCGCAGCCGGTCAGACCCGTGCTGCCGAACTGGTTCGCCGAGTCCTCGGCCTCGCGCACGAACACGCGGTCCGCGGGCCTGGTGCGCACCGGCACCGAACCCGACACCTTGCGATCGGAGCTCAGCAGCTGGAACGACGCGTTCACCGGGATGCTCACCGAGCCCACGTCCTGCCCGGCGGGCGAGGTCGCGGTCCAGGTGCCTTCCAGCAGGCCGGCCAGGCGCATCGACGTGCGCGTGGCAGGTGCGCCGGTCAACGTCCACCCCGTGGGCACCGCGGGTGCCAGCGACACGGAGTCGATCTGGTCGTCGGCGTCGAGGCGCAGCCGTGCGGTGATCTTCACGGACTGCTGACCCGGCGCGACCCATTGCACGCCATGGGGTTCGACGGTCAGCGTCGTCTTCGGCGTGTAGTTCGACGGCGGCAGCCCGCCGACCGAGATCCGGTCCAGGCCGAGCGACTTGCCCGTGCTGAACACCCGCACCGTGTTGCGGCCGGCGTTCAACGGCACCGCGACCGACGTCGGGTCGGGCACGTCCGCGCGATCCGCGGGCACCGCGACGGAAACCGGCGCACCGCCGTTCACCGACACCGAAACACTCGACGCGGAGGCAGACGTCAGGTCGAGCTGCAGACGGTAAGTACCAGCTGTGGCAACGGAAACATCGCGGTACGTCACCGCGTTGCGCTCACCGCCACCGAGCCCGGTCACCTGACGCGTGCCGGAACACGCCTTG
Source organism: Lentzea indica (assembly GCF_012184385.1). Lineage (GTDB taxonomy): Bacteria > Actinomycetota > Actinomycetes > Mycobacteriales > Pseudonocardiaceae > Lentzea > Lentzea indica. Next base: position 61,030 of record NZ_VSRL01000010.1, read on the forward strand.
CAGAACTCGCTGCGCACCGCACCCGACCGTGACGCGTCCTCCGCCTCCAGCGAACCGTCCCTGACCGACCGCGGATAGCTGTGGCCGACCCGGATCTCGTCGACCTTCAGTTCCTTGAAGTACACCGGAGCCTGCGGCCCGCCCCAGGTGTTGACCACGGTCAGCTTGAGCCACCTGGCGTTCTGCGAGCCGATGTCGATGAACTGCGTGCCACGCGCGGAAGGCAGGGCGCCGGTCCGCACGTGCCACCAGTTCCGGCCGTCGTCGGAAGCGGTGATCTGGTAGTCCTTGATGCGCGAGGAGTCCTCCGGCCTGCCGAACGACACGCGGGCGTGCGTGGGTGACGACTCGCGCTGGTTGATCGCGAGGAACGCGGCCTCCTTGCGCCTGCCGAGGTCCAGCGAGATCGAGACGGGCTGGGCGGCGTTGGCGTCCCAGTAGGTCTCATAGCTGCCGTCGGTCAGGTTCGAGGCGGGGAAACCGGCCTCCGAGGACGTCGCCGACGCCTTGACGCCGGTGTAGAAGCCTTGCTGCCCAGCGGTTTCCACGGTGAACACGGTGTCGTACTCGTCCCACTTCGTGATGCCGTGGATCGTCAGGTGCCCCGCGGACTGCGAGAACCGCATCCGCTCGCCGGTCCGCAGATCGGTGACGCCCGTGACGCGGTAGCCGTTGTCCCGCAACCGGACGAAGTCAGCACGGGGACGAGTCACCACGTGCACGTACTGCTTGCCGGACTGGGGGTTGATGGTGATCACGCCGTGCGCGCCGTCGTTCCAGAACCCCGGCTGCATGCCGCCGTACAGGTATCCGGCGCCCTCGACGCCCTGGATCGACTCGCGGATCGGCGGCACCCACGACGCCATGAAGTTGTTGTACGCCTCCTGCTGCGCCGGCATTTTGCCGTTCACCATGGGCGTTTCCGCCATCAGCGACTTGATCGACGAGCCCGCGTTGGTGATGTACCGGCCGGTGTTCAGGCGCGTGTCCACGGCGTGGTTGCCGCCGTCGTACCACCAGTCGCCGGTGTTGGGGAGCTTGTAGCACGCCTCGGACAGGCGCGGCATCGGCGTGAACGTCGCCGCCGGGTAGTCGTAGGACGGGAACATGCCGGTCTTCTGCTCGTTCGAGACCGTGTCCATGATCGGCGTGTCCTCGTTGTTGTTGCTCAACAACCAGGTGGGCCGGAGCTGCCGGATCTGCTCGTAGAGCTTGTTGCGCTCCCAGTACTCGTTGTCGTTGTCGATCCAGAAGCCGGCGAGGTCGTCGTAGTTCTTCATGACCTCGAAGAAGAGGTCGTAGCTGTACTTGCCGAAGCCCTCGCGCGTCGTGAGGTCGACCTGCTCGCCCTTGTGGTCGGAGTAGGCCTTCGAGTCGAGCATCTGCACGCCCTGCTCGCTGTGCCACTGCGGGTCGTCGGTCATGTAGAGGATGACCTTGACGCCCTTGGCGTTGCCCGCTTTGACGAGCTCACCGAGCAGGTCGCGCTGGGTGGCGCAGCTGCCGGGGATCTTCGACGGCCACGGGCGCGCGTAGCCGAGCCGGGAGTGGAACGTCGCCAGCACGACGTAGGAGGCACCGAGCTTGCGCGCCTCGTCGATCCAGTAGTCGGGCGTCCACCCGCCGGCGGTGACGTCGCGCTCCCACTCGGCGCAGTTGAGGTGTTTCGGGGCGGTGAACATGCCCCAGTGCAGGAAGAGGCCGGCTGTGGACTTGCGCAGCCACTCCTGTCTCGGGTGTTGCACTTCGGCCTGCGCCGGTGCCGACGCGGCCACGGTGATGAGACCAGCGAGCAACGCGGCCACGACGGCCGCGCAGAAACGTCGTAGAGCCATGACCCACGCTTTTCTCGTCGGGGCGGCGGCGAGAGATCCGATGATTACAACCGGAAGTACCGGGGTCAAGACTTTGTTACGCCCGAGTTGATCAGACTCATCCGATCTATCAGGACACCTGGACGGACGGGTCCGGTTTCAGCGTGCCGTCGCGCAACGACCACCTGGTCAGCGAGGCGGCGGTCGGGCAGCAGGTCGCGTCGCTCGGCCGGTACCAGAGCTCCTTGACCGTGATCGCGCCCTTCTCGAACCGCGGCTCGGCCAGCAGCGGCACGTGCGGCGCGTCGTCGCGCATGGTCGTCGCGCTGATCTCCCCGACGAGCTCGAGCGCGCCGTTCACCGACCGCACCACCACGAACGCGAACGCGAGCTGGCTGGACGCGGTGCCACCGGTGTTGTCACAGCCGAGCGAGATCGCCGCCTCCTCCCGCCCGTCGCCGTCGACGTCGCCGTAGTGCACGTCGACGTCGAGGAACACCTCGACCGTGCCCCACAGCTCCGAGGTCGCACGCGCGGTCCCGCTCCGGAGCCGCACCGGATCCCCGACGTGGCAGAACGCGGCGGGCAACGTGGCCTGCCGCCAGTCCACCGCGCGCAGGTCACCGGGCGCCTGCCCGAGCGTCGGCCTGGCGGCCGGTGACGACGGGCTCGTCGTCACCGCGACCGTCGGGTTCGGCTCTGGCTGTCCGGTGATCCTGGGTCCACTCGCGGGACCACCGCACGCGGAGAGGACCAGCACCAGCGGGAGAACGCGTCTCATGAGGTCCCCTTCACGCGCACGGCGGGTCGTAAGGGATGTCCGGAAGGTACTGCCGCCACTCGGTTTCCGGAATGCGCGGCGAGTCAGCGCACAACCGAGCGAGCAACCGCGGCACGTCGATGCTCCAGATGGTCGTGCGCACGCCGTCCGCACCGCCGAGCATCGTGCCGTCCGGGCTGAACGCGATGGCCGCGGCCGTGTAGCGGGCGCCCGCGCGCAATGTCGACACCTCGACCGGCCGGGTCGGGTCGGTGATGTCCCACAGCACGACCTCACCGGACTCGCCCGCGCTGGCCAGCCGCTTCCCGTCGGGGTGCAGCGCGAGGTGGCGAACGTTGCCCACGTGCCGGAGCACGGTCGCGAGCCGGCCGCCGCTCGCCATGTCCCACACGGTGATCAGCCCGGTCCCGCTGCCGGTGATCACGACGTCACCGGTGGGGTGGAACAGCACGGACTCGACAGGGTCGGCCTTCGTGTCGTGCGTGCGGAGCAACCGGGGCGCGTCGGGTTCGCGGACGTCCCACAGCTGCAGGGTCTCGCCCTTGTCCCCCACGGTCGCGGCACGGTCGCCGGAGCCGAACGAGATGCCGTGCGGGGTGTCGCGGGATCCCGGCAGCTCGGCGGCGGCCCGCACCCGGTCACCGTCGGGCACCCAGAGCCGGAAGACTCCGGGGGACGGTGCCGCGCCGATCAGCTTGCCGTCCCGGCGGAACACGACGCTCGCCGCGTGGTCCTCCTGCACCGGTGTGTCGCCGTTCGCGGGATCGGTGAGCGCGACGGGGAGCCCGCTGGCGATCCGCGTGCCGTCGGGGCTGAACGCGAGCTGCGGGCTGCCGCCGACGTTGAACGTCCTGAGCGTGCGGACCTCGCGGGGGCGCGTGATGTCCGTCAGGTCGTAGAGCTTCGTCGGGAACCCCGTGGCCAGCTGGTGGTTCGCCCCGAACGCCAGGGTGTGGCTGTGGCCGGGGAGCACCGTGACGGCGGCCGAGCGGGCGGCGTTGAGCACGTTCCACAGCCGCACGTTCTCGCCGGCCGAGGCGAGGGTGCGCGAGTCGGCGCTGAAGGACAGCCCGTGGATCGTCTCGACGTGACCGAGCAGCGGCTGGGCGGTACGCGGCCGGATGGGGTCGCTCACGTCCCACAGGTGGACCACACCGTTGCCGTCGCCGAACGCGAGCGCCACCCCGTCCGGGGCGAAGGCCAGCGACGACACGATCTGGCTCGCGCCGGTCAGAACGCCGTACTGCCCCAGGTTCGCCGTGTTCCACAGCCGGACCGTGTCGTCTCGGGAACCGCTGGCGAGCAGGCCTCCGGCCGGAGCGAACCGCAGGGTCATGACGTCGCTGCTGTGCCCGGTCAGGACGGCTTTCCTGGTGGGTGTCCCGGTGATGTCCCACAGCTCGACGGCGCCCGCCGAACCGGACAGCGCGATGGTCGTCCCGTCGGCGCTGACCGCGCTCGTCGTGCCGAGCGAATCGGTGTTCGGCTCGAACTCGGTGATCAGCCTGGGCGCCAACGGATCGGTGACGTCGAGCAGCCACGTGTGCGCGCCACTGCCGGTGACGGTCAGGACAGGCTTGCCCGGTACGAACGCGAGCGAGCGCAGTCCGGTCGTGCCCGCGTTCCAGGTGGATCTCCGGTTCGGGTCGGCGACCTCGGCGATCAGCACGGTACCGCTGGACGTGGTCGCCGCGACGAGCTCGCCGTCCGGGCTGAACCGCACCGCGGTCGCGTCGGTCAACGGAATCTTCGCGCGTTCGGACGTGCCCTCGTGCAGTGCGATCCCGTCCTTCGTCGCCACCGCGATCATGTTCTCCCGCGGGCTGAACGCCACGTCCGTGGTCGTCTTCGGGGTCGGCACCACCCGTGGGATCGACGGGCTTTCCATCAGCGCGCCCACGACTTCGGCGGTCGGCGCCAGCCGGTAGGCCTGAGCGAGCAGCTGACGGGCGATGTTCGGACGCGTGTCCCGGATCGCCGCCGCCTGCGCGACGAGCTGACGTGACGTGGCGACCATCGTCTGCTGCTGCGCCCTGTCGCTCTGCTGCTCCGAACGGACCGCGAAGATCACGGCGGCGACGAGCAGGACGACCAGGACGGAGATCGTGGTGGTGACGGTCCGCTTGGTGCGGCGGCGTTCCCGGACGTGGTGGCCGATCAGCTCGGTCTTCGCGATGCCGTCGAGCGGCGCCACGACGTCCGCCAGCACCGACTCCCAGTCCGGGTTGCGCGAGTCCAGCTCGACGTCGCGGACACCGCGCAGGTCGACGCAGCGCGGCTCGGGGATGTCGTGCAGCGCCTCCGGCAACGCGGTGGTGCGCCGCTGGTCGAGAACGCCGTTGTCCCACACCGCCTCCCCGTCGGTGAGCAGCACGAACAGGTCGCGGCGGTCGCGGTTCTCCAGCCACCACTCCACTTCCTTGGCGACCCAGCGGGACCGTGCCGAGGCCGGCGAGGCGAGCAGCAGGAAGTTCTCCGCTCTCGCCAGGCCGTCGAGAATCGCCTGCGTGAGATCGGACTCGGCCGCCAGCTCGGAGTTGTCGAGGAACACCCGCCGGGTCCGCGGCCGGTACCAGGGCTTCGCGAACTTCTCGATGCCCTCCTGCAGCAACGGGCCGAGCGCGTGATCCGTCGCGTGGCTGTACGAGATGAACGCGGCGTACGTCCTCTCGTCCGGCATCCCACTCCTCTCCGCTGTTCGGGTGAACACCCCTACATCGCCCGGGAACAGTCCCCCGTTAGGGCTACGGCGTGGTAACACACGTTTGGTCTCTCACGATCAGCGTTGTCGGAAGACGAGAGAAGGAACGGGATGAACGACGAGCACCTGCCCGGCTTCTACCACGACGCGGAGGCGGCATCCCGCAACGGCCAGCGCAGCACGCTGCTGCTCAGCCGGATCCGGCTCCTCGGCGCGGTGGCCGCCGCGGTGGGAGGTGCGTTCAAGTGGCAGATCGGCGGCGGGGTCGACTTCTGGGCCTGGGTGGCACTGGTCGGGTTCCTCGTCGCCCTGTTCGCCGAGTTCCTCCTGTGGGTGATGCATCCCGAGCTGCGGTGGAACGCGGGCCGCGCCGTTGCCGAACGCGTGAAGTCCCTGGCCTGGCGCTACGCCGTGGCGGGCGACCCGTTCCCGCTCAGCGACCAGAAGGCGAAGAAGGACCTCGAGGCGAGCATCTCCGCGGCCGCCGCCGAGCACCGCAAGACGCTCCTGCTCACCAGCGACAACGCCGCGGGTGAGCAGGTCATGACCGAGCTGCGGCACAAGCCGTTCGCCGAACGCAGGACCGTCTACCGCGAGAACCGCGTGCGCAAGCAACTCGACTGGTACCACGACAAGGCCGCCTCCAACGACACCAAGGCGAACATCGCGCGTGTCCTGCTGTTCGCCGGTGAGTTCGTCGCGATCCTGTTCGCGATCCTGCGCATCAACGGCGCGTGGGACGTCGACCTGTCCGGTGTGATGGCCGCGGCGGTCGCCGGTGGCGCGGCCTGGATCGGGCTCAGGCAGTACGAGAACCTCAAGGTCGCCTACTCCGCTGCCGCCGGCGAGCTCGCCGAGATCCACCGGCGGCTGCTCGACACCGACGAGAGCGAGTGGCCGACCATGGTCGCGGAGGCCGAAGCCGTGATCAGCAACGAGCACGCCGCGTGGCTCGCGTCGCGCCCCAGCACCGCCTGACCCCCTGGAGACGACCGTGGCGACCGACGACCCGATGACGATCTTCGTCGCGATGCCGGGCACGACGCTCGGCGAGCATGCGAAGTGGACGGACATCAAGGAGATCAAGAGGGACCTGTACCAGCCGATCGCCGACGCCCTCGAAGCCGAGCTGGGTGTGAAGGTCAGGGTGCAGATCGAGAAGGACCGCGAAGCCGCCGGTCCCATCCACAACACGATGTTCGGGGAGGCGCTGGAGGCGCCGATCTACATCGCGGATCTCACCGGCGCCAACCCCAACGTGTACCTGGAGCTCGGCGTCCGCTGGGCGTTGCGGGACAACGTCACGGTGCTCGTGAGCCAGGACGTGGACCACGACGTGCGGTTCAACGTCGCCCACACCCGCGTCGTGAAGTACAGCAATCTGTACGGCCAGCTCAACGAGGCCAGACAGACCATCGTGAACATGATCCTGCACGGCTTGCGAACGATGAACAACGACAGTCCGGTGCGTCAGGGCAGCGGCTTCGTGACGATCCCGCGCGCCGAACTCGACGAACGGGACGCCGAGATCAGCCGGTTGCGGCAGGAGCGCGGTGACGAGCTGTTCGCCGCGGCGATGGACGCCGAGAACGACGATGACCGCGTCGACCTGCTGCGCCGCGTGCTGAAGGCGAACCCCACGCACGCCAACGCGCACGGCGAGCTGGGCAGGGTGTTCGGCGCGGCGGGCGACGACGAGAAGGCCATCCACCACCTGGACCGTGCCACCCACCTGCAACCCGACGCCGCCGAGTGGTGGCGGGAGCTCGGTGTCGCACAGGGCCGCCACGGTGATCTCGACGGCGCGGCGAGATCGCTGCAGAAGGCCGTGGAGCATGATCCCGGCGATGCGGAGACCTACGCGAACCTCGGCGGTGTCCACCGGCGGCGCGCTCGTCTCTCGGATCGCGTGGAGAACCTGCGCAAGGCACGGGACTCCTACGAGGCCGCCGCGCGGATCAACAAGCACGACCTGTACCCGCTCGCCAACGTCCGCCGCCTGAACGTGCTGCTGGCCGATGACGAAGCCTCCCGCCGCGCGGCGGCCACGGAGTTCGCCAAGCTCAAGTTGCTCGCCGAGTACGTCGTCGGCGAGGAGCCGACCCCGTGGCGCCGTCTCGACCAGGCGGAGGCGCTGGCGTTCAACGGCGAGAAAGATGCCGCGCTGGAAGCGCTGCGTACCGGTATGAGCGAGTTCCAGCCCACCCGCAGAGCCCGCTCGGCGACGACCGCTGTCGAACCGCTCCAGGAGATCCTCGCCGTCGGATGGCTGGACGAACCGGTCGCGGACGCGCTGCGCGCCATGATCGACGAGTACCAGACTCACACGTGACCGGGCGCTTGATGGGGGAGCTTTCCTCAACCTGAGGTTGAGGAAAGCTCCCCTCATCAACGTGGCTCGCGTCAGCGCGGAGGCGCGTCAGCTGAGAGCTTCGACGACGCGGGTGACCATCTCCTTCTCGGTCACGGCCACCTCACCGTCCGCGCCGGCCACCGAGCGGCACATCTCCGTCACGGCGGCGCGGAAGATCGCGACGTCGCGCGGTTCGTGCGCGTCGATGATCACCACCGCCTCCCGCAGGGCGGCCAGGACGCCCGCCTCCACATCGGACGCCGAGCCCTTCGGCAGTGAGGGCGGTGCGGCGGCGATGACGGCACGCAGGTCGTCCGAGAGCAGGGTCGTCGCCCTGATGCCGGCCTGGCTCTCCTCGTCGACCGAGCCGGGGTCCGCAGTGGACACCAGCACCATGGCACCGAAAACGGCCGTGCGGAGGGTCTGCCCCTCCGCCTCCGTGTACGCAGTCATGGGCGCAAGCCTATGCAACGATCAGTGGCTATGAGTGCGGGTCAGGTGCTTGGCACCAACATCAGGGCCATCCGGGAGCAGCGCGGGTTGTCCCTGTCGGAGCTCGCGCGGCGGTCGTCCATCGCCAAGGGCACGCTGTCCCAGCTGGAGAACGGCTCGGGCAACCCGACGATCGAGACAGTGTTCAGTTTGTCGAACGCTTTGGACGTGCCCGTGTCCGAGCTGGTGACCGAGCGGACGCCGCCGGACGTCGTGCTGGTGCGGGCCCGCGATGTCGAGGTGCTCAGCAGCAACGCCGTCGACCTGCGGCTGATGCGGCGGATGGACATCGGCGACACCGTCCTCGAGATCTACGACCAGCGCGTCCGGCCCGGTGCCACGCAGACCACCGAAGGTCATCCCGGCAAGGAACACGTGCTGGTCACGAGCGGCCGGCTGCGCGTGGGGCCGCCCGACAAGCCGTACGAGCTGGGACCGGGCGACTACGTGTGCTTCCCAGGTTCGCTGCCGCACCTGTACGAGACCGTCGAAGGTGAGGTCAGCTCGGTACTGGTGCTGGAGTATCCGAAGCACTAACGTTCATTCTAATGAACGGAGGTGGCGATGCACCCGGACGTCGTGGTCGTGGGGGCGGGCATCATCGGGGCCGCGTGCGCCCAGGCGCTGAAGGCACGCGGGCTCGACGTTCTCGTTCTCGATCGCCACGGACCGGCGTCGGGCACCAGCTCCGCCGGTGAGGGCAACGTCCTGGTCAGCGACAAGGAACCGGGACCGGAGCTCGACCTCGCCCTGGCGAGCCGGGAGCTGTGGCCTGACCTGGGAGCGGACGCCGAGTGGGAGGAAAAGGGCGGGCTCGTCGTCGCGACGACTCCTGAGGCGGCCGAGCCCCTGAAAGCCTTCGCCGCCGCGCAACGGGCGGCGGGCATCGACGCCTGCGAGCTCACCCCGCAGGAGGCCCTGAGCCACGAGCCGCACCTCAACCCGGACATCACCGCCGCCGTCCACTACCTGCAGGACGCGCAGCTCAACCCGGTCAAGGCCACGAAAGCCCTGCTGCGCGGCATCAGGATCATCAACGCCGAGGTGTCCACAACGGACGGGCGAAGCGTGACCACGTCCGACGGCGTGATCAGCTGTGGCGCGGTCGTCAACGCCACTGGCCCGTGGGCGAGGAACTTCGGCGTCAACGTCCTGCCACGGCGCGGCGTCGTCCTGGTCACCACCCCGATCCCCGGCACGATCCGGCACAAGGTCTACGACGCGGACTACGTCGGCGCGGTCGCGAGCGGCGACGCCGACCTGCAGACGTCCGGTGTCGTCGAGTCGACCCAGGCCGGCACGGTACTGATCGGGTCGAGCCGCCAGCGAAAGGGCTTCGACGACACGATCGAGAGCAAGGTGCTGAAAGCGTTGGCACGCAAAGCGATCGCGCTCTTCCCGATGCTCACCGACGTCCCGGTCATGCGCGCATACGGCGGCTTCCGCCCGTACGCGCCGGATCACCTGCCGATCATCGGCGAGGACCCGCGCACGCCCGGCCTGTGGCACGCGACCGGGCACGAGGGCGCGGGCGTCGGCCTCGCCCCGGCCACCGGTCGCCTGCTCGCCGAACTGCTGACGGGCGCCACCCCGCTCGTCGATCCCCACCCGTTCCGCGTCGACCGGCCGGAGGTGATGGTGTGAAGGTGACCTTCAACGGACTGCAGCACGAGGTCTCCCACGTCGCGGAACTGCTGCCCGGCAGGTTCTTCTGCGGCATCGGTGTCTGCTTCGGCTGCGTCGCGGAGATCAACGGCGTACCCGAGGTCCGAGCGTGCCGCCACCAGCTGCGCGACGGTGACGTGATCAGGACGAAGCCATGAGGATCGTTGTCGTGGGCGCGGGCCCGGCCGGGATGGCCGCAGCCAGAACCGCCGCCGACGCGGCGCCGAGGTCACCATGGTCGACTCGGAGCCCGAGGCCGGCGGCCAGTTCCTGCGCGGCAGGGCCAAGTTCGAGCACCGGGGAGTCACTCATCTCAAGAACACCGAGGCGTGGCTCGTCGAAGACCGCACGCTGCATCTGAGGGGCCCGAAGCAGCTGCACTTCGACGCGTTGGTCATCGCTACCGGCGCCTACGACCGGCCACTCCCCTTCCCCGGATGGGACGGCCCCGGCGTGATCACCGCGGGCGCCGCCCAGGCCCTGGCGAAGCAGGGCGTCACGCTCGCCGAACGCGTGATCGTCGCGGGCACCGGCCCGTTCCTGCTGCCCGTCGCCACGGCGCTGCTGGACCTCGGCGCGACGCTCGTCGGCGTCTACGAGGCGTCCTCCCCCACCAGGTGGCTGCGCGAGTCCAAGGCGGTACTGGCGAACCGCCACAAGATCGCCGAACTCGCGAGCTACCGGAAAGTGCTGTCGCACCTGGAAACCCGCACGGCCGTGATCGCCAAGCACGGCGACCGGGTCACGGTCGCGAAGCTCGACCGCCACTGGCGTCCGGTCAGCCACCGCACCGAGCACGCCGATCTCGTGTGCATCGGCCACGGCTTCCTGCCCCGCACCGACCTGGTGCCCAACGCCAAGCGCACCAACGACTTCCTCGACGTCGACGAACGCCAGCAAACCTCGATCCCCGGCGTCTACGCGGCCGGCGAGGTCACCGGCATCGGCGGCGCGGACCTGGCCGAGGCCGAGGGCATCATCGCCGGAGCCGCCGCGGCACACCAGGAACCGCCTGCCAGAGCGCTGGAAGCCGTGCGCAAGGGCCGTCTCTTCGCGCAGGCCTTGGCCAGAGCGCACGCGATCCAGCCGGGCTGGCAGACGTGGCTGAACCCGGACACCACCGTGTGCCGCTGCGAGAAGGTCAGCCTTCAGGACCTCTCCGACGCGACGAGCATGCGCGAACTGAAGCTCACCAGCAGGGTCGCGATGGGCCGCTGCCAGGGCCGCATCTGCGCCCGCAATGCCGCAGAACTGACAGGAATCCCGTTCGACGGACAACGCCGCGTGATCGCGGTCCCGATCCCGCTCGGCGAACTCGCCGCACTCCCGGAGGAACCCTCATGACCGAACGCCTGGACGGCGTCATCGTCGCCACCGCACTCCCCTACGCCGAGGACCCCGGTGCCCCGGCGGGACTGCGCCCCGACCTGGAGAAGCTCGCCGAGCACTGCCGCTGGGTCGTCGAGAACGGCTGCCGCGGCGTGGGCCCCAACGGCTCGCTGGGCGAGTACTCGTCGCTGACCGACGCGGAACGCCGTGAGGTCGCCCAGACCGCCATCGCGGCGGTGAAGGGGCGTGGCATCGCGGTCATCGGCGTGCACGGCGTTGGCGCGCACCAGGCCCGGCACTGGGCAGAGCTGGCGGCCGAGGACGGCGCGGACGGCGTGCTCTGCCTGCCTCCCACCATGTACCGGGCCAACCGCGGCGAGGTCGTGCACCACTTCCGCGAGGTCGCGAAGGCCGGGCTGCCGATCATGGTCTACAACAACCCGATCGACACCAAGGTCGACCTCACCCCTGACCTGATCGCCGAGCTGGGCCAGATCGAGCACGTGGTGGCGGTGAAGGAGTTCTCCGGCGACGTCCGGCGCGTGCTGGAGATCCGCGCCGCCGCCCCGCACCTGACCGTCGTGGCCGGCGCGGACGACGTCGTGCTGGAGAGCCTCCTGATGGGCGCGACGGGCTGGTTCGCCGGCTACCCCAACGTGTTCCCCGCCGAGTGCGCCGAGTTGTTCGAGCTGGCACAGCAGGGCGAGCTGGAGCGAGCGCGGTCGATGTACGAACGGCTCGTGCCGGCGTTCCGCTGGGACTCGCGCACCGAGTTCGTCCAGGCGATCAAGCACTCGATGGACCTCGTCGGCCGCTACGGCGGCCCGTGCCGTCCCCCGCGCGGGCCGTTGTCGCAGGCCCAGCTCGACCAGATCGACGCCGACATGAAGCTGGCAACGTCATGAGGTTCGCCAAGTACTTCAGCGCCGTCGACTCGCACACCGAGGGCATGCCGACGCGGGTGATCACGGGCGGCGTCGGGGTGATCCCCGGCGAGACCATGGCCGAGAAGCGCCTCAACTTCATCAAGAACCACGACCACGTCCGCAAGCTCCTGGTGAACGAGCCGCGCGGCCACGCGGCGATGAGCGGCGCGATCCTGCAGCCGCCGACCCGCCAGGACGCGGACTGGGGCGTGCTCTACATCGAGGTGTCCGGCTGCCTGCCGATGTGCGGCCACGGCACGATCGGCGTGGCGACGGTGCTGGTGGAGACCGGCATGGTCGAGGTGACCGAGCCCGTCACGACTGTGCGGCTCGACACCCCGGCCGGCCTGGTGCTCGCCGACTACGACACCCGCACGAAGATGGTCACGATCAAGAACGTCCCGGCGTACGCGCACGAGCTGGACGCGACGGTCGACGTGCCAGGACTCGGCGAGGTCCGCTACGACATGGCCTACGGCGGCAACTTCTACGCGATCCTGCCGCTGGACCGGCTCGGCATCCCGTTCGACAGGGCGGAGAAGGATCGGATCCTGGCCGCGGGTCTCTCCATCATGGACCAGATCAACGCCACGAACCGCCCGGTGCACCCGGTGGACAGCGCGATCAGCGGCTGCAAGCACGTCCAGTTCACCGCACCCGGCCAGGACGGCGCGCACTCGCGCAACGCCATGGCGATCCACCCCGGCTGGTTCGACCGTTCACCGTGCGGCACAGGCACTTGCGCCCGGATGGCGCAGCTGCACGCCCGTGGTGAGCTCGGAATCGGTGCCGATTTCGTGAACGAGTCGTTCATCGGCACCAGGTTCATCGGACGGTTGCTGGAAGAGGTTCCGCTCGGTGACCGCACGGCGGTTCTGCCCACTGTGGCCGGTCGCGCGTGGATCACCGGGATGGGCCAGTACCTCCTGGACGCCACCGACCCGTTCCCGGAGGGGTTCTCGCTCTAAGGGGTTCTCGCTCCAGTCGTTACGCTCGGTGCCGTGACGACGACGCCCAGTCTGGAAGCGCTGCTGCGCATCGGACCGTTCCACTCGGCTCTGCGCGCGGCCATCCGCCGGCGCGGTCTGACGCTGGAACGGCTCCGGCTGCGCCTGGCGCAGCAGGACGTGGCGGTGGCGCTGTCGACCCTGAGCGACTGGCAGCAGGGCCGGGTGCGCCCGGTCTCGCCGAAGTCGCTCAGGGCCGTGTCGGTGCTGGAGGAACTGCTGGAGGTGCCGCCCCGCTCGCTGCTCGCCCTGCTGGAGCACGCGGGTCCGAACGGCTGGCCGGACGTCGTTCCCGGGCTGATGCCCGGCTTCAACACCAACGACCTGGAGATCGTCTCCCGGCACGACAGGGTGTTCGTCGACGCCGAACGGCACGCGTCACGCGTCCACGTGCGCATGGTCGTTCGCGCGCGCCAAGACGGCGTCGACCGTTTCTACGCGCACTACTACTGCGACGATGCCGTACGCACGTCAGAGGTGTCGCACGAGCCGGTCCGCAACTGCCGGATCGGCCGTTCCGCGCGCGACGAGGCCGAGTGCGTGACCGTCGAGGAGCTGCTGTTCGACAAGCCGCTGGCGTCGGGTGAGACGTGGGTGTTCGAGTTCCTCGTCCACGACCCGGCACGGTTGGACACCGTCGAATACGCGCACGGCGTGCGTTGCTTCCTCGCGCAGAGCCTGATCGAGGTGCATTTCGACCCGGCGGCGCTGCCCGCCGACCCGCACGTCTATTTGCAGGACTGGCAGGAATCCGAGCCGCACCGGACCATCGACCTGACGCTCGACCACACGAACTCCTTGCACCACTTCGAGGCGAACGTGTCGGTGAACTGGGTCGGCATCCGCTGGAAATGGATGTGAGGAGACTTCGTTGCTCACCTTGGACTTCGTGCCGGGAGCTCCCAACTGGATCGATCTGGGCAGCCCTGATGTCGTTGCCGCCGCCGAGTTCTACGGCCGCGTGCTCGGCTGGGAGCACGTTCCTCTCGGACCAGAGGCGGGCGGCTACGGCTTCTTCCAGCGCGAAGGACGAACGGTCGCGGCGGTCGGGCCGCTGTCCGAGCCCGGTGCGGCCTCTGCCTGGACCGTCTACTTCGCGACGCCCGACGCCGAGTCGACGGCTCGCAGGGTGACCGAGGCGGGCGGAACGGTCCGGCTGGAGCCGTTCGACGTGTTCACCAGCGGGCGGATGGCTCAGCTGACCGATCCGCACGGCGCGGAGTTCGCGGTGTGGCAGGCGGGCAACCTCCTCGGGGTCGACGAGGTGTCGTCCGTGGGAGCGTTGACGTGGATCGAGCTGCACTCTCCCGTGGCTGACGCCTCCTCGTTCTACGGCTCGGTGTTGTCGTGGGACGTCGTCACGATCGAGGGTGCGCCGGGCCGGTTCTTCCGGCCGGCGGGCACCGGTGCGGGACGGTTCTTCGGCGCGGCGGTGGAGGATTCGTCCGCCTACTGGCTGCCGTACTTCGAGGTGGCCGATCCCGATCACGCCGCCGGCGCGTCCGAGGTCCTCGTCGAGCCCTACGACCTCGACGGAGTCGGCCGGATCGCGGTGCTCGCCGATCCGTTCGGAGCCCGGTTCGGGGTCATGCGTTCCGTTACCCCCTGAAGGCTCCCCAAACCGTGGGCCGCCAGTTAGCGTGCGCTGGTGCAGTTGCCGTGGAGAGCCGCGCCCAGGGCCGCGCTGTCGAGTCCGCTCACGTTGCTGGTGAGCATCGCGACGACGTTGCTGCTGGGCTTCGTGGTGGCCGCGGCCGTGCTGCACTCCTCCTCCACGGGCAGCGCGGCTCTCGCCTACCAGCAGGGCCGGATGTGCCCGCATTCCGTGCACCCGTCACTGGACGGGGAAGGCCTGCCGTTGTCCACCGCCGTCACGATGGCGGCTCGCAGTGATCTCGGTGCCGCCTACACGCGAATCGGACGGCCGGACTTCACCGGGCTCGCCACCTACGGCCGGTTCGGCCATCGACCGGACGCGTTGTCGCACCTGACCGTCGTCGAAGGCGGCGGCACCGGGTTGTGGGTGCCTCAGACGATCGCCACCGCCGCACGGGTTCGCGTTGGTGATCGGCTCACCGGGTCGCCGCTGGTGGTGAGCGCGATCTACGCCGACCTGGCGCATCCGGTGTCCGGCTGGTGGTGTTCGGAGGCGAAGACCGTCGTGCCGAACCCGCTGGGCGGCGACGGCGCCAGCACGTCGGTGATCTGGGTGGCCCAGGCCTCCGATCTCGCGTTGCTGCCGCCGGAGTTCTCCTCGGACGCTTCGGTGTCGCTGCGGTACCCCACCGAGCCGCTCTCGACGCTCGCCGAGGCGGAGGCCTTGCGGGACAACGGGAACGCGCTCCTGACGTCACTGGGGCTGCCGCTGACGCGGACGGACGTGCTGTCCGGCGCCATCACGGCGGCACGGACTTCGGAACGCAACGTGTCCTCCGCGCTGCTGCCGTTGGTGTTCATCAGCGTGCTGGTCGGGCTCGCGGGCGTGGGCACGGTGACCGTGCAATGGGCTCAGCGCCGGCATTCCGAGCTGCGGTTGCTGTGGGTGCGCGGGGCGAGCCCGCTCGCGCTCGGCTTCCGCGCGGTGCTGGAGCTCGGGCTGCCGCTGATTTTTGGTGGACTGCTGGGACTTGCTGCCGCACGGCTGTTGCTCCCGTTGTACGCGCCTGGGGGCGCTCTGGCTCCTGGGACGCTCTGGGTGGCGTTGGGCTTCGTGCTGGTCGTGGTCCTCCTGAGCCTGTCGGTCACCGTGCTGGTCGCGTCCTGGCGTACGCACCGGACGTTCCAGCGGCGGGCGCGGGCGTGGCGGCTCGCGGTGGTGCCGTGGGAGCTGGTCGTCGCGTCTCTGGCCGTGCTGGCGTGGGTTCGCCTGTCCCGCAACGGGTTGGGCACCACGGTGAAGACCGGCGAGCTGCCGCGCATCGACGTGGCGGCGCTGACGTTCCCGCTGCTCGTGGTGCTGGCGGCGGCTTTGCTGGCGACGCGGCTGCTGCGGTGGTCCCTGGGGTGGTCGCATCGCGTGCAGTGGTGGCAGGTCCCGGCCGCACAGCTGGCGTTGCGTCGCCTAGCGGCCGCCGCAGGTCCCGTGACCGGCGTGGTCCTGGTGGGCGTGCTGGCGGTCGGCACCATCGCGGTGGGCAGCGCGGTGGCGGGCGCTCAGCGGTCGTCGCTGGACTCGAAGTCGGGCGTGTTCGTCGGCGCCAACAGCACGGTGCAGGTGTCGCAGGACGTCGCGCTCGGGCGGGTGGCGCTGCCGTCGTCGTTGCAGGGCACCACGACTCTCGTCGGCATGAGCACGGGCGCGCTGGTCGTGGACCCGGCGACGTTCACCGACGCGGCGGTTCTGGACGACGCCGCCGAGGTGCGCTCGCTGATCTCGGGTCTGCGTCGCACCGGCGACATCGCGCCCGCGTTGCGCATCGGCCGCGCGGCGAACCAGGAGATCCAGATCGCCGGGCTTCCCCTGCTGAAGCCGGTGGCGTCGCTGCCGTCGTTCCCGAAGCTCGGCACCCGAGGCTACGTCGTCGCCCGTGACTCGGTGCCCGCCGTCGAGCAGGTCGGTTCGTGGCACCTCTGGTCGTCGCTTCCGTTGTCCTCGCTGACTTCTTCGTTGCAGGCCGCCGGCATCCACTACACGAACGTCGCCGACCGCGCCCGTGTGCTCGACGGCCTGCCGTTCCTGACCGTCGAGTGGACCTTCGGCTTCGTCGCCGCGATCGGCGTCGTGCTGGCCGTGGTAGCCGCCGTGGCGTTGTTGCTGGCGATCGAAGTCCGCCGCCGCCAGAACGCCGTCTCCGGCGCGCTGTCGACCCGCATGGGCATGCGCCCGTCCGTGCTGTGGTCCAGCCACCTGCTCGAGGTGGGCACTTTGGCGTCGCTGGCTCTCGTGGTCGGCGCGCTGGCCTCGTTCGTGAGCGCCGGCGTGGCAGTGCCGCGCCTGGACCCCGCACCGTGGCTGAACCCGGCCCCTGTGCTGCCGGATCTGGTACCACTGCTGGGCACGATGGTGTCGGGTGGCCTGGTGGTCGTCGTCGTGGCGGCATGGCTTGCGTTGCGCGGTGTGAGAACCGCGCGGATGGGAGAGCTTCTCAGGTGATCCGCGCTTGTGGCGTCGGGGTGTCCTACGGTTCCGTGCGCGCCGTCTCGGACGTGTCGCTTTCGATCGCGCCAGGACTCACCGTGCTGTCCGGTCCCTCCGGCTCCGGCAAGTCGACGTTGCTGCGGGTGCTGTCGCTTGTGGAACGACCTTCCGCGGGCGAGGTGTTCGTCCGGGACGTGCCGACCTCTTCTCTGTCGTGGTCGGACCTGCGTTTGTTGCGGCGCAAGGAGATCGCCGTCGTCTTCCAGAACCCCGCCGACAACCTGATCTCGCACCTGACCGTGGGCGAGAACCTGCGTGCCGCTGGGGCAGCTGATCTGTCGTTGCTGGACCGCTTGGGATTGGACGGTTCCGGGACCTGGCGGATCGGCGCTTTGTCCGGCGGGCAACAACAACGGCTGGCGTTCGCGTGCGCACTGGCCTGCGGGGCTTCCGTCGTGGTCGCTGACGAACCGACCTCGCAGCTGGACGTCCGGTCGGCTGACCTCGTGCTGGAGACGCTTTCCTCGTTGCCGGTGCCCGCCGTGGTGGCGTCGCACGATCCACGGCTGGTCGAGCTGGCGGACCTGTGCATCCCGCTGGCCGCGTCGTGATCCAGGCAACCGGTGTGCACCGGGCCTTCGGCGGCGTCTCCGTGCTGCGGGGCGTAGACCTTGCGGTGTCCGCTGGGGAGCTCGTGACGTTGAGCGGGCCTTCCGGTTCGGGAAAGACGGCGTTGCTGTCGTTGTTGTGCGGCTTCGACTTTCCGGACAGCGGGTCTGTGTCGCCTGGGGCCTCTTCCTGGTCGGCCTGCGCGGTGTTGCCCCAGTCGCTGGGACTGGCTACCGAGCTGACGCTGGAGGAGAACGTCGCTCTGCCGTTGCGACTCGCGGGGCGGGACGTCTCCGGTGTGGCCGACCTGTTGGAGGAACTGGGAATCGGAGCGCTGGGGGCGCGGTATCCGGGGCAGGTGTCGTTCGGGCAGCAGCAACGGGCGGCGCTGGCACGTGCTGTCGTGGCACGGCCTTCTGCTTTGCTCGCTGATGAGCCCACTGCGCATCTGGACGCTGTCAGTGCGGTCGCTGCTGTGGGGTTGTTGCGGCGGGTGGCGGATGAGGGTGCCGCGGTGTTGATCGCTACGCACCACGACGCGGTCCACGAGGTTGCCGATCGGGTGCTGGTGCTGGCCGATGGGCGAGTTAGGGGCTGACCCGGTGGTCCCGTTTGCGTTGGTGGGCGCCGGTTCCAGCGGGGTGGTCGCCTTCTGCGGTGTGGCGCGTTCCAGCGTGGTCGCTCAGGGTCCTGACGCGCGTGGTCATTTCATCGCCGCTTCGCGACGATCGCGATTGGGGCTGGTGGTTGCGTCATCACCGCGGATCAGATGGGTCGTGGTGGTCGGCTCGCTGCGCATCGCCGTTGTGGAAGAACCCCTGCGCCAGCCTGCCTGCGGTGCCGTGGCAGGTGCGCGACCCTCACAACCGCCGTCCACCCGCCACCGCACCACACACCTGCCGCCACGGCGGGTGCTCGCGCCACCGCCACCTGCAGATCGCCTCAGACCGACGGCGGCCGATCCTCGTACGGCGTGGACAGCACGACGGTCGTCCGCGTCGACACGTTCGCCGACTCGCGGATCTTCTGCAGCAGCTCCTCCAGCGCCGTCGGCGACGCGACCCGCACGCGCAGGACGTACGAGGCGTCGCCGGCCACCGAGTAGCAGGCCTCGATCTCCGACAGGTGCTCGAGGCGCTTCGGGTAGTCGTCGGGCTCGGACGGGTTGATCGGGAAGAGCGAGATGAACGCGGACATCGGCAGACCGATCTCGGCGCCGTCCAGGCGGGCGGCGTAGCCCTTCACGATGCCGCGCTGCTCCAGGCGCTTCACGCGCTGGTGGACGGCCGAGACGGACAGGCCCACGCGTTCGGCGAGGTCGGTGAAGCTGCACCGGCCGTCCGAGGCGAGTTCCTTCAGGATCGCTCTGTCGATCTGCTCGAGGGTCAAAGCACCACCAGCTCGTGAGGTCGGTTGTTGAAGGACTCGACGCCGTTCTCGGTGGCGACGACGATGTCCTCGATGCGCGCGCCCCAGCGGCCGGGCAGGTAGATGCCGGGCTCGACGCTGAACGCCATGCCCGCTTCGAGCGGCAGCGCGTTGCCGCTGACGATGTAGGGCTCCTCGTGCACGTCCAGGCCGATGCCGTGGCCGGTGCGGTGGACGAAGAACTCGCCGAAGCCGGCGTCGGCGATCACCGAGCGGGCGACGTTGTCGATCTCCTCGCACGTCACGCCGGGCTTCACGGCCTCGACGGCGGCCTGCTGCGCGGCCTGCAGGACGGCGTAGGTGTCCCACACGTCGTCGTGGGACGGCTCACCCATCACGTAGGTGCGGGTCGAGTCGGAGTTGTAGCCCTCGGCGACCGGGCCGCCGATGTCGATGACGACGACCTCGCCGGCCTCGATCACGCGGTCGGAGTCGCGGTGGTGCGGGGAGGCGCCGTTCGGGCCGGAGCCGACGATCACGAAGTCGGCGACGGTGTGGCCTTCCTCGACGATCGCCGCGGCGATGTCACCGGCCACCTCGCGTTCGGTGCCGGCCGACGCCGCAGGAACTCGCCCATGCGCGCCGTGCACGCGGGTCATCGCGGCACCGGCCTTGCGCAGGGCGGCGATCTCCGCGGCGTCCTTGCGCATGCGCAGCTCGCGGATGATCGGGCCGGCCAGGCTCTGCGGCCCGCCGATGGCGTTGCCGAGCTTGATGGTGTGCAGGGCGGGCATCATGTCCGCCACGGCTGTCCTGCTGCCCTTGATCGCGGCCTTGACCAGCGCGTACGGGTCCTCGCCGTCGACCCACGTGACGACCTCGACGCCCAGCTCGTCGGTCGGGATGCCCGCGTAGCCCGGCTGCTCCAGCTTCGGCACGACCAGCGTCGGCGTGCCGCCCACGGGCAGCGCGAGACAGGTGAGGCGCTCGAACGAGTCGCCACCGGCACCGATCAGGTACCGCAGGTCCGAGCCGGGCGAGATGAGGAGGGCGTCGACGCCCGCCTGTCCGGCGGCTTCGGAGGCGCGGTCAAGCCGCGCACGCAGCGCGGACACGTCGATGGGGCCGATGATCGTTGCCATGGTCGAAAGCCTAGTAGCTTGTCCAACCGTGAGCTCTCCCCTGGTGCTGCTCGACTCCGCGAGCCTCTACTTCCGGTCGTACTACGCGCTGCCCGACTCGATGACCGCGCCCGACGGCACGCCGGTGAACGCCGTGCGCGGGTTCGTCGACACGGTCGCCCGCGTCATCACCGACCGCCGCGCCGGCCGCCTCGTCGCCTGTCTCGACGCCGACTGGCGTCCCGAGTTCCGGGTGAAGGCGCTGCCGTCCTACAAGGCGCATCGGGTCGCCGAGGACGCGACCGACGGTTCCGAGGAGGTGCCCGACACCCTCACACCGCAGATCCCGATCATCCTCGACGTCCTCGACGCGGCCGGTATCTGCACCGGCGAGGCGGCGGGCCACGAGGCCGACGACGTGATCGGCGCGCTCGCTCACCGCGAACAGAAGTCACCCGTCGAGGTGGTCACCGGCGACCGCGACATGTTCCAGGTCGTGCGCTTCGAGCCCACGCCCGTGCACGTCGTCTACGTCGGCCGGGGCTGGAACAAAGCCGAGGTCCTCGGTCCCGAGGAACTGGCCGTCAAGTACTCGCTGCCCGTCGAGAACGCCGGCTCCGCGTACGCCGACATGTCCGTGCTGCGCGGCGACCCCTCCGACGGCCTGCCGGGCGTCGCGGGCATCGGTGAGAAGACGGCCGCGAAGCTCATCACCGAGTTCGGCTCGCTCGACGCCTTGCTGAAGGCGGTGACCGACCCGATGGACCGCAAGCTCACGACCAAGGCCCGCAACTCGCTCATCGCGGCCGCGGACTACCTGGCCGTGGCACCCGTGGTCGTGCGCACCGCCCTCGACGCTCCGGTGGTGCTGGACCGCGACGACGAGGTGCCGCG
>NZ_VSRL01000110.1 GCF_012184385.1 Lentzea indica
CCTCGCCGCCCGCGACGCCCTCCAGGTGCACAGCGGTGACGCGGTGATCGTCGTGGCCGTGGCCCGTCCCGATGGCGGCTTCGACGTGGCGTGGGCGGGTGACGCTCGTGCGTATGCCTCCGACGGCGAGGACCTCGTGCAGCTCACAACCGACCACACCGTGGCCGAGTACTTCCGCGAGCGCGGTGTCGTGCCGCAGCCGCGGCTGGAACACGTCGTCACGAACACCGTCCGGCACGCCACGCCCGAGACCATCGGGCGGGCGGCGACGCGGGCTCCCAGGCTGGCACTCGTGTCCGACGGCGTGTACGGACCGTTGGGGCACAACGGGATCGAGGCGATCATGTCCGGGCACGCGTCCGCTGAGCGGCTCGTGAGGGCTGCTTTGTACGCGGGCGGCACGGACAACGCGACGGCCCTCGTAGTCAGTTAGCTGGCCTTCTTCCTGCCGCGCTTCTTCTTGCTCTCCTCGACGCTGCGCTGCAACGCCTCCATGAGGTCCACGACGCCCGTGGCCTCGGGAGGCTCGGCCTCGACGACGACCTCCCTGCCCTTTTGCTTGGCCTTGATCAGCTTGGTGACCCGCTCGGTGTACGTGTCGCGGTAGTCCTTGGGCCGCCAGTCGTCCGCCATCGACTCGACCAGTGACACGGCCATGTCGAGCTCCTTGCCGCGCGGCGCACGACCCTCGGGCGGCACGTCCAGCACGTCCTTCGGCTTCCTGATCTCGTCGGCGAAGAACAGCGTGTGCACGGCGAGAATCCCGTTGTCCTCTTTCATCGCGGTCAGGTACTGCTTGCCGCGCATGACGAACATCGCGATGCCCGCCCGGTTCGTCTTCTTCATCGCCTGGGCGAGCAGCAGGTACGGGCGCGAGAACTCGGGCTTGGCCGGCCCGAGCCAGTAGGTCTTCTGGAAGAACACCGGGTCGATCTCGTCGAGGTCCACGAACGCCTCGATGTCGAGCGTGCGCGAGCGGCCCGGCGCGATGTCGTCCAGTTCCTCTGGCTCCACGATCACGTACTCGCCGTTGTCGACCTCGTGGCCCTTCACGATCTTGTCGTAGGGCACCTCACGGCCGGTGCGCTCGTTGACGCGCTTGTACCGGATCCGGTCGGACGTCCCCCGCTGGAACTGGTTGAAGTGCACCGTGTGGTCATCGGTGGCGCTGTACAACTCCACCGGGATGCTCACCAGCCCGAAACTGACCGAACCGCTCCAGATCGCCCGCGCCATGTGGGGGAGGTACCCGCTTCGGTCCCGATCGAACCGCGTGAGTCGTGCAACCCCGAACGTTCCGGCGGCGTCTCTTCCTGATGATCGACAAACCACTGGGAGGAAATGCATGAGGTTCGTACTGGGGAGCTTGCTCGCCGCGCTGGCCTTGGTCGCGGGATCCGGTGTGGCACAGGCTGATCCGCCGTCGCCGCCCTACCCGATGGTGACGGCGTGGGCTGACGCCGAGGTCCGCACCTGCGAAGCGTTGTCGTGTCCGGTGGACCACGTGATCCCCGCGGGGACGAGCAGCATCGGCATCTGCTGGACCCGCGGTCAGACCGTCTACGACCACGGCATCTACAACAACATCTGGATCATGGTGAGCATGAACAGCGGCGGCCGCTATCTGGCCAGCGCCATCTATTTCAAGGGCAACGAGCGCGCCAACCTGCCGTATGAGAACGACTGCGGGCCGTACTGACGTTACCGTCAGTGCCGTGAGAGTGGTCGTGCTGTCCGACACCCACGCGCCGCGGTTCTGGAAGCGGTGCCCTGCTTCCGTGGCCGCACACCTGAGATCTGCCGACCTGATCCTGCACGGCGGTGACGTGTGCGTCGCCCCTGTGCTGGACGAGTTGGCGCAGTACGCACCGGTTGTCGCCGTGTGCGGCAACAACGACGGGCCGGACGTCGTGGCCTGGGGTGCGCCGGAGACCGTCGAGTTCGACATCGAGGGGCTGCCGGTAGCGATGATCCACGACAGCGGCCAGAAGACCGGCAGGCTGGCGAGGATGCGTCGCCGGTTCCCCGATGCCGGTCTCGTGGTGTTCGGCCACTCGCACATCCCGTGGGACGAGGAGCAGGACGGGTTCCGCGTGTTCAACCCCGGCTCGCCCACGGACAAGCGTCGTCAGCCGCACGGCACGATCGGGCTGCTGGACGTTGTGGACGGTGTGCTGATGGACGCGCGGATCGTGCCGGTTACGCGCTGATCTCGAAGTCTTCGCGTGCCCATGCGGCGAGCCGCGGCCCGAGCACCTCGTAGACCTTCGGGTCGAACCCCATGCCGGTGTGCGTGCTGTGCACCTCTACGCACTCTGCGTGCGGGTCCTGGCACAACTGCCACGGCACGATGCCGTCCATCCTCGAGAAGATCGAGATCGCCGGGACCCGCAACGGCTCGGCGAGCGTCTTCACGTGCTCCTCGAAGCACGGGCCGCGCATGCAGTCGTCGTTCAGCAACCCCGGTACGCCCGCGGAGGCCAGCCGTGCCAGGAACCTCGCGATGCGCAGCACGTTGGGGTGCGCGCCGAGCGGGTCGAGGACAGGACTGCCCAGCATCACCAGGCCGTGCACCAGTTCGGGGCGCCGGGCGGCGGCGAGACGCGCCAGGCCGCCGCCACGGCTCTGGCCGAGCAGCACCACCGGACGTCCAGTGCGCTCGGCGTGTTCCTCGGTGCTGTGCAAGAGCTTGGCCAGCAGGTCCGCGGTACAGCCCACGGTGAACCCGACTCCCGAGCTCGCCGGGACGTAGCCGCGGGCGCGCAGCCACGATCCGGCGGGTGACAGACTCGCCTCGCCCGCGGCGAAGCCCGGCACGAGCACGACGCCGAGACCGTTGCCCTGGCCCGGATCTGCGGTGCGCCACACCGGATGACGCAGCAGCCTCGGCACGTCCCACAACGCCCTGACCACGCTTTCGCGGCCGGCGGATCGCAACCCGTCGAACATGACATTGGGTTGCCGACTATTTAGGAGCTAAACCAAGCTCTTCGTTCATGACGAGGAACGTACCGACGCTGTTGTCCGCGATCGCGGTCTGGCCGTCGGAACCGACATGGAGCCACAGGCCACTGGTTCGGGCCGCCCTCCGTCAGCCAACAGGGTCTCCTCCGGTCACCGAGATGCTCCTGAGCGATGCGTGTCCTGGTCGCCAGCCGGTTGACACCGCCACGTACCGGGCCGCGGTCGCCGGCCCGTAGGTCTTGCCGTCCGTGCTGTACGTGATGGTGTGCGGCGGCTCCGAGCCGTCTGTCCATTTCAGACTGATTTTGCCGATCGCGTGTGGTGCGCCGAGGTCGACGACCATGCGGCCGTCACGGCCCGGCGTCCACGCGGTGCGCTGCTCGCCGTCGACCGCGGCGGCCGGATCGCTCATGCCCTGCGGCAGCACGGAGTGGGGGAACGTGACGCGGCCCAGCGCGAGGTCGTTGAACGGGAACGCTTTCGCGCCCGGCATGGTCACCGTGCGCTCTGCCCGGCCGAGCACGACCGGCATCGTGCCGCCGTTCCGGTGCGTCAGCGTGAACCGGGCAGGGCCGCCTCGGAACGTGACTCGCCGCGCGTCGTGCACGACGGCCGTGATGCCCGCTGGGATGCCGCGGGCGGTGAACCACGGAGGTTCGATCCGCACGGTGGCGGCGGGCATGTCGAGCGCGTACTCCGTGCCGTTCGTCGTGGTGACCTGAGTGCCCCGGTAGAGCCGGGTGCCGCGCAGGCGGACGACTCCGGTCACGGAATCGTTCGAGAGGTTGAACAGACTGAGGAACCCGTCCGCGGTGCTCGCCCGCACCAGCGGCGGGCATTCCGGCGCTGATTCCGCCGCGATCGCCCGCAGGTCGGCGCGTACGTAGCCCTCGACAACTCCGGCGGGGAGAGTGATCATGTCGCCCTGCACGGTGATCGGCTCGGCCGAGCGTGCGACGAACCCCGCACGCCCGTCCACGTCGAGCCAGCCCGGCGTGCTGAGGTCCGGTCGCGGATGCTCTGCCACCGCGGTCCACGCGACGCCGTCCGGCGACGTCTCGATCCGATAGGCGCCCGCCGCCGCGGTCTCCCAACGCAATCGCACGCGGCTAATGGTCGTGGCGGCACCCAGATCGACCGCGAGCCAGCTGTCGGCCCGGCCGCGTTCAGCGCGTGCGACCGCCCACCGCGTTGCGGGATCACCATCCGTCGCCTTCAACGACTCCATGCCGGGATCGAACGACGACGCATTGGTGGGCTTCCCTCGCTCTAGGGAGCCGTCCACCTCGAAGTCGAACAACGAGTAGCCGTACGTGGGATGCGGCCGCACGCCGACCATGCGGACGTGCCGCGCGGACACGGCCGGGAACGTCAACTCGTCGACCCGGAACGCCTCGCGAGCCCGCACCGAGACACGTCCTGCGACACCGGTGTACGTGCGGGATCCGGTGAGTCCGGGCATTCCCGCCATCGCGAGGTTGCGCACGTCCACCCGGCCGGGCCGGGGGAGCGCGCACACGATCGTGCCGGTGGGCAGCGTGGCGGTGCCGGCGAACCCGTCCGCGAACCGCAGCAGGCTCGCCGTTGCGTCGAAACCGTCGCGAACCCGTTGGTAGACCACGGTGTCACGCCCCGTCACGGCGGCTGGCGGCAGCAGCATCGGGGTGGCGCCGCTGATCTTGAACAGCCAGTCGTCGTGCGCGGGCTGCCAGGCGAACTTGGTGAAACCCGGCTTGGTCACCGTGCCCACCCACGCGGCGGCGGACTGATGGGTCAGCAGGCCTGGTTCGGCGCCGTGGTCGATCGTGATCGCCGCCTGAGCGAAGAAGTCCTGCTCGGACATAGGTTTCGCGGGCGGGCGCAGCTCGTGCAGCAGGTAACTGATCGCGAGCTCCGCCCGTGCCTCCGGCTCGTACTTGGCCTCACCGGAGAACTTCGCGAGCCGGTACACCGGCGGATGTGCCTGATAGGCGAGCAGCCGGGACGCGAGCGAGGCCTCGGCTCGGGCGGCCATCGGGTCGCGCAGCACCGTGGAGCGGAACGCGAGCGGGATGACGTCCCGGCCGTACAGGTGCTCCCGGTCGTCGACCATCGGCATCAACGGCTCACCAGCGTCGCTCATCGTGGCGAGGATGGTGCGCCACAACAGTTCGCCGTTGGGTTGCTTGGTGAGCACTTCGGGCAACGGCCGGCCGGCGAGCAGGAAGTGCACGGCGTTGCGGCCGGACGTGCGCCACAGCTCCGATTGGTAGTGCGGGCCGAACGAGCCGTGGTTCTCCACGATGTACGTGTCATGCAGGTTCGTGGCGGTGTTGGCCGAGATCGGCACACCGTCCACAGTGGAGGGATTGGCGAGGTCGGCCGCGGGCAGCCCGGCTTCGTTGCGGCTCCACCGGCCGAACGCCTCCCTCCAGCCGGGACCGTCGCCGTGCCACGCCAGTCCCGGCGCGAGCGACTGGGCGTAGACGCCCATTTCCTCCAGCTTGGTGTCGCCGCGAAACCCGCCGATCAGGCCGTTGGGCGTCCATCCGCCCGAACGCGGGTCGTTGCCGGTGCCGAGCGATGTCGTGTAGTCGGCCTGGCCGCGCGCGATCGCCTCGACGTTGGACCGCGTCGCAGCGTCCAGTTCCGGCCAGAGCAGCCGGGCGGCGAGCACGAAGTACGACTGGAACGTGGTGTCCCAGAACAGGGTCTTGCCCCATTCGGTGCCGCCCGCGAGCACGTTGCTCGCGGCGAAGTGCCGGATGGTGGCGAGCGTGTGCTGACGCAGCACGTCCTTCTCCACGCCCGCCAGTGCCGCGTCGTAGCTGCCTCTGGTGAGCAACACGGCGTTGCCGAGCACGACCGCGAACCCGAAATCCGTGCGCCGGTACCGGCCTGCCGCCGCGTCGTACTGCGTCTCGGCCCACCTCGTGTGCCTGAGCAGCACCTCGTAGTAGGTGTCCTTGACCTGTGCGAGCGAGATGCTCGGTGTGAGAGTCAGCAATCCCGTGGCGTAGAGGAACTGTCTGCGGTTGATCAGCACTTCAGTGCCGCCTCCGCCCAGTCGGCGTGGTCGAAGTTGCGGCCGTCCCCACCGTCGGTGACGCGGAGGCTGAGCATCCGGACACCCGTGACGTCGACGTCGATCGGGACGGCCGCACCTTTGCCCTTCAGGACACCGCTGTCGTACAAGAGTTTGTCGTCGCCGATCACCTGGAACGCGACGGAACCCGGCTGTTCGGTCTCGTCGTCGAGGCCGATCTTCGCCGCGAAGCCCTCACAGCCGCGGCCGAGGTAGACCGAGACCTCGGACGGCGCGTGCGCGCCGAGTCCCTTGGCGTAGGTGACGCCGCCGATGGACAGCGCCTTGCCGTCACCGCCGGAGCTCTCGCCGTTGGACCGATCGCGCTCGACCGGGCCCCAGCCGTTGGTCTCGCTCATGAACGGCAGATCGCTGACCTGGGCACCGTTCGCGGGGACCGGCGGCGGCACGAACGCCTTGGCCGCCTGCTCGACGTGCACGCCCTGGCCGAAGGTCGCGACGATCGGCACGTCCACGGGGCCGATCCGCGTGCCTGCTCGAAGCTGCCAGCGGCCGCTGATCGACTCGCCGGGCGCGAGCTTCCGGCGCTGCACAACGGCGCCGGACACCGTCCAGCCCTCCGGGGCAACGGCCTTCAGCGCGACGTCGCGGATCTCCTGGTCGCCGTTGGTGAACGTGCCGGCCACCTCGAAGATCGAGCCCGGCGAGACGTCGACGGGCGTGGTGGGCGTGACGGTCAGGGTGGTCTTCGGCACCTGGCGGATCGGCTGGTCGCACGTCTGCAGGCCAGGCCGGTTGCGGCAGACGACCGCCGCGAAGCCGCCGTTGCGCCTGGCTGGAACGGCAAGGGTGTCGGTGTTGCGCAGGACCTGGCGGTCGCGGACGACATCGGTCCTGGTCGCGGGGTCACGGACGGTCTCGACCAGCCACTGGCCTCCGCCGAGGAAACCCAGCTGCGCCTTGAGGGTCCGTTCGTCAGTGGTGATGCCGCCGATGAACCACCTGTCGCCGTTGCGGCGGGCGACGACCGCGTGCGTGTCCGGGTCGCCTTCGAGCAGTCTGGTCTCGTCCCAGACGGTCGGGAGCTGGTTGAGGTAGCGCAACGCCTGCGGGTGCCGTTCGTAGGCCTCTGGCTTGTCCGCGAAATGCGTCCACCCCGACTCGTACACGACCGGCAGCGCGGTCTCGTGCGCGATTGACGCTTCCTTCGTGCCGACCTCCAGCGACACCGGCGTGTAGTCCATCGAGCCCGCGACGTTGCGCGTGAAGAACTGCACCGGGTTGTTGGCCGCGGGAGGCATGTTCTCCGCGCCGCGCACGGCCTCCATGGACAGCACGTGCGGCCAGGTGCGGGCGAGGCCGTGCGGGATCGTGGAGCCGTGGAAGTTGACCATCAGCCGCAGGTCGGCCGTCTTCCGCAACACCGCGTCGTACCAGCGATAACGCTCCTGCGAGTCGGACTCCATGAAGTCGAGCTTCACGCCCTTGGCACCCCACTGCTTGATCCTGGGCAGCACGGTGTCGCGTTCCTGCGGCGTGTCGAGATCGCTCCAGCGCAGCCAAAGCAGGATCTCGACGCCCTGCGCGCGGGCGTAACGGATCAGCTCCGGCACCCACTGCGCGCTCCAGCCTTCGTCGACCAGTGTGTACTCCCACCCGTTGCGGGCGGCGAAGTCCACGTACTGCTTCTGCCTGGCGAAGTCGCCTGGGCTGGAGTGCTCGCTCAGCCACGACCACGCGACCTTGCCCGGCTTGATCCAGCTCCTGTCGCTGACGAGTGCCGGGGTGGCCAGGTCGTCTACGAGCGTGGACGTGCTGACGGTGGCCAGGTCACCGACGATCGCGGTGCGCCACGGCGTGGTCCCCGTCGACGTGACCTGCGGGTCGGCCAGCACGACCTGGAATCCGCCTGCGGTCTTGCGCAGCCTGCTGCCCGCGTACCGTCCATCCACATCGGACTCAGTGAGCAGGGCGAAGTCTTGTTGCACCTGGAAGAGCGAGGGGTAACCGAAGTCGCCGGTGGCTTCTCCCGCGGTCGTGCGCACGCGGTTGGCTTCATACCAGGCGTTGTAGGGGAGCAGCCACGCCTTCGAGTCGGCGGGGACGATGAAGCTCGACGACTCTGCGGTGATCGTTGCCGCGTTGGGCAGCACGTAGCGGTAGGCGACGCCGTCCGGTGCGGCGCGCACGACCAGGTCGAAGCTGCCGTTCGCGTTGCGGAAGCCGAGTTTGGTCTCGGTCATCCGGGTGGCGCGTTGCAGCCGTTTGCCGTGCGGCATCTCGTACCGATCGATGACAACGCGGTCACTGCGGCCGGTGAACGTCAGGTCCTTGGTGAGGTCGGCAGTGGTCGTCGTGAGCCCGACGGGTGCGGGCTGGAGCACGGTTCTGCCTTGCCTTTGCACGGCAAGCGTCAGATTTCCGCTGCTCAAAGCCACTTTGGCAGTGATCTGGCCAGGTCCGATGACGGTCCAGCCGGTGGGTGCGGCAGTGGCAGGCACGGCAGGCAACAGCAGGCCGAGCACGAGCACCAACAGTCGTGACATCGTTGTCAGCTCCCGAGTGTGAGACCGCTCTCATCGTGTTGGGCTGTGTGGTCCCGGTCAAGGGGCTGATAGTTATCAGTCGATTTGCGGACAGATGAAGAGATCTTCATCTTGGTCTCATGCGCGACTCGGAATCGGCGGGCAGGCTCGGTCGCATGCTGCCGTCCGCCCGCACCGGCACGGTCCTCGTGGCCGTGCTCAGCGTGGCGTGCGCGCTCGCAGCCGTGCTGCTCGTGCTGACCGTGGTGCGGCCGGCGCCACCCGAGGTGCGGGTGCCGGAAGTCCAGATAGGACGCTCTGTCGCGCCCGCTCCCACCACTACCACCACTACTACTCCTGGCTCGGTACTGCCCCCGCCACCTCCGGTCGACGACGATGGCGAGGACGACTGACGTGCCCGCACGCGTGAAGATCATGTGCTGGCTCCTCGGCCTGATGACGCTCGTCCTCGCGACCGTCGTGATCGTGGTGTGGCGGTTCCTGGTCGTCGACGTCGACGACCGCGTCAACCGCGCCCTGGAGCAGGAGACCACCGAGTTCAGCGCCTACGCCGAAAACCACACCGGCGATGCCCGCACGGTGGCCGACGCCCACCTGCGCCTGCAGTACCCCGACGAGAACGAGGTCCACCTCGCCGTGCTGCCCGACGGCGTGCTGGTCCAGCGTGCCGAGGTGACCTACGCCCTTGAGCACGACCGGGCGGTGCTGGGCATGATCACGTCGTCGAGTGCGCCGGTGGGTGTCGTGGCCACCTCCGCCGGTCCGTTCCGGTGGGCGAAGGTGCACGCCGCCGCTCCTGCCGAGATGTGGTTCGTCACTGGCTACTTCGAGGACGGCGTGCGCGCCCCGGTGCACTCGACGGTGCGCGTGCTGGTGCTGGTCTCCCTGGCCGGCCTGCTGATCGCCGCCCTGATCGCCTGGTTCGTCGCCGGCGTGATCCTCGCCCCGGTCCGCATGGTCCGCCAGGCAGCCGCCGAGATCACCGAGGACGACCTCACCCGCCGCATCCCGGTGTCCGGCAACGACGACATCGCCGCACTGGCCCAGCAGTTCAACGCGATGCTCGACCGCCTCGAACGCTCGTTCCGCCTGCAGCGCCAGTTCCTCGACGACGCCTCCCACGAGCTCCGCACGCCGATCACCATCGTCCGCGGCCACCTGGAACTGCTCGGCGACTCGCCGGAGGAACGCGCCGCCGTGGTGCGCCTGTGCACCGACGAGCTCGACCGCATGGCCCGCCTGGTCGAGGACCTGTTGCTGCTGGTCAAGTCCGGCCGCCCGGACTTCCTGCGTCCTGTCGCCGTGAGCCTGCCCGAACTCACCAGCGACATCGACGCCAAGCTCCGCGCCCTGGGCGACCGGCGGTGGGTGCTCGAGTCGATCGCGGAGGGCGAGGCCGTGCTTGATCCGCAACGCGTGACCCAGGCTCTCGTGCAGCTCGCCTCGAACGCGGTCAAGCACACCTCCGCGGGCTCCACGATCCGTTTCGGATCCTCTGTGGACGGTGTGGTCTCCTTCTGGGTGGCTGACTCCGGGCCTGGTGTGAGCGACGAGTCGTTGCTCTTCTCCCGTTCCACCGGTCTCGGCCTGCCGATCGTGAAAGCCATCGCGGAAGCGCACGGCGGGGCCGTGCGGGTACGTTCGGTGGCCGGCGAGGGAGCGACTTTTGTGGTGGAGGTACCGCGATGACCGGCCGGATCCTGATCGTCGAGGACGAGGCCCGCATCGCCTCCTTCGTCGAGAAAGGCCTGCGCGCCAACGGCTTCACCACGTCAGTCGTGTCGTCCGGCGCGGACGCGTTGTCGTGGGCCTCGTCCTTCGACCTCGTCGTGCTGGACCTCGGGCTACCTGACCTGGACGGCTTCTCGGTGCTGCGCTCGTTGCGTGAACAGGGCGTGGCGACACCCGTGATCATCCTGACCGCGCGTGACTCGGTGCACGACACGGTCGCGGGGTTGTCGGGTGGCGCGGACGACTACATGACCAAGCCGTTCCGCTTCGAGGAACTGCTCGCCCGCGTCCGGCTGCGCCTGCGTCCACCCGGCGTTCCCGAGGCCACGGTGTTGTCGTCCGGCTCGCTGTCGCTGGATCTCCGCACCCGCCAGGCGGTGCTGCCGTCCGGCCCGGTCGACCTGACCGCCCGCGAGTTCGCGCTGCTGGAGCTGTTCCTGCGGCATCCGGGCCAGGTTCTGGTGCGCGAGCAGATCCTGTCCCACGTCTGGGGTTACGACTTCGATCCGGGGTCCAATGTGGTCGATGTCTACGTTCGTTCACTGCGCCGGAAAATCGGCGCTTCGCGCGTCGAAACCGTGCGCGGCATGGGCTATCGCCTCGTGTAGATGAAGGCTCTTTCATCGTCGCCTCACCTGTGGGTCAGCATGCGCGCGCACGCTGGTTCTCGTGATTCTGACGCTGGTGGTCTTCGGTGTGGCGGTGCTCCTCTGGGTGTGCACGCCACTGGACGACACGTTCGTAGCGCTCGCGGCCGTGGCGGTGCTGCTGTTGTTCGGCGTGCTGCCGGCATCTTCGCTCGCGGCACTCGGCAGCTCGACGACGTGGCTGCTCATCGCGGCCTTCGTGCTCGCGGCGGGCGTGACGGCGTCCGGGCTGCCCGCCCGCCTGGCGACGTGGCTCGTGGGCCGTGCCCGGACCGTGCGAGGCCTGGCGCACCTCACGGCCTTTGCTCTGCTGCTCACCGCGTTCTTCGTGCCGTCGACCTCGGGCCGCGCCGCCCTTGCGCTCCCTGTTTACGGCGCGTTGCGTCCTCGGCTGAACGACCGGGTGGCGCGGGCGCTCGGGGTGCTGTTCCCGTCGGTGATCCTGCTGACCGCGGTGGCCACTTTGGTGGGTGCGGGTGCGCACCTGATCACCAGCTCACTGCTGGAGACCGCGACGGGGCAGGGCATCGGGTTCGGCTGGTGGCTGCTGCTCGGGGTGCCGCTCGCGGTGGTGAGCGCGCATGTGACGGCCGAGATCGTGCTGTGGTTGTTCACTACGCGGGCGGACCGCGCGATGCCGCTGCAGGTGGTTGTTGGGGAGCGGGTAGTGGGCGGGAGGGTTACTGGGGAGCCGGTCACCGGCGAGCGGGTCACGGGCGGGCGGGCTACCGGGGGACCGGCCACGCGCGAACGGCTTACCGGGGAGCCGGCCACGGTGGAGTTGCCTGTCCCTGCGCTCGTCCCGGCAGCGCGGAGCGAGGGTCCCCTCCTAGGGGTCCCCTGTTCTAATTCTCCCAGACAGCACCGACAATTTCGGGCGCGTGAAGGTGCTCCAAGATCGACTCCGCCCCTGCGGAGTGTTCAGCTCCCAGGGACCGTTCAGCCCTCAGCGACCGTTCGGTCCGCGGTCACGCCGGGCTCGGTCACACCGGGCTCCGTCACGCCGAGCTTGACCAGGCCGGAGTGGACCGCGTTGGCCGTGGTCCTCACCGTCTCCGCGGCCTGGCTCACCGAGCCCTGGCACCACGTCCGCCCCGAAGTCATCGCCCTCACCGGCGCCATCGCGATGACCGCCCCACGCCTCGGCACCACCACGATGAAGAAGGCGTTCGCCGACATCCCGTGGTCGCTCCTGCTGTTCATGGCCGCCACCACGATGCTCGGCACAGCGCTCATCGACTCCGGCGCCGCCACCCTCGTAGCAGGCCTGGTCAACCCCGCTCACCTGCTCCCCACCGTCATCGGCGTCAGCCTTCTCTCGCACCTGGTGATCCAGTCGCGCTCGGCCCGCTCGTCCGTCCTCGTTCCGATCGTCATCCCGCTCGCCGCGGCCGCCGGCATGAACCCCGCCGCGCTGGCCTTCGCGTCCACCGCCGCGGCGGGCTTCTGCCACACGCTCACGTCGTCCGCGAAACCGGTCGCCCTCTTCGCCGACGCCTACCGCCCTAAAGATCTGCTCCGGCTCTCCTCGGTCCTCGCTCCGGTCACCGCGGCGCTCATCTTCGGCTTCGCCGTCCTCGTCTGGCCGCATCTCGGCCTGCCACTGCACTAGAGAGAGGTCATCATGCGTTTTCTCGTTGCTCCCAGCGGTTTCAAGGAGTCTCTCGACGCATGTGCGGTCGCTGACGCCATCGCCGCAGGCATCCACCGGGCGGTTCCCGGTGCCGTCGTGGACAAAGTGCCGTTGGTCGACGGCGGCGAAGGTTCGGCCAAGGCGCTCGCGGAGGCCACCGGCGGCACGCTGATCCCCACCTTCGTGACAGGGCCGATCGGCGAGCCCGTGCCATCGCACTTCGCGTTGCTCGGTGGTCCCGGACCGCGCACGGCTGTCGTGGAGATGGCGGCGGCGGCCGGTCTCAGGCTCGTGCCGAAGGATCATCGCGACCCGGCGAGCACCACGACGTACGGAGTCGGCGAACTCATCCGTGCCGCACTGGACCTTG
This sequence comes from Lentzea indica, assembly GCF_012184385.1. Lineage (GTDB taxonomy): Bacteria > Actinomycetota > Actinomycetes > Mycobacteriales > Pseudonocardiaceae > Lentzea > Lentzea indica. The sequence goes on from NZ_VSRL01000110.1 coordinate 12,917, forward strand.
GCGTGGACCGCGTCCTTGTCGGCTGCGGCGACTCCGGCACGTCCGACGGTGGCGCCGGTGCGTTGCAGGCGCTCGGAGCCCGCATCACCGACGCGCAAGGCCGTGAGATCGAACGCGGGGGAGCGGCTCTGATCAACGCCCGCGCGATCGATCTGTCCGATGTGGACCCGAGACTGGACAAGGCGGAGATCACCGTGGCCTGCAACCCGCACAACGTCCTGTGCGGCGAACGAGGCGTGGCAAGGGTGTTCGGCCCGCAGAAGGGCGCGACGCCGAGTCAGGTCGAGCAACTTTCCGAGGCGCTCGACAACTGGGCGGATCTGCTCGGGGACGTCCGGACCATCCCGGGCGGCGGCGCGTCCGGTGGACTCGGCGCGGGCCTGCACGCGCTGAACGCGACCCTCGTGCCGCGCTTCGACGTGATCCTCGAACACTCCGATCTCGACGCCCGCCTGCCGCACGCCGACCTGGTGATCACCGCGGAAGGCGCGATCGACGGCCAGACCCCGCACGGCAAGGTCCCTGCCGAGGTCGCTCGCAGGGCGAAGAGGCACGGCAAGCCCGTGATCGCGCTCGCCGGCACGATCGGTGAGAACGCCCGCGCCAACCACGACGTCGGCATCGACGCCTACGCCAGCATCATCGCCGCACCGGTCGCCCTGGACACCGCGATGGCCAGGACCGCGGAGCTGCTGACGGACGCCACGGAACGCACGCTACGGCTCGTGCTGGTCGGAGCGGCCCTCACACGGTGACCGCGATCTCCGCACCGAGTTTGGCGCCGCCCAGCAGCTCAAGGTCGTCCCCGCTCCAGAAGCGGCCGGGGTCGTACCAGTTGGGGCGGCGCCTGGGCAGCAACCCCATCTCCTCGTACGTCACCGCCACGATCTCGGCGCAGAACGCGCTCTCCAGCGAGGAGTCCTTGGGCCGCGACGGAAGCCGCCCGCGCAGCCAGCGCGAGGCGAGCTTCGCGGTCGAGGGGAACGGCGTGCCGTCCAGCCGCGCGACCGTCTGCAGTGCCGCGTCCTCCATCTCACGCGTCACGACGTGGTCGAGCTGCCGCAGCCACACCCGCTGCCCGTACTTGTCGTGCCACGTCACCACGGCGTCGCGCAGGTCGTGCAGCTGGGCGCCGCGCTGGTGGGTGCCGGCCCACATGTCCTCGAGCGACTTGCCGAGCTCGGCGTGCCACATCAGCGGCGGCAGGTCGTCCAGCACGATCGCCATGCCCACGTGGTTGACCGGGCTGTTCGTCATGGCCTGGATCGCCCGGTCCGCGGCGCTGCGACCGCGGAACACCCACACGTCACCGGTGCGGGTCATCTCCACGGCTTCGTCCAGGGTTGTCGCCATAACCACGTAGCCTAGGCACATGAAGCTGTGGAAGGTGATCGGTCTGGCCGCCTTCGCGGGTGTCGCGGCGAGCGGCGTGGTCGTCGCCCGCAACCAGCGGCGCCGCGCCGCCTACACCCCGGACCAGGTCAGGGAGCGTCTGCACGAACGGCTGGCCGAGGCGTCGAGCCGCTCGGAATGAGCCGGTAGGCAACCCAGGAAGCCACGGCCAGCAGCACGGCCGCCACCAGCGACGTGCCCTGCATCGCCTCCGTGAACGTGCCGGAGCGGGCCCACGCCGACAACACGGTTCCGAGCACCGCGATTCCCAGCGCCGCGCCCAGTTCGTAGGCCGTCTCCGAGACCGCCGACGCCGCACCGGCCTTGTCGGCGGGCACGGCCGACACCACGGCGTCCGTCGTCAGCGTCAACGCGAGGCCGACGCCTGCGCCCAGGACCACCAGCGCCACCGCGATCGCGCCGTATCCCGACGAGAAACCGATGATCATCAGTCCGCCCGCGCTGACCAGTAGTCCGAGTGCGATCGCGCGTCCGGCGCCGAGCAGTCGCACGACCGGCCCGATCGCCGCGATCACGAGCATGCCGGCGATTCCGAGCGGTAGTTCGCGCAGGCCGGCTTCCAGCGGCGAGTAGCCCAGCACGTTCTGGAAGTACTGCGACAGGAAGAACACCAGCCCGGTCAGCGCGAAGATCGCGATCATGCTGGCGCTCACGGCACCGCTGAACGCCGGCTTGCGGAACAGCGCCACGTCGATCATCGGGTGCGCCGACGACTGCTGCCTCCGCACGAACAGCCACAGCCCCGCGACGCCGACGAGTCCGGCGAACAGCGCTGTCCAGGTGGGACCGACCAGCGCGACCTCCTTGATCGCGTAGACCAGCGGCACCACGCCCACCGCCGACAACAGGGCCGACACGAGATCGAACGGTCCGGGTGAAGGGTCACGGGACTCGGGCAGCCACCACGCGCCGAACACGAGCAGCAGTGCCATCACCGGCAGGTTGATGATGAACACCGAGCCCCACCAGAAGTGCTCCAGCAGCATCCCGCCGATCAGCGGCCCCAGCGCGGCGCCCGCCGTCGCCATCGCCGCCCACACCGCCACCGCACGCGTGCGTTCCGCGGGGTCGGTGAACAGGTTGCGGATGATCGACAGCGTTGACGGCATGATCGTCGCGCCCGCCACGCCGAGCAGGGCGCGGGCCACGATCAGCCAGCCCGCCGACGGTGCGAAGGCGGCCAGCAACGATGCGACACCGAAGCTGAACGCGCCCGTGAGCAGCAGTTTCTTGCGGCCGATCCGGTCGCCGAGTGTGCCCATCGTGATGAGCAGGCCGCCGACACGAACGAGTAGATGTCGCCGATCCACAGCACCTCCGCCGCGGTTGGCGCCAGGTCGTGCTGGAGCGCGGGCAGCGCGAGAGCCAGCACCGTGCCGTCGACGGCGATCAACAACAGCGCGAGCGCGAGCACGCCCAGTGCTGCCCACTTTCGCATGTCCAACCCCCTTAGCCGACCAAGTGGTCTGTAAAGTAACGTACCGTCCAGACGGTCGGCTAAGCAAACGATAGGTTGATCACATGCCCGGAGAACAGCGCAATGCGCCCCGCACTCGCCGCGAAGTGATCGAGGCGGCTGCACGCGCGTTGATCGCGCACGGGCCCGGTGTCAGCCTCGATGCAGTCGCCAAGGAGGCGGGCGTGTCCAAGGGGGGCTTGCTGCACCACTTCCGCACGAAGCAGGCGTTGATCGTCGGCTTGATCGACGACTGGTTCGACCACTACGACGCGACGGTCGCGCGCCTTCTCGAACCAGAGGACACCCCTGGCCGGTGGACCCGCGCGCACATCCGGGCGACCTTCGAACCCGACGACCTGTGGTCTCACCCGTCTGTCGTAACGGCATTGCTCGGCGTTCCCGAACTGCAGCAGCGCCTGGACGTGGCCGCGACCCGCTGGCGGCAGCAGACCGATTCGGACGGGCTGCATCCGCAGCGTGCTGATCTGATTTCGCGTGCACTCGATGGAGTGACGCTCGCTGATCTGCTGTGGCGTGGTCAGGAATCGCCAGAGGAGCGGGCGCAGACCCGTGACCTGCTGCTGAAGCTCACCGAGCAGCCGGGACCGCTCGTCTGAGTTTGTCCACCGAACGTTGTCAACTGGAACAACTCTGACACTGGACAACGAGATCTGCGTACCGTCGGAAGTGGTTGCACTCCGGGGGGAAGCAAATGCCGATAGTGTTGTCCGAACCCGCGCCCAAGGGGCGTGGGTTGACGATTCTCTTCGAGTTGGAAGATTTGGCGCGGACCCGTTTCGCGTCGGCACCGCTGCCGATGTACGAGCTGGTGTTCAAGGTGCACAGCGGTAACTGGGACCGCCTGCTGCTGCCGCAGATCCGCCCGCTCGCCGAGCTCGTCCGGCCGGGACGGTTCATCCCGGACTTCTTCAACGCCGCGCGCCCCGACTTCGACGAGGCCGTGCGTCAGGTGCTCGGCGTGCCCTCCACACGGGTGCGCGACCAGATCGCCAGCATGCTCGGCACGACGTCTCCGTGGCTGAGGTCGTTCGCGGCCGGCACCCCGACCTCGCGCCAGGACCTGCGTTCGGCGCTGAACTCGGGCTTTCGCGATCTGCTGGAGAACAACTGGCCGGAGACGCGGCAGGCGTTCGACGCCGAGGTGCGGCTGCGGTCGTCGCAGGCGGTCATGCGCGGGCTGGGAGACCTGCTCGGCAACCTGCACCCGTCGATCTCGTGGACCTCACCGGTGTTGCACGTCGAACTGGGCTGGGACACCGAGATCTCGTTGCGCGGCACGGGGATGCTCATCGTGCCGGTGCTGAACGGGCTGACCCGCCCCGCGGTGTCGATGTTCGCCGAACCGCAGCCGCTGCTCTTCTACCCCGTGGCGACACCCCAGCCGGGCGGCGCCAGCCTGGAGCTCGCCCTGGGGCGCACCCGGACGCTGGTGCTGCGGGCGCTGACCTGCGAACGCACCACCACCGAACTCGCCAAGCACGTGGGCATCAGCCTGCCGACGGCGTCGCAGCACGCCACCGCGTTGCGCACCGCGGGTTTCGTCTCCACGCACCGCAACGGCCGGTCGGTCCGCCACCGCCTGACAAGACGTGGCTGGGAACTGCTGAACTGAACCTGGAGGCACGCATGATCGCGATGCCGCGGTACCGCACCGACCCGAGTCCCCGCGCGCTGGCCGCCCGGCTGCGCGCCCTGCGCACCGCCGAGGTTCCCGTCGCCTGTGGTGTCTACGCAGGACTCTCCGCTCCCGGCCCCACCTCCGCACTGCACGCGCGGATCACCCACGCGATGGCGAAAGCGTTCGTGGTCGGTGCGTCAGCGGGAGTTCCGCGTTTCGAGTCACCGCCGTCCGCCCAGTTGCGGCTGCTCACGGCGGCCAGCTGGGGCCGGCTCGACGGCGTCGGCGCGGACATGACGACGTTCCCGGTCGACCTGGCCTCCGAACTGTGGTGGCGGGTGCACGAACGCTCGCTCGGCTCGTTGCGCACGGCCGAGCGCCGTGTCGCCTGCGATCTGTTGCTGCGCCTGGGATATCCGCAGCGCGCGGCCTCGGTGATCGGGTTGAGCGTGATCGACTCCCGCAAGCACGTGCTCTCCGCGGAACTGGCCCTGGAGCAGCTCGCCGTGCTGCGCTGCCACCTGCCCTCCTCCGCGGTGGAAGCGCTGGCGCTGCGGGGCGCCCGATCCTCCCTTCCTCCCGAGACCCGGCGGGATCTCGCGTTGTTCGTGGTGTTCCGCCACGCGGCCCGTGGTGCCGACTCCACCTCCCTGCAGGCCGGTGCGGCGCTCGCGATGAAGGCCTCGTCGGAGCTGCCGCAGAAAGGGTTCTCCTGCGCACTGAACCGGGTGCGGCTGCATCGGGCGATCGCCGCCGTTCCCTTTGTGCGGCGGGACATCAGCGAGACGCACCGGCTGCTCGGGCGTGCGCTGGAGGGCCTGACCTCGATCACGCCGGGCGACGCCGAGATCGACCGGCTGGCGTGGGCGGACGAGGCCTACGCCCTGTACTGCTTCCTGGTGCGGACCCATCTCGCCGTCGGCCTCGGGCAGCGCGCGGCCGGGTACGCCGAGGAACTGGTCGGGCTCAGTCCCGGCGACGACAGGACGTGGGCGTTGCTGGGCGATGCGCTGGCCGCCTGCGGCCGCCTCGACGACGCGGTGGAGGCCTACGGTCGTGGCGTGGCGCTCGGGGGTTGGGGTGCGGCGCGTGCTGCTTACCTCCGGGGGTTCGTGCTGGAACGGCTCGGACGGGTGTCCGAGGCCGCTGAGGACTACGCGCTGTCGCAACGCATCGACCCGACAGCGTCAGTTCTGTCATCGAGCATCGGCGGTGACCAGCAGCCTCAGATGCGCGCCGAGCCAAGTCCGCGAGGCCGGGGCGTCGGCGAACGCCGTGAGCTGGGCCGCCGCCGTGCGCAGGCCCGTGCGGTGCAGGTGCGCGGCGACCTCGCGCACGCGACCGAGCAGGCTGTCCGTGAGGTGGTCCAGGCCTCGGTGCGCAGCCTCGGCTAACACCGTCAGCGCGCTGTCGATCGCCGCGCTCAACGGATCGGCGGTCGTGACGCCCGGCGGTAGCGGTTGCGAAGACGTGCCCGTCGCCAGGTCCGGCACCACGACTCCCACGCCGGTGTGCACGGCGAGCGGGTCCACGACCAGGGTGCCGCGATGCCTGCGGACGCTGCCGGTGACCGTCGTCGGGTTGGCGCGCAACGCTTCCGCCAGTGCGTCGAGCGAGTGCGGCGCCACCGCCCGGTGGGTCGCTTGGAGGACGCACGAGGTGCCGGCAGGACTGCGCAGCGTGGCGGTGAGTCGTTGCGCAGCGGGGTCGTAGGCCAGGTCGGACACCTCGGCGACGCGGACCGCACGGACGAGCTCCGCCTCGACCCTCGCGCGGACCTGGCGTGGCGGCAGTCCGGCGAGGTGCGCGGAGGCAGCGTCGTAGTCGTCGATCACCAGCGCCCGCGGCAGGTGGTCCCACGCCGTGCCGACCGGGGTCAGCGAGGTCTTCGCGACCCTGCTCGTCTTCAACGTCACCGCGCGGCTCGCGCTGCGGGTCGCCGACTCGGACACGACGTTCGACGCGGCCAGCCGGTGGCCGGTCCGCAGGGGAGTGTCCCGCTGAACCAGAACCACGTCGCCGGAGGCGAAGTAGACGTCGGCGGTGTTCTCGGTGCGCACCCGTGCACCCAGTGCGGTCAGCCGGACCCTGCGCAGCGGTGTCTCGGCGGGTTCGTCGGGACCGAGGACCTCGGCACGCGGACCGGTCGCGGTGGTCCTGGCGTGCAGCTCGGTCAGCAGCGCGGCGAACAGCTCTGCCTCGTAGCCGGCGCTTCGCCGGCGATACGCCTCCAGCTGGGCGAGCAGATCGGTGATCACCGCCGCCGGCCAGTGCAGGCGCTGGGCGCTCAGGTCGCGGTGCAGGCGCTGCCACGCGACGTCCAGCACCTCGCTCGCGTTGGTGGCGCCGTCGAGCAGCAACTGGTCGAGCAGATCGGTGACCGCGGTCAGATCCGTTGCGGTGGTGGGAGATCCGCCGACGTCGACGGTGTCGCTCCGGTGAGCGTCCGCCTCGCGGAACGCCCACACCGCGAGCGCCATCGCCTCGTCCCGGTTGACCGCGTCCGTGTGGACGTAGGACAGGTCGCCGGGCACCAGGAACGTCACCGTGCAGGTGGGAAGCTCTGCCTGCGCGGTCTGATCGTCCGCGGTCGGGCGGCGGAGCTTGGCGCGGTAGCCGGCCTGCAACGCCCTGCGGGCGCGGCGCAGCGTGCGTTCGCCCATCAACGCCACCAGGTCCTCGTCGGTCACCGTGCCCGGCGACCACAGCTCGACCGGTGCGGTGGCCTCCTGAGTGCGTTGGTAGGCGAGGACCACCGCGATCCGATGCCGGCACACACCCGCCGCACCACAGCTGCACCGCGCCGCGTCCAGGGTGGTGCCCGGCGGCAGGGTGGTTGTGGTGCCGTCCGGGAACTTGCCCTGAACGGCACCGGCCGGATCGGTGTCGAGGGCGGGGACGACACCCGCGTCGAGCTCCTTGGCCGCGCGCTTCACCAGACCGCGGTTGGCCAGCGCCGCGAGCGCGTCCGGGGTGAGTGCCAGCAGGTCGGGTCTGGTCACTTGAGTTTCTCCGCAACGAATTCCGCGAGCTGGCCGGGGGTCATCGCGCCGACGTGTGCGCCGGCGTTCGCGAGGCGCTGGCCCAGCGCGCGGTCGTAGTCCGGGTTCGCCTCCTCGTCCAGCGCCGCCAGGCACAGGACGTGCGTGCCCTGCTCGCACAGGCCCTTCACCGTGCGGACGAGGTGCGTGGCGTTGCCGCCCTCGTAGAAGTCGCTGATGATCGCCACGATCGCGCGGCGCGGGTTGTCGACGAGCCCGGCGCCGTAGGCCGTTGCCTTGGCGATGTCCGTGCCACCGCCGAGCTGCACCTTCATCAGCAGCTCGACCGGGTCGGTCACGTCGGACGTCAGGTCGACCACGTTGGTGTCGAAGGCTATGAGGTGCGTCTTGAGCCCCGGCAGCCCCCACAGGCAGGCCGCGGTGACCGCCGAGTGGATCACCGAGCTGACCATCGACCCCGACTGGTCCACGAGCAGGACGACCTGCCACTGCTCGAGATGCCGCCTGGTGCGGGAGACGAACTTCGGGTGCTCGATCGCGAGCTTGCGCTCTTCCGGCTGGTAGCGCTGAAGGTTCGCCCTGATGGTGGCCCGGAAGTCGAAGTTGCGCGAGTTGCGGTGGATGCTCGGCCGACGCGACCTCGTGCCGCTGAACGCCGTGCGCACCTCGGTCTTCAGCTTCTCCATCAGCTGTCTCACGACCGCTTCGACGATCTTGCGCGCCATCGCGAGCACGGCGGGGTTCATCAGGTGCTTGGTCCGCAGCACCGCGCGCAGCAGGGCGGGGTTCGGCTCGATCCGTTGCAGCACATCGGGATCCGTGACGACGTCGGTGATCTCGTACCGCTCGACGGCGTCGCGCTCCAGCCGTTCGATCGTCTCCTTGGGGAAGAGGCTGTGGACCTCGTCCAGCCAGTCGACGGTCTGCAGCACCGAGTCGTCGCTGCCGCCCTTGCGCACGCCGCGTTCGGCCAGCTCGGGGTCACGCCCGTAGAGCCATTCCAGCGCGGCGTCCCGGCGTGCCGCTTGGTCCTTCAGGCCGCCGGTGCAGCGCGACGCGGGTTCGCCGAGGATCAGCCGCCAGCGTTCCAGGTCCGTCATGCCAGCCCGCCCTTCACCAGCAGCGCGTCGACGCGCCGTTCCACCGCCATCGCCTCCGCCACGACCATGGGATCCGTGGTGAGCCGGGTGATGCCCCTGACGTCGCCCTCGACGCCGCGATGGTCGAGAACGGTGGCCGCGATGGTCTCCCGTTCCCTGGGCGGGAAGTAGCTGAAGGCGAGCCGCAACGCGGGCAGCGCCACCAGGAACTCCTCCTCGGTCATCGCGCTGACCAGCTCGTCCAGCACCCCGACCAGATCAGGGCTCGCCAGCACCTCCTCGCGTGCCACCGCGAACAACCCGGCGAGCCAGTCGCCGAGCGCGTCGATGCCGCGCACCCTCCGCACGTCCGGCTTGGTGCCCAGTGTCCAGGCGAGCCCGAGCGCCGCACCGCGCAGATCCGGCGGGGCCTGCACGTCGTTGCTCACGCGGGTCGCCACGCCCGTGACGTCCGCCAGGTCCAGTGACAGCGCGGACTTCGCGTGCAGCACCGAGTCTCTGGTCGCCGCCATCGCCTTGAGCCGCTGCGGATCAGCCGGCGCGGGCCCGCCGTGCAGACCTTCGATGAGCCACAGGACCCTGGTCGTGCCCGCGTCGATCACGGCGCCCAGCAACGGATCCTTCTTGGTGCCGAACAACCTGTCGTGCCGCCACAGCCCGAGCACTCCGCTCAGGACGTGCCCCAGCGCCGCCAGATCACCCGTCTCCCTGACGCCCTCGTTGAGGGATTCCTTGACCCTGCCGGACAACGTGGAGATCCCGCACAGCACCGCGTCGAACAGGATCCCGGCGAGTTGCTCGAGCTGGGCCTGCCGTGCCCGCCGTTCCAGCGCCACCCCGGCGGCTTCCTCCAGCGTGGCGCCGTGCTCGGCGGCCTCGATCAACGCCGCCAGCCGTTCCTCACCAGGCCTGAGCACCCACTGCTCGTCGAGTTGTGGCTGCGCGCCCTCGGACGGCCCGCTCGTGCGCTCGAAGCCGGGAATCCGCAGCACCCGCAGCCGGTGCAGAATCCTGCTGCGCTCCAACGCTTCCGCGTCCGTGAGGTCGAGCGCGACCTTGCCCTCCTGATCGAGCCCGTGCGCCCTGAGCAGCTCCTGCACGGCGTTGACCAGCGGCGGCGCCGGAGTGCTCGGGTGCAACCGCCCGACCTTGTCGCCCCGCAGCGCCCCGATCATCTCGACGAGCGCGGGATGCGCGCCGGGCCGCAGCGTGCCGCGCCGGGTCCACGGCGGTGGCTGGGTGAGGTCCTCGGAGATCAACGCGCTGGTCAGCCCGTCCAGCACGTCCGTGCGCGCAGGGTTCTCGTGCCCGCGCAACCTCGCCAGCGCTCCTGCCTGGGTGTGCGCCGCGATCAGATCCGCCGTCGACACCGGCTGCTGCCTCCGGCGCAGCCGCGTCGCGACCGACTGGACCAGCCAGTCCGCCGCGCGCTGCGACCCCTTCTCCCACACCTGCTGGTAGTAGCCGGGTGACGGCATGCCGGACTGGTACCCGGTGAACGCGTCCAGTCGTGCGTGCGAGTACGGCACGAGGTAGCTGGCGCCCTTCTCTCGCTCCGGCACCTTGGGCCAGTCGGTGTCGCCTTCTGGACCGCCTTCGAGCTTGGCCTTGAGTGCGGGCGTGTGAAAGCCGCCGGTGACCACGACGACAGGCTTTCCTCGCGCGTGGTCGACCGCGGCCCGGACCCAGCTCGCCATGTACTCCTCGCGCGCCGAGTCGCCGTCGTCCGCGGTGGCCGTGCCGCGGAGCAGGTCGAAGTACTCGTCCATCCCCTTCGGCTCGGCCTCGCACTCGAACAGGTGGTCCCACAGCACGTCGACGTTGTCGACCGCGAACTCTTGGCACAACCGCTCGACCACCTCGGCGTACCGCAACTCCGCGTCGGCATACCGGTTGCTGACATCGCGGAACGCCTCGTGCCACGCGGGTAGGTCGATGAATCTGACCTCAGCCCCGCACCTGCGCGCCTCGGTGATCGCCACCCACTCCGGCGAGTAGTCGCAGAACGGCGACCACGACGCGTGCTCGTCCGAGTAGCTGAACAACGCCACCGGCAGCTCGTGTCCCAGCAGCAGCTCGTCGATGCGTTCGTTGAAGTCGGCGGGCCCCTCGATCAGCACGTACGCGGGTTGCTGAGTCCTGATGGTGTCGGCGACCAGCCGGGCACAGGCGGGACTGTGGTGCCGGACGCCGACGAACACGGCCCCCATCAGCCGGGCAGCAGGTGCCGAGCCTGGTGCAGCTCCTGCCACTGCTTGCCCTTGCGCCGGGGCGCGTGCTGCTCCAGGTATCGCCGCAGCCGTGCCAGGTCCTCCGCGTTGTCCTTGGCCGCCGTCCCCGCGAGGCACTCGACGACGTCCGCGGCCGATCCGGTTTCCTCGCGCAGGAACCACCCCCTGAGGCCCACCGCGTGCGCCACCGACACCGCCTCCGCCGTGCTCATGACCGTGGTGAGCCTGTCGTTGCCCTCACGCAGATCGCGGAACGTCCGCACCAGGACCTCCAGCACGTCCCGCTTCGGTGCGAGCTCCACACCGGAGCGCTCCAGCAGCTTCGCCGCCTCCTGCTCGACCAGCGCGAGCTCGGTGTCGAAGTCCGCGATCGGGAACACCGTCTCGAAGTTGAACCGCCGCTTCAGCGCCGCGCTCATCTCGTTGACGCCGCGGTCCCGCGTGTTCGCCGTGGCGATCACGTTGAACCCGTCCTGCGCGAACACCATGCCGTCCGGTCCGTTCAGCTCCCCGATCGCCATCACGCGATCGGACAGCATCGACAGCATGCAGTCCTGCACCTCCAGCGGGCAGCGCGTGATCTCCTCGAACCGCACGATCTTGCCCTCGGCCATGCCCCGCAGCATCGGCGCCGGCACGAGCGAGCGGGGCGAAGGCCCTTCCGCCACCAGCAACGCGTAGTTCCACGAGTACTTGATCTGGTCCTCGGTGGTCGCCGCACCGCCCTGGATGGTGAGCGTCGACTCGCCGCAGACCGCCGCCGCGATCAGCTCGGACAGCAGCGACTTGGCCGTGCCCGGCTCGCCGACGAGCATCAGGCCTCTGCTGGTGGCCAGCGTGACCAATGCTCTGTCCACAAGGGACGGATCGCCCACGAACTTCTTGATGATGCCGCGCTTGTCGTCGCCCACGACGAACCGGCGCGCGGCGTCGAGGCTCAACGCCCAGCCCGGTGGCTTGGGCGCGGTGTCGGCGTCACGAAGCCGGGCGAGCTCGTCGGCGTAGCGGACCTCCGCCGGCGGGCGCTGCATCGTCTGGGTGCTGGTCATGATTGCAGGGACTCCAGTTCGGAAAGGAGCTCGGAGACGGTGATCGGGTCGACCTCGTAGGTGGCCGGTGCGTCCTTCGGTGCGGACCAATCGCCGTGACCGCCGGGTGAGAACCACACGTTGCTGAAACCGACCTCGGGGAAGACGTCGATGGCGCCGACCGCGATGCCGGGTTCGAGGGAGGCGACGAGGGCGCCGCCGTCCGGGAACGGGCGGGTGATCCAGCATTCGACACCGGCGTCCTGCGGTTCGCCGCGGACCCAGCCCTTCTTGGTGAGGCCGAGGATCTTGCCGATCGGGTAGGGCGTGTCGCAGTACTTCTTCAGGTGGGGCAGCAGGTCCTCGCCGGACGCCAGCCGGTGCAGCGGGCGGCCCAGCTGCGGGAACGGCTGGAGGATCTCGTAGTCGGCGAACACCTCGCCCCACGCTTCGGCGGTCTCCTGGAGGTCTGCCGGGTGGGCGACGCGGACCGTCGCGTCCGCGGGGAGGGTGAACTCGTCGTCGCCGGAGTCGGCGAGGGTGCGGTCTTCTGCCAGACGGAAGGACATGCCCGCGTCGGTGATCCAGACCAGGCGGCGGACCAGGTGCCAGAGCAACGGGTGAGCGGCGAGCACGGTCTGGAACTCGTCCACGGTCCAGGTGCGCTGGTCGACCATGGCGCGTTCGAGGCGCTGGATCTGGTCGGACGCGATGGTGCGGACGTCCTTCTTCAACGCCGTGAACCGCTTGTGTTCCAGCGGCGCGAGCTCCTGGTCGTCCTTGGCGCCGGGTTTCGGGAGGTCCTTGCGGCGCTTGCCGTCCGGGTCGAGGACATAGGGTTTGAGCTGTTCGTCGAAGCCGACGGTGAACTGGCGGGGGCCGTAGTCGATGATCAGAGTCGCGGCGTCGTCCAGGCCGAGCCGGGGGACGAGGCGGTCGGACAGCTGGTCGCGGGACAGGCCCAGCTCGGCGGCGATCTGGGCGACCTTCTCCTGGGCGCGTTCCTTGAGGCCCTTGAACTTCACCTTTTCGGCGATGCTGTTCAGGTGGGACAGGGCGACCTCGGTGCCGATGTCGGCGAGGACGTCGAGACCCGCGACCGCCTTGGCGTGCTGGCTCTCGCCCGGCCAGGTGCGGATCAACGGCGACAGCGCGCGAACCGTGGAGTCGTCGCCGAACCATCCGAGCGCGGTCAGCGCCCAGCCCTCCTTCGAGGGCGCGCCGACTTCCTGCCAGCGCTGGAAAACTGCCCACGCGAACTCCGCCAGCGAGTCCCGGTCAAGTGCGTCGCGGGCGATCCGCAGGCCGGCGTAGACCTCGCCCGGCTTGGACAGCGCGGCCGTCATCAGCAGGTTGTACGCGGCCTCGGGGGACAGAGCGTGCTTGCGGTCGCGCAGCATGACCTGGGGCAGCAGACGGGTGTCGGCCCACTCGCCGATCACCGGCACCTTGGCCGGCAGCACGTCGACCGGGTCGACGTCCAGGAAGGTCTGAAGGGCGGCGGCCGCCGCAGGACCGGGGGCGACTGCCACCACGTCCACCCCCAGGCCGTGCAGGTGACGGATCGCGGTCTCGGCGTTGCGGCGTTCGGCGCCGGGCTTCCCCAGGGCGGCGGGAATGAGGAAGCGCGCGGCCATCTCCCTGTGCCGGGCCAGCCAGTCGAGCGCGACCTTGCGCACCTGCTTGAGCCGCACCAGCCAGTCCGCCATCAGCGTGGCGACCTCGGACGTGGCGAACGGGAGCACGACCACGGCCGCGTTCGAGTTCGACTCGACGACCCGCAGCAGGGGAGGCAGGGCGTCGACACCGAACTTCGCGGCCAGAAACCTGCCCGTGGAGTCGGCGCTCCAGCCCAGTTTCGGCTCCCAGTCCGCCAGCAGATGCCGCACCTCGTCCTCGGGAGCCAGGGCGACCAGGTCGAACATCCGATATCCGATCCGGCCCGCCTTGAACTCCGACAGCAGGTGCTGCCAGGTCAGGTGGGTGTTCCAGTGACCGGGCTTCAGCCACTGCTCCCGCTCGCCCGGCTCCCACACGATCGACGGACCCGGCACCGGAAGGTCCGGCACCATCACCGCCTTCGCCGGCGGCTTGCGGTGGACCCACGGCGGCGACACCAGCAACGACGGCAACGCCTCCGCCGGTGCTTCCGGCACCGAGCCGGATTCGACCGCGGTGAAGCCGGCCGGCGCTTCGAGGTGGGGCTGGCTCATCAGGTGCACGCTCAGCAGCTGCCGCACATCGTCGTTCCCGGAGGCGCGTTCTCCGAGCAACCGTGCAGCCCGCGCCGGGAACGCCGCCATCGCGGACAACAGCGCCGGACGCACGTACTTGGTGTCCAGCCGGTCGAGCAGGATCGTGAACGCCTCGTCGGTGGGCAGCATCGCGAGCACCTTCAACGCCTGCTTGCGGCTCTCCGCCCGTTGATACGTCTGGTCGAGCTCCTTGGCCAGCAGTGGCGCGACCGCCGGACCCAGGACGTAGAGAGCTGTGTGCAGGACGAACGCGGGAGCGGTCACCGTGAACTGCGCGTGCTCGAACTCGTCGTAGGTGCCGGCGCTGCAGGGAAGCATCCACCACCGTGAGTTCGCGTTCGGCGTGTGGAGTGCCTCCTGGAACCAGTCGGTTCGTGAGGGCATCAGGTACGCCCGCGTCAGCTTCGCGTTGGTCGCGGTCAGCCGGTCCAGCGCGGCCTCCGCGGCGTCGCGCTCGGTGGCGTCCGCGACCGCGAGGGCATAGCGGACCGCCGTGAGCATCTTGCCCTCGACGCTGTCGAAGGTGACGTGGAAGTAGCCGCCGCGCGACTGCAGCCGCTCGTTGCCCCACGTGTTCTGCTGCGGAATCCACTCCGGGATGGAGATCAGGCCGGTGAACTCGACCGCGGCCTCGGCGGCGAACACGACGCCGTGGTCGGCGATCCAGGCGTGCACGGATTCCACGCCGCTCGTGATGACGGCCGCGATCGCGGCCGCCCCCACCGGATCCGGCCG
>NZ_VSRL01000111.1 GCF_012184385.1 Lentzea indica
GTCGGGTTCGCCCGTCACCGCCACCTCGGCCACCGCGGGGTGCTCCAGCAGGGCGTTCTCGATCTCGCCCGCGCCGATCTTGTAGCCACCGCTCTTGATGATGTCCGTCGCCTTGCGCCCGACGATGCGGTAGTAGCCGTCGGCGTCGCGCGTCCCCACGTCGTCGGTGCGGAACCAGCCGTCCGCGAACGCCTCCGCGGTGGCGTCCGGCCGGTTCAGGTACTCGGTGAACAGGTTCGGCCCGCGGACCTGGATCTCGCCGATGGCACCGGTTTCGTCGAGCGTCACGCCGTTGTCGTCGACGAGCCGCACCTCAACGCCGGGCAGCGGCACGCCGACCGCGCCGGGCCGGCGGTCGCCGTCCGCGCGCACGCTGGTGTTCATCAGCGTCTCGGTCATGCCGTACCGCTCGACGACCCGTTGCCCGGTCGCCGCGGCGATGCGCTCGTGGTCGCGCACCGGCAACGCCGCCGAGCCCGACACGAGCAACCGCGCCTGACGCAACGCCGAAGCGAGCGAAGGGTTCTCACCGACCTCCTCCGCGATGCGGTGGTACATCGTCGGCACGCCGAACATCATCGTGCCGTCGCCGGAGAGCGCCTGCGTGACCTCGTCGGTGGAGAACTTGCCGAGGTGGTGCAGCGTGCCGCCACGTCGCAACGGGCCGAGCACGCCGAGGATCAGCCCGTGCACGTGGAACAACGGCAACGCGTGCACCAGGACGTCCGAAGAAGTCCATTGCCACGCCTCCGCGACCGCGTCCAATGTGGACACGATCGCCCGTCGCGGCAGCACCACGCCCTTGGGTGATCCGGTGGTGCCGGAGGTGTAGACGATCAACGCGGGCGTCTCGGCGTCCGGTTCCGGTGGAAGTCCGGCCGTGCCGCCGTCGAGCGTGACGTCCAGGCGGGGCACGGATCGCAGACCCTCCGGCAGCCGCGCACCAGGAGCCGCGAGCACGGTGGCGGGCGTGCTGTCCGCCACGATGTGCGCGAGTTCGCGTTCGCCGACCTTCGGGTTCAGCGGCACGGTCGGCACCCCGGCGAGCAGCGCGGCGACGACCGCGACGCATGTCTCGATGGTCGGCGTTGCCCAGACAGCCACTCTCGGGAGGCCGTTGAGCTGCCACGCCAGGGCTCCCGCGCAGGACGCCAGCTCGGCGTGGGTCAGGGTGTGGTCGCCGAAGCGGAGCGCGACGCGGTTCGACTGCAAGACGAACATCAACTCACCAGATTCCGGGGACGACGAGGGCGAGCCAAACCAGCGGCGGCGCTGCCGCGACCATGATCCCGCCGTAGACCATGAGCTGCTTGAAGAACTTGTCGCGGTCGACGTCCTGCGCACCGGCCAGCACGAGCGCGCCGTTGGTGGAGAACGGACTCACGTCGACCACGGTCGCGGACACCGCGAGCGCCGCGATCAGCCCGACCGCGCTGACGTCACCGAGCAGCAGGAACGGCACGGCCAGCGGGATGAGCGCGCCCATGATGCCGACCGACGAGGCGAACGCGGACACGATCGCGCCGATGTAGCAGATCAGCAGCGCGGCGATCAGCGGAGCACCGACACCCGCAACGGAGTTGCCGGCCCAGGTGATCGTGCCCATCGCCTGCAGCACGCCGACGTAGGTGAGGATGCCGCAGATCAGCAGCACGGTCGGCCAGGTGATCTGGGTGATCGCCTGCTTGCTCTGCTCCGGCCACACCACGCTGAGCAGCACCGCGACCGTGATCGCGGCGAGACCGACGTCGAGGTCGAACACCAGCGCGGCCACCACCAGCGCGGCCAGCCCGGCGAGCGTGGCGATGCGGGGTGCAGTTAGCGCGACCCGTTCCTCGACCTCCACATCCGCGCTGTCGCCTCCGCCACCACCAGTGCGCACGAGCGCCGGTGTCTGGACGGACTGCCGCGCCAGCTTCATGCCGCCGAGCACCACGAAGACCACGGTGGCGATCAGCAGGTTCACCACGGCGCTGGCCAGGAACAGGACGATCTCGTTGCCAGGCAGGCCCTCCTTGGCGACGATGCCGTTGACGATCGTGCCGTAGATGCTGATGGGGGAGAACCCGCCGGCCTGTGCGCCGTGCACCACCATGACGCCCATCAGGAGCGGGCTGATCTTGTACTTCGCGGCGAAGCCCATCGCGATCGGTGCGACGATCGCGACCGCGGCCGGGCTCACCGCACCGATCGCCGTCAGCACACCGGTGATCGCGAACATCACCCACGGCATCAAGGCGATCCGCCCGCCCACCAGCCGGATCGCCATGTGCACCAACCAGTCCGTGGTGCCGTTGGCCCGTGCGATGGCGAACAGGAACGTCACGCCGACCAGCACGACGAACAACGAGCCGGGGAAGCCTTTGAAGATGTCGTCGGTCTTCATGTCCGCGACCAGCGTCCCGACCCCGAAGGCCGCGGCGAACGCCAGCGCTCCCATGTTGATCGACCGGGTCGTGGCGATGACGAAGACCACGACCAGCACGAGTATCGAGATCAGTTCGGCGGACATGGGCAGGGCTCCCGTCGTTGGGTGGTCCCAGTGGCTAAGTGGCTCAGCCACTTTCCGCCCACAGTCCACCGGCTGTCAAGAGGTGGCCTAGTGGCTGAGCCACTTGACCGGATAAGCTGGACCCATGTCCGAGGCACTGAGGCCGATGGTGAAGTCCCGCCTGTACGAGCAGGTGCTCGAACGTCTGCGCGCGTACGTGAGCGAGGCCGGGCTGAGCGCGGGGGACAAGCTGCCCGCCGAACGCGACCTCGCCGCGAGCCTCGGGGTGAGCCGCGCGTCGGTGAAGCAGGCCATCGTGGTGCTGGAGGTCCAGGGCCTGGTCGAGGCACGTCACGGCGGTGGCACCTACCTGGTCCGCGACACCCTCGACGTGGAACCGGTCGAGCAGCTGGTCGAACGCCGCAAGCGCCTCCCCGAGGTGCTGGAGGCGCGCGAGGCCCTGGAGACCAAGCTCGCCGAGCTCGCCGCCGAACGCCGCACCGACGCCGAGCTGGAGGACATCCGGCAGGCGCTGGACTACATGCGCGACGAGATCGCCGGGGGCGAGAACGGCGTGGAGGGCGACCGCCGCTTCCACGCCGCCGTGACCGCCGCCGCGCACAGCTCGTTGCTCGCCGACTTCATGAAGACGATCGCCGCCCAGATCACCGAGAGCCGCACCGAGTCGTTGCGCCAGCCGGGTCGTCCGTCCCGTTCGCTGGCGCAGCACACGGCGATCTACGAGGCGATCGCGGCGAGTGACGCGAAGAAGGCTGCGGCCGCCATGCGCAAGCATGTCCGCACCGTCGCGAAGGTCCGGCTGCTGACCTGGGTGCCAGAAGACTGACTGGTGTTGGGCGTCTGCAAGTACTACCTACTGCGAGTTGGTAGTACTTGCAGACGTCGGCTGATCAGCGGAGGTTGATCACCACCCGTTGATGGGCCGACTTGTTCAACGCCTGGACGGTGCGGGTCGACCCGTCGGGGTTGTGCACGACGACGGTCCAGTCCCGTTTGGACACCTTGCCGGGGAACCAGCCCTTGGCCGGATGCACGGTGACGGTGCCATCGGACTGGGTGATCCGCGTACGCGCCGACAGCTTGCGGCCGTTGTCCTCGTACAGCGTGAACTCGCCCTTCGCGCCCGCGGTCACGTGCACGGTCAGTTTGTCAGCGGGGTTCTTGACGTCGTTGGTGACGTTGCCGCTGCGCTCGACCAGCATGCCGCCCGCGCGCAGGAACACCGGCATGGTGTCCCAGCCCGCGCTGACCGTCGCCCACGTGTTGCCCTGGTACGTGCGGCCGGTGAAGTAGTCGGTCCACTGTCCCGGCGGGAACCAGACCCGCGTCTCGCCGACGTCGCCGGGCGTGGTGATCGGCGCGACCAGCACGTCGGGGCCCAGCATGAACTGACTGTCCACTGTGGAGTAAGCCTCCGGACTGCCAGGATGCTCCAGATAGGCAGGGCGCACGACCGGTACGCCGGTGCGATTCGCCTGCTCCGCCAGCGTGTAGATGTACGGCACCAGGCGTTCACGCAGGTTCAGGAACTTCGTCGCCGAAGCCTGCGCCGCCGGCCCGTACTGCCACGGCAGCCGGTCACCGTGGTTGCTGTGCAGCCGGGTGATCGGCTGGAACGCGCCCAGCTGCACCCAGCGCGCGTACATGTCGTCCGGCAGCTTGGTCGTGTACCGCACCTGGCCGTTGTCCAGGTAGGTCTCCGACCCGCGCAAGCCGGTGGTGTCGTTGTGCCCGCCGATGTCGTGGCTGATCGCCGACATCCCCGTCGACACCGCCTCCGCCGAGGTGTAGCCGATGGTCGCCTTCAACGCGCCCCAGGTCGACGACGTGTCGCCCGTGAAGTGCAGGGTGGTGCGCTTCTCGGCCCACGGCCCGGTCGGCAACGGACCGGAACCGCTGTAGCCGCCCGCCTGCAGCGAACCGAACCCGCGCGAGAACGCGAACCCGCCCAGCTTCGCGTACTGCTCGTTGATCCACGAGTCCGGCGTGACCCCGCGCAACGACGATCCCGAGCCGTCGCAGCACCAGTCGAGCCACCAGAAGTCGGTCGGCATCGTCCGGTGCAGCTCCAGGTACGCGCGCAGCTGGTCCGGATCGGCCCAGTCGAACACGTAGCAGTCGTTGCACGAACCCTTGGCGAGCTTGCCCTTCGCGGTGGCCTGCGCCTGGGCGAAGTCGGGATCGGTGCCCTGGATGCTCGGGTGGATGTTGAGCGTGCTGTGCAGCCCCTCGCCGTGCACCCAGTCAAGGAACCCCTGCGGGTCGGGGAACTTCGACTGGTCCATCCGCCAGCCGTTCCAGGTGTTGTGCGCCTTGAAGTCCGTGTCGACCACCAGGACGTCCAGCGGCACACCGTTCTGCCGGAACGCGGGCAGGATCCGGTCGCGGTAGTCCGCGGCGGTCCGGTCGATGTACTCGGAGTACCAGACGCCGTAAGCCCAGCGCGGCAACAACTTCGGTCCGCCGGTGAGCTGCGCGAGGTCACCCAGCGCGGTCTTGAAGTCCTGGCCGTAGCCGAACACGTAACCGTCCTGGTACGGCTGTGCGCCCCGATCCACCCGCGGCGTGCCGTTGAGGAGAGCGGAAGTCGTGTCGTCCAGCAGATACCAGCCGTCGCGATGCAGCAAGCCGGGGTAGAGCCGCGGGTCGCCGCTGTTGCCTGTGTAACCGTCGAGCGAGCGCCGATACCCGCCGAGCGGCAGGTGCTGTGTCGCGTTGTTGATCCCGATGGTGTCCAGGTTGACGTGGCAGCCAGTGGCCGGACACGTGACGGTGAGGTCGGAAGTGCCTGCGGGCAACGGGATCTGGGCTGTCGCGGTGGCCCAGGTGGTCCAGTTCGCCGTGGTCGGCAACGTGACCGCCTGCCCGTTGATCAGGACGGTCCGCGGCTCGTGCTTGCCGTCGCCACCGGTTCCGTTGGCGTAACGCAGATGCACCGCGTAGGTGCCCGCCGCAGGAACTCCGGTCACGCGCTGGCTCAGCCGCGTGCCACCGACCAGTTCCGCGACGAACCCGGTGCCCGCGAAACCGACGTGCTCGTCGGCGATCTTGGCCGCACCGCCGATGGCGCCGTTCTCGGCCTCACAGCTGGTGCCGAACCGGCAGTCGTCCACCGCCCGATCAACGGGATAGGGCTGGCCGGAAGTGAGCAGAGCCAGGCTGTCAACGTTGACATTGCCCGAATCGGCGGCACCCCGCGTCAGGGCGACGCGGTGCTCGCCGGCCGACAGGTCGACCTCCGTCTCGACCTGCTTCCACTCACGCCAGTCCGCGGTCGCCGGCAATGTGATCTGCCTCGGTGCCTGCCCGTCGACGCTGAGACCGAGCGTGCGGCTCTCGTGCTTGCCGTCGCCACCCCGCCCGTTCGCGTACTTCACGACAAGCCGGTGCTTGCCCGCACCGGTCGCGCGCACGGTGGCCGTGATGCCGTTGTTGGTGTAGGAGAACCCGGCCACGAAGCCCGCGCCGGTGTGGCCGGGATGCTCCGCCGCGACGAGCACGCCTTCTCGGTGCTGGTCCTCGGCTTCACAGAGCTGCCCGGTCGCACAGACCACCCGCCGCCACGGTGACGCGGTCGTGCCCGCCGTCTTGAGCTCGAGGTTGTCCGCGCGGAACGGTCCGGAGCCCACGCGATAGCGCAACGTCATGGCCGAGGTGGTGATGATCAGCCAGCCGTCTTCGACCCGCGAGCGGTAGGCCGTGCGGGGGAAGGTGCGATTTACAACGTTGTAAGTTGAGGCGTTCTCGAATCTGCGATCCCCGGCGTACTCCGTGCGCACCAGGGTGGGGGAGAGGATCTGGAACCTGGCCTGCCCCGAGACGACAGTGCCGGTCGGCTGGGCTGTCGCGGGGGCGGGAAGGACCAGGCTCAAAAGTGCTAGCAGGGGGACGATCGTCGTGCGTTTCCGCATCCGTGCTCCTCGTCTGACGCCGTCGGCTTCCGAGGTGTTCAAGTACATGAACGCCTCTCACCTTGGCCTGACGGTGTTGAGCGATCAAGAGGCCAGATGCCCGATGAGTCACGCCGCCGAACGGAGTCCGGTTCAACGGCGGCTAACCGCCCCTTAAGCGCACCGCGCCAGCCTGCGAGCCATGATGAGAGCACTCGCGCTGGCCCTGCTGGCCGTCGTGGCGACCGCCCCGGCCGCGCACGCCGCCAGCCCCGTCGGCATGACCGACGGCTTCTACGTCGACCCGAACTCCAACCCCGCCGTGTGGGTGCGCGACCACGCCGGCGACGGCCGCCAGGCCGCGATCAAGGCGAACATCTCGAGCAAGCCGATCGCTCGCTGGTTCGGCAACTGGAGCGGCGACATCAAGCCCGCGGTGTCGTCCTACGTCGGCAAGACGGGGACGAAGCTGCCCGTTCTGGTGGCCTACAACATTCCTGGCCGTGACGCGTGCGGTGGCCACTCCGGCGGCGGTGCCGGAACGCCGGAGGCCTACCGGAACTGGATCAGGGCGTTCGCGGAGGGCATCGGCACACGTCCGGCGGTGGTCGTCATCGAGCCGGACTCGCTGGCGGACTTCAACTGCATGGACAACGCCAAGATCGCCGAACGCACCGCGATGATCAAGTACGCCACCGAGCAGTTCAAGGCCAAGGCGCCCAACACGTGGGCCTACCTCGACGCGGGCAACGCCCAGTGGGTGCCCGCCGCCACCATGGCTTCCCGCCTCGACTCCGCGGGTGTGCGCAACGTTCGCGGGTTCTCGATCAACGTGTCGAACTACCACACCACCGCCGCCTCGACCACGTACGGCAACGCGGTCAGCGGCGCGCTGCCCGGTTACACCAAGCCGTACGTGATCGACACGAGCCGCAACGGCAACGGGCACAACGGCGAGTGGTGCAACCCCGGCGGCCGCAAGCTCGGCACGCCCCCGCGCACCGGTGGCGGCGCGGAGATGTTGTTGTGGGTCAAGGTTCCCGGCGACTCGGACGGGCGATGCGGCAAGGCGCCGAACGTCGACGCCGGCAAGTTCGACCCGCAGCTCGCCTACGACCTGGTGTACGGCTACTGACGAACCCGGCTGACCAGGGCGTGCGCCTGCGCGTCCTGGTCAGCCTCAGTCGAGGAGCTTGCGCATTTCGGCGTCGAAGTCGAAGTGGTCGTGCTCGCGTCCGGGGGCGACCACGTCGTAGGTGGAGTTCAGGAACTCCTGCAGCTCGGAGGAGCGCACGTGGAACACGGCTTCCGAGACGTCCGACCGAAGTTCGAGGACGGCGGTCGTCGAGTTGTGGGGACGCAGGCGCACGTCACCGGCGCCGCTGGTGGTGATCAGGCCGTCGGCGAGCAGGTCGCGGCTGACGAGCCACACGGTCTCCTGGCGTCCCATGCGGAACGTCATGGTCACGGCGTGCGGGTCGTCGGCGCGATAGCCGAGCTCGACCTCGACGGGCATGGGGCGACCGGAAGGAGCGATGAAGGCGAAGACGGACTCGGCGCCCACTCGTGTCACGTTCGTCATGCCCCCTAAGACGCGCGGCAACCTCCGTGGATGCCTCGCTCAGGAAATGCGATCGGAACGTGATTTTCAATGGCTGTGAAGTATGACTTTTGACAACAGTCACACGGGGTTGCCGCGCGGACGCAGACGGCCACCGGGCAGCGGCGGTGCGGGCAAACGGACGCCGTCGTAACCCTCCACCCGGCCGAACCTGTCGGTCTCCGCCTGCCATTCGTCTCGATAGGCGACGATCTCGTCGTGCGTGCGTCCGACGAAGTTCCACCACATCACGATGTCCTCGCCGAACGGCTCACCGCCCAGCAGCACAACCCTTGCGCCGTCCCGAGTTGACAGGGTCAGCGTTGATCGGCCGGTGCCGGCGTACCCGAGCTCGCCGGGAGTGAGAGCGGTCTCCTGGATCGTCAGGTCGCCGGTGTCGACGAGCACGCCGTGCTCGAACTCCGGGGCCACGGCGAGCTCGATCGTTGCCCCTGGGGGCAGGACGATCTCGGCGCCGAGCAACGGTGTGAACGTGGTCACAGGTGAGGTCGAACCGGCCAGCGAACCGAGGAAGACGCGGATCTCGGCGCCGCTCACCGTCACGGTCGGCGGCGCGTAGTGCTGGAAGTCGCGCGGTGCGTCGCGGTGGGCGTCCGGCAGCGCGAGCCACAGCTGCACGCCGTGGAGCACGGTCGACGAGTCGGTGGACACCTCGGAGTGCGCGATGCCGCGGCCGCCGGTCATCAGGTTCAGCTCACCCGGCCGCACGAACGCGTGCACGCCGAGGCTGTCGCGGTGCTCGATCTCGCCGGTGAAGAGCCAGCTGACCGTCTGCAGCCCGGTGTGGGGGTGCGGTGCGACGTCCATCCGGACGTCGTCCGGGCCGTAGTGGTCGCAGAAGCACCACGCGCCGATGAGCGAGCGCTGCTTCTGCGGCAACGTCCGGCGCACCGACATCGCTCGTGGGCCGCCCAACGGCACGTCGCGCGGCGCCAGCACCTCGACCGTTCCTGGCGTGGAGGTGCACGTCACTTCTGCGGGCTCGGCCTCGACATTGCTCACGGGTCCGATCGTAAGCTGGCGCGGGGGTGGTTGTGGATCTTCGCGCCGCGCCGGTGCAGAGACTCCTGAAGGGATCCAGGCCTGTGTGATCAGGGCTGATCGCTGATGGCCCGGTAGGCCGCGATGAACAGGGTGTAGGACAGGTCGATCAGTTCTTCGACGGTGGCGTTCTGGTGGCCGAGCGTCCAGTCAACGAGGAGTTCGTTGACCCCGCCGACCAGGCTCATCGCGGTCATGGTGAGCCGGCTGGAGGAGGCTTCCTGGTCGGGGAGCGGTCCGACGACGGCGGCGATCAGTGCAGCGAATTCGTGCAGGACCTCCCGGCGGCGCACTTCGAGGCGAGGGCTGGCGCCCACGACCTCGATGAGCACCACGCGGGCCATGCGGGCGTCGCTGGTCAGTGTGCGGATGAACGCATCGAGGCCGGCGCGCAGCTGGGCGTCGACATGGGGCGCGGCAGCGGCTACGGCCTGGTCGGTTTCGGCTCTGATCGTGGTGACCAGGTCGTTGTAGACGCCGACGAGGAAGTCTTCGCGGTCGCGGAACGACTCGTAGAAGTAGCGCTCGGTCAGTTCGGCGTGCGAGCAGACCTGCTTGACGGACACCGAGGCGTATCCGACCGTGCCGAACAGGTCCAGGCCCGCCTGGACGAGCCGGGTGCGGCGCTCCTGCTGTCGTTGCGCCGCATCGCGTCCGCGGTAGCGCCGCCCGGCGGTCTCGGTGCCGGTCATGTTCTCCCTGTCGTAGAGGTGTTGACATCGGCGTGCCCTGAACTGACACTCTAGCTTGTCAGTTCATCTGACACGACATAGTGTCAGATGCGCGTGGGGCCGCCTGCTCCTCGGCGTTCCGCCTCATGCTCAGCGCAGGGAAGGGGCTCGACCGTGGCAGCACGGCCCAGGTACCCGTACACGTTCAGCCGGAGAGACCGCGGCGGGCTCCCCAGCGCAAGACCGCTGACCGGCCGAGTGATCGCGGTGACCGGGGCGGGCCGCGGGATCGGGCGTGCCATCGCGGTCCGGCTCGCCGCGGCCGGAGCCGCCGTGGCGATCGGTGATCTCGATGCGGAGGTTGCCAAGGAGACGGCTGGTGCCATCGGAGGCGTGCATCCCGGTGGCCGACTGCTCGGGCTGGCTCTCGACGTCACCGACACCCCTTCGTTCGAAGACTTCCTACGCACCGTCGAGACCCAGCTGGGGCCGATCGACGTACTGATCAACAACGCCGGAATCATGTGGGTGGGCCCCTTCGCGGAGGAACCGGAACAAGCCGCGCTGCGCCAGTTCGACGTCAACGTCCACGGCGTGCTGCGTGGGATGAAACTCGTGATCCCGGGGATGCGGAAACGCGGTCGCGGCCACGTCGTCAACATCGCCTCGGCCGCCAGCAGGGTCGCCCCGGCCGGCGAGGCGACCTACGCGGCGACGAAGCACGCCATCCACGGCTACAGCACAGCCGTCCGCGCCGAGCTGCGCGGCACCGGCGTGCACGTGTCCTTGGTGATGCCCGGCGTCGTGGACACCGAGCTGGCCGTGGGTACCGCGACCGGCCCCACCCGACGCTTGACGACAGGTCAGGTGGCCGACGTGGTGCTCGACGTGGTGCTGCGCCCGCGGTTCGAGGTCTTCATTCCACGCCAGATAGCCGCCTTGACCTGGTTGGCCGCGCTGCTGCCCGGCCGTGCCCGCGACGCCCTGCATCGCCTCCTCGTCCCAGACCAGCTCGCCGCCCTGTCCGACCGGTCGGTCCGCGCGGCCTACGAACAGCGCACCCGGACCGCCCGCAATCCCGAGGATGAGCCGTGACCACTCCGCCCAAGCTGGTGCCCAGCACGAAGAACGCCCAGGACGCCGCCGCTCCGCGTCCCATCCCCGAATTCGACGGTGTCCACGACGTGTGGCCCCGCGGTGACCGGCTGCGTGCCGTGCGCGACGCCGCGGCCGCCTACCGTGAGCGGTTCGTCCAGCAGGGCCGCATCCACGCCGTCCGCAGTTTCGACATCGCCGCCGCTCCGTACCCCACCCGGTTCGGCTTCCACGGCGCCGCGCTCGCCGTCAACCCGTTCGTGAGCATCGTCAACCGGATGCTCGTCGTGCAGTTCGACGGCTTCGACGGTGAGCTGAAAACACTGGTGTGGGAGCCGACCGTCGCCGCCGGAACGGCTCAAGCGCCGTTCTACGCCCAGCTCAAGCGTCTGGCGGGGGACTTTCTCACCAACCACGTCTTCGCCCGCTACTACAACGACCCGGACACCGTCCTGCCCTCCTGCGGTCTGCGACCTGAGGACGTGGACTTCGTCAGCTTCGACCACCTGCACGTCCAGGACGTGCGCATGATCATGGGAAGCACCAGCACCATTCCCGGCGTCACCGCGTTCCTCGGCGGCGCGCCAGCTCGCGACGGTGGCCGCGGCGGAGTGCAGGGTCTCGGACATGGGTCTCTCCCGGTATCAACGGCGCGAACGGGTGGGATGCGCGGGGCAGGGAATGTCAGCCGGCCAGCTTGTTCATCGTGCGGATCTGCTTGTCCACGACCCAGGCGGGAGCGAAGCGGAGCATGCGTGCGCGTCCAGCCATGGGGCCGGCGGCGTAGCGCAGTTTCGGCTTGGTGTCGGTGGCGGCTGTGACGATCGTCCTGGCGACGACGGCGGGGTCGTCACCGTCCTTGATCGCTTCCGTCATCAGGCGGTCGAAGACGTGACGCTGGTCGGCATAGGTCTGCAGGGAGGTGTCGGGCTTGGTGCTGTTGGCCTCGAATCCGGTGTTGGTGTAGGCGGGTTCGACGAGGAGCGAGCGGACGCCGTACTGCCGGACCTCGTGGTCCAGGGACTGGGAGTAGCCCTCGATCGCGTGCTTGGACGCGCCGTAGACGGCCATGTAGGGGGCGGGGATGAAGCCCTGCACTGACGAGAGGTTGATGATGCGGCCGCGTCCCCTGGCACGCATGTGCGGCAGGACCTCCTTCACCATGCGCATGACCCCGAAGACGTTGATGTCGAAGACACCCTGAGCCTGCTCGACGGAGGTTTCCTCAGCCGCGCCGATCGAGCCGACGCCGGCGTTGTTGACCAGGACGTCGATCCGCCCGAACCGGCCGATCACCTGCCCGACCACGGCGGTGACCGACTTGTCGCTGACCACGTCGAGATCGAAGAACGTCACACCCCGGAGCGGGGCGACGCGTGAGGTGTCGCGGCCCGTGCCTGCCACCTCGAAGCCCGCCGCGACCAGCGCGAGCGCGGTCTGCTTGCCGATGCCGGAGGAGGCCCCCGTCACGAGGGCCACCGGCCGATTTGTCGTCATCATGCACTCCCGAACTCGCCCGGGAAACCGATCGGTTTCCGCTCGCCGTCACTGTAAACCGATCGGTTTCCGAAGCGCAAGCTCAAGCAGAACCAAGATCTGGGGCCACGTCACCAGCTGTCTTCAGGTTGAGCTGGCCGGCGCCCGCCGGCATGGCGGCACGGGCCCGGCGAGCAGGCAGGAGAGGCGCGAGAGTGTCATCCCTGCAGTGCGATCGCAGAGTTCGCACTCAAGGGCTCACGATCACCGGGCTTCGCCTCGAGTGCTGGGGAGCGAGGGTGTGAAGTCATACGTGCCGTGCCGTTTACCTGAGACCGGCATCGGCTCGGAGAGCACATCAGTCACCGAACCTGCCAGGAAAGGCGGTGCGTCAGCGCATGCCTGCCGCATCGAGCAGGGCGGCCACGGTGGGCGCGATGAGCCCTTTCAGGTTGTCGGCGCCGATCCCCGCGCGGCACTGGCGCCATCGAAGACCAGGATCAGCTGACGGGCCAGCAGGTCGGGATCGCTCGCCCCACCCCGTTCGGCCTCGGTACGGAAAAAGTCCGTCAGTCCCCCCTTGATCCGGTGTGCCACTTGGCTCGCAGGGTGACTCTGGTCCTTCAGTTCGATCTGCACAGCCAGGTACCGGCAGCCTCGGAACTCGGGCGCACCGGCCTGCAGTTCCACCCCCCGGAAGACGTGCAGGATCCGCTCGCGGGGTGAACGGTCGTCGTCCGCCAGGGGCAGGGCTCTTGCCACGTAGGCGGAGGCCTGTTCCTCCAGGCTCGCCGCGAGCAGTTCGTCCTTGCTCTCGAACAGCTGGTACATGGAGCGCTTGGACACCCCCGCCGCCTTGCACAGCGCCTCGACGCCGATGCCCACACCGTCTCGGTAGGTGAGCGCGGCCGCCGCCTCCAGCAGCCGCTCCCGGGGACTTTGCTTCACCTTCGTGGTCATACTGCGAGGTTAACCCGATTCCATCCGGATGAAAACCGATCGGTTTACGAAGGTGTGCGTGCCGAGGCTGGAGACCTGCGATCGTGAGGCGCAGCAACGGTTCGCGAACGTCGTGGACGTGTTGGTCGCCCGCACCGCCGGCCGGCTGGAGCTGATCAACACCACCGGGTGAACAGTTGGACCGCTTCCACCGCCGATAGCAACGAAAACCCCTGTGCCAGGAGCGGTGGCTGAAGATGCTGCGCGCCCGCGTCGGCTCGGTTGTGGAGAGCAACCGGTTCCAGATGTTCATCGTCGGCGTGATCGTGGTCAACGCGATCACGCTCGGCGCCGAGACGTCGACGGTCCTGTCGGCGATGTTCGGCCCGATGCTGACGGTGATCGACCACCTCGCGCTCGCGATCTTCACGGTGGAGCTCGCGGGCCGGCTCTACGCGTCCGGCTGGAAGTTCTTCAAAGACCCGTGGAACGTCTTCGACTTCGTGATCGTGGCCATCGCGCTGATCCCGGCCGCGGGCCCGCTGTCGGTGCTGCGGTCGCTGCGGATCCTGCGCGCGCTGCGGCTCGTGGCGATGGTGCCGAGCATGCGCCGCGTCGTCACCGCGCTGGTGAGGTCGATTCCCGGTCTGGTGTCGTTGTCGGGACTTCTGCTGCTGCTTCTCTACGTCGGCGGCGTGATCGCGAGCAACCTGTTCGGGGACACCGGCGACCCGCGCTTCACCGGCCTGGGCCCGACGTTGCTGACGCTGTTCCAGATCACCACCGGCGACGGCTGGTCGGACGTGATGCGCGACCTGATGGAGCAGAAGCCGCTGGCGTGGATCTTCTTCCTGATCTACCTGATGGTCGGGTCGTTCACCATGCTCAACCTGTTCATCGCGGTGGTGTGCAGCGCGATGCAGGAGGAGATCACTTTGCCCGCACCTCGTGCGGCGGTGCACGACGACTTGCTGCTGCAGGAGGTTCGGGCGTTGCGGGACGAGGTGCGGGCAATGCGTTCCGCTGCCTAGTGTGAAGACCACCGGCCACCAAGTGGATCAGCAGGTCGTACGTCTCGTCCAGCTTTTCGGGCCGCTGGAACGCGTTCTCCGCTTCCAGGACCGCGAAGCCGTGCACTGCCGCGCGCACGCAACGGGCCGCGTGGATCGCTTCGGAGTCCTCCAAGCCGTACGCGCGCAGGGCGGCCAGCACGACGTCGACCACCCTGTCCCCGGCCTGCGCCACCATCGGCTCAGGTGCCTGGTCGAGCGCGGAGTAGCGGTGCGGATGCCCGAGGACGTAGTCGCGCCAGGCCATCATGAGCGCGCGGATCGCCTCGTCGGCGGATCGGCCGAGCACCGCCCCGCGGATCCGCTCGGCCAGGTCGTCCAGGATCCGCACCGACATGAGCGCGCGCAGCTCTGCCAGGTTGCGGACGTGCTTGTAGAGCGACGGCGTGGCCACGCCCGCGCGGGAGGCCACCGCCGCCAGGGTGAGCGCGGCGGGGCCGTCCTCGTCGACCAGGTGCAGCGCGACGTCGACCACCGCGTCCGCGGACAGCGCCGCCCTAGCCACGGGCACCGGTCTTGAGGAAAGCCAGGACCGCGGCGACCACCTCGGCGGGGAACTGCACGTGCGGGTAGTGGCCCGCCCCCTCGATCACCTCGACCCGGCCCAGCCCCGGCGGCATGGCCGCCACGATGCCCTCGCCCTCGGTGCGGGGATCGGTCCAGTCAGGATCAAGCGTTCCCTCGATGACCAGCGCGGGGCATCGAACGTCGCCGAGCAGGGCGCCGGCGTCGGTCGGCGCGGACATGCCCATCTTGCTCACCACCGCCATCCGGCCGGGCCTGCGCAGGTCGGCGTCGAGCGCGGCGAGGTGCTCGGTGAAACCCTCTGGTTTGGCGCCGGGGAAGGCGTGGTCGAGGTAGCGCTTCCACAGCCCGACGCTGCGGAACATCCCTGCTCCCATGAGCAGCGTCATGCCCTTGCGGTAGCGGGCGTTGGTGAGAAGACCGCCGAAGTCGATCTTCTGCGCGCGGGTGAACGGGCTGATCTCCACGATGGCGCTGACCAGCTCTGGCTCCTGGGCGGCCGCGATGGTGACGGAGCCACCGGTGAACGAGTGGCCCACGAGCACGGCAGGGCCACCCAGGTGCCGGACCAGCGCGAGCAGGTCGGCCGCCGAGTCGGTGCGGGTGTACGAACCCCAGCCGGTGGTGGACTCGCCGTGGCCGCGCTGGTCCACACTGGCGACGCGGTATCCCGTGCCCGCCAACAGGGTGGCCACCTCGCGGTAGGCCGCCCTGTTGTCGCCCATGCCGTGGGCCAGCACGATCAACGGCCCTTCGCCGATCACGTCGTAGGCGAGTCGTCCGCCGTCGAGCTCCAGGAACTCCGTCATGTCCATCCCCTCAGTGGCTAACTGCAATAACCACTAAGCTAATGGCATTAGCCGGTGTCGTCAACTCCGGGAACCCCCGTTGTCACGGGGTGACCGGGACGTTCGTCAATCCCTTCGTGGCACGGGTGACCGTGTTCGAGGAGTGGACGACGTTCGGGTTCGCGGAGCACTTCGACGTCGACGTGATCTTGATGGCGTACTCGCCCACGCCGCCGAGGTCGGACTTGTTGTCGCGCCAGACGTTTCCGCAGCCGTTGGCGAACGACGGCGAGGTGCTCGGGTTGTGCGTCTCGTAGCCGTTCTTGAACGTGCCCGGCGTGGCGAAGGTGCCGGTGTTGTTCTCGATGCGGTACCCGATGCCCTTGACGTCGATCCACGAGTCCGCGGAGTTCTGGCCGGAGATGCCGCGGCCGTCGAACGTGTTGCCCGAGATCAGGCCGTTGTGGGTGCCTTCCTTGACGTCGATCGGTTCGGCGGCGATGCCGGGGCCGATCTTGTTGTCGAGCACCTGGACGCGGTCGGAGCGGTCGACACCGCCGGAGTTGCCGTGGCAGGACCAGTTCGAGTTCGCCGATCCGAGGTAGACGCCCTCGCCGTAGCCCTTCTGCACCAGGCCGGTGTCGGTGATCGTGGAGTTCTTGATCACGCCGTCCGCTGACGAGCGCCGGAAGTGCACGCCCTCCTCGTCGGACCTGGTCACCTTCACGCCGTCGATCGTGACGTGGTGGGAGTTGTCCAGCACGATGCCCTTCTTGGATTCCGTGACGCTGAATCCCTTGAGGTTCCAGTAGGGCGCGTTGAACAACCACAGGCCGTAACCCGAGTCCCAGCCCGCGGTCGGCACCGGGCAGGACGGTGCCTCTCCCGACGGGCCGTCGTTGATCAGCACCGCTGACGACGGACCGGTGAGCGTGATCGGGCTGCTCGAGGTGCCGGCCTTCTGCGTGATGAACGAACCGCGGTAGGTGCCGGACGCGAGCGAGATGGTGTCGCCCGGCTTGGCGTTGGCCAGCGCGGCTTTCAGCTGCTCGGAGTTGGACACCGGAATCGTTCCCGTCGGCGGGGGCGGCTCCTCCGGCGTGCCGGAGGTGGGAACGTTCTTGAGGAACAGCGAACGAGCCGAGTCGGTCTTGGAGTTGTCCACGCCGCGACCGCCGGTGTAGTCGCGCTGCTCGTTCTTCGCCCAGTCCGCGATGGCCGTGCCGCCGATGTCGAGGTGCTTGTAGGCGCTGCCGTTCCAGCCGAACTGGTAGATCCGTTGCCGGTCGTTGTAGTAGGGCTCGTAAGCGCCGCTGGTCGACAGCTGCTTGGTCATCTCGTTGTTGAAGAAGACGTTGCGCGGCCCGGTGGCACCCGACCACTTCACAGCCTTCTTCCCTGCGCCCCACCAGATAGGGAACCAGTTCGAGTCGTCGGGCCCGCCGCCGCCTTCCTCGCCGCAGTTCGCACGGCAGTTGCCCGAGCGGTGTGCGTAGGAGACGCGAACGGTGTTGAGCTCGAACAGGTTGTTGCGCTCCCAGCCGCCGTGCAGGTTCAGGTCGGAGTCGAAGTCGTTGCCCACCACCACGTTGCCCGACGCGGACCATTGGAACGTGAAGTGCCGCAGATTGCGTGAAGTGTTGCCGGCGTAGAGCGAGTCCCACACCCGCGAGCCGCGGAAGTAGCCGTTGCCGCCCTTGCCCTTGTTCCACGAGCCGTCGAGGTGGTTGTCGACGATCTGCAGGTTCTTGGCCTCCTCGGTGACGATCGGGTGCGACCCGGTCATCTCCGCGCGGATGCCCTTGACCCACGAGTTCGCGGCCCACTTGAACACGATGCCGTGCATCTCGTCGGCCGGCGCCATGTTGCCGTAGTTGTTGACGGCCTCGGCGGGGTTGAGACTCGGCATCGCCTGCGTGAAGCCGAAGTTCTCGAACCCGACGCCGAGGACCGGGTCCACCAGCGGCGACACCTTGGAGTCGTATGTCGCCCCGTCAATCGCCGGTGAACCGTCCGAGGTGGAGTTGACGGGGACGTCGAACTCCAGCGGTTTGTCGAGCGTGACCGTGTTCGACGAGACCGAGGCGACGGTGAAGATCTGCTGGCGCATGTGCATGTTCAGCATCGGGTACGGGGTCCCGGTGGCGAACTGCTGCTCGTAGAACTTCACGGAGTTCGCGGCGCGGACGTTGACCAGCATGCCCGCCTTGATCGTGCTCGCGGACTGGACCTGGATGGTCCTGTCACCGGCCTTCGCCGCGGCGCGCACCTTGGTGCCCGCCTTCCAGTGCACGTTGATCGTGCCCTCGAAGATGTCCTTGCGGTTCTCGGGCGCCGACGCGTAGTCGCTGGCGTAGGCCGTGTGCACGCCGCGCGACTGCACCCGGAACAGGCCGCGGCCCGGCCACAGCCAGCCGCCCTTGCCCTGCCCGAACGTCATCCCGTCCTCGTCCCAGTCCGACCCGTCGGGAGTGAGCGCGTCGTACCGGGTCGTGGCGTCGGGCGTGTAGACGATCTTTGTCGCGGTCGCGCCGGCACCCCGGATGATCAGGTGGTCGGCGTCGACGTGCACCTCCTTCGACACCTTCAGCTCGCCCGCCGGCAGCGTGATGAGGCTCAGCTTCGAATAGCTCGCGGTCGGCGAACACTGCGTCCTGATGGCGTCGATCGCGCCCTGTAACCCGGCGTTGTCGTCGGCGGAGTCGTTCGGCCGGACGTTGAACTGGGACGCGAGTTCCTCTGATGTGATCTGACAGCTCGCGTTCGGGTTCAGATCATTGTTTCCCGGCAGCACGCCATTGCCGCGATACCCCGCCTTCGACCAGTCGTAGAGGCCGGAAATGGGGGAACGTCGATTGCCTGACGAGACATCCAGGCCCGTCAGTGCAGGTGCAGCCCCCGCTGTGGTCACGGGTACGGCGAGTGAACCGATTAAGATCAGCGATAACAGGGGTATGGAGGTTCGCGTCATTGATAACCCTCTTCGGCAGGGCGGGGCTATTTCTTTGTAGCCGATGGTTGCATATGTGTCAAACATTCACATTCTTGAAATAGGTATCCTGAAATGGTTTTCAATGACGCTTCATTGCCTCTTTGAACAGTTCTTGGAGCGGTGCCACCCCCGGAGGGCGGCGCCGGGCTTCGTTCCCAGGTGACCTGGAATGCCCACACTCAGGAGCGATCCGACCCACCCGTTCGTGTCCGAACCATCCCCTGAACGGTGTATCGCCGACTGGGCCGACAGCTGCAAAGGTCAAGTGCTGTTCGGCAGCGAGCGTTTCAACGAACAGGAGCACCACAGGTCATGGCGAGCCCCACTGTGAAGCCGGTTCTGCGTACCGACTACCAGCGTTCCGTCGCGGACTACTGGAACAAGGAGAAGGACCCGGTCAACATCAAGCTCGGTGAGGTCGACGGGCTCTACCACCACCACTACGGGCTCGGCGCGTACGACCCGGCGGTGCTGGAGGCCCCGGCCGAGGTGCGCGACGAGGCGATCATCGCCGAGATGCACCGGCTGGAGACGTCGCAGGCGGAGGTCCTGCTCGACCACTTCGGCGACGTCCCGTTCGGCGGCCGGCTGATGGACGGCGGCTCCGGCCGTGGCGGCACGAGCTTCATGGCCAACGCGCGGTTCGGCTGCGAGGTCGACGGCGTCAGCATCTCCGAGCAGCAGGTGGCGTTCGCCAACGGCCAGGCCGTGGAACGCGGTGTCGCAGACCAGGTCCGGTTCCACTTCAAGAACATGCTCGACACCGGCTTCGAGACCGGGGCGTTCAACGGCATCTGGACCAACGAGACCACGATGTACGTGGACCTGCAGCAGCTGTACGGCGAGTTCGCGCGGCTGATCGCGCCCGGCGGCCGGTACGTCTGCATCACCGGCTGCTACAACGACCTCACGGGTGGCCGCTCGCGTGCCGTCAGCCAGATCGACCAGCACTACATCTGCAACATCCACCCGCGCAGCGAGTACTTCAAGGCGTTGGCGGACAACGGTTTCGTGCCGATCAGCGTGGTGGACCTGACGCCGGAGACCATCCCGTACTGGGAGCTGCGCGCGAAGTCGTCGGTCGCGACCGGCATCGAGGACCCGTTCCTCACCGCTTACAAGGAGGGCAGCTTCCACTACCTGCTGATCGCCGCGGACCGCGTGTGATGCGCGATCTTCTCTCCGGGCCGTCCGGGCTGGGCACCTCCGCTGCCCGGCTCGGGCGGCCCGAGGCCGTTGCGGTGCCGCCGGAACCCGGCTACGCGGAACGCCCGTGGGGTGACGGCACGGCGCCGCCGTTGTACGTGCCGGTGGTCGAACGCGAGGACGACCGGCTGGCCGCCGCCGTGGACGAGCGGCTCATCGCGTGGGCGGGGGACTGCGGCTTCGAGGAGCCGGAACGGTTCCTGGGCGGCATGTTCGGCCGCCTCGCGGTGCTGACCCACGTGGACACCGACGACGTCGAGCAGCTGCTGATCGCCGCGAAGCTGAACGCGGCGTGGTGGGCCGCTGACGACCTCTACGCCGACAGCACCGAGATGGGCGCCGTCCCGGCCGAGCTGCCGCCACGTCTCGCGCTGGCGATGGCCGCGATGGACCCGGTCGCGCCCGCCGCCGAGTTCACCGCGGAACTGGAGGAGACGCTGGCCTCCGACCCGGTGCTCGTCGGCCTGCGGTCGGGCATCGCGCACCTGTCGTCGCGCAGCACACCGACCGTGGTGCAACGGGTCTGCTACTCGACGTTCGCGATGTTCGTGTCGTGGAGCGCCTACGCGGCCTGGCGGCACACCGGCAACTACCCGCCGGCCTGGCAGTACCTCGCGACGCGGCAGCACGACACCTTCTACACGTCGATGACGTTGATCGACGCCGTCGGCGGC
Organism: Lentzea indica; assembly: GCF_012184385.1. Lineage (GTDB taxonomy): Bacteria > Actinomycetota > Actinomycetes > Mycobacteriales > Pseudonocardiaceae > Lentzea > Lentzea indica. Next base: position 20,501 of record NZ_VSRL01000111.1, read on the forward strand.
TACGAACTGCAGGCGCCGCTGTACTACGACCCGCGCGTGCGGCAGCTGCTGACGTCCGCGGGCACGGCGTCGGTGATGGTGAACGACCTGGTGTCGGTGGAGAAGGACGCCGCCGACGAGAAGCCCGTCTGCAACATGGTGCTGCAGATCGCGGCGGACAGGGAGTGCTCGATCGCCGAGGCCACCGCGCGGACAGTGGAGCTGCACAACCAGCTGGTGCGCGACTTCGAGGAGGGGCACAAGGAGCTGCTGGCCGTCCCGTCGGTGGAGCTGCACCGGTTCCTGAAGGGCACCAAGGCCTGGATGGGCGGCGGCTTCGAATGGCACACCACCCACCCCCGCTACAAGTGAGCACCTGACGAGACTGTCACCACGGCGATGTGAGACTGTGTGAATGCCCGCCCGCTGGCGTCGCACAGCGGGCGGACCTTCACGCTGGAGGTGGTGGCCGACGCCGAGTCACGGCGGTGAGCCACGCGATCCGGGCGGCACGGGCTCTGCGGGCCAGCGCCGCGTCCGGTGCGAGCTGGTCGAACCCGTGGCACCCGCCCGGCCACACGTGCAGCTCGGCGTTCCCGCCTGCCCGCCAGATCCGTGAGGGGTAGTCGACGGCCTCGTCACGGAACAGGTCCGCCGAGCCGACGTCCACGTAGGTCGGTGGCAGACCGGAGAGATCGGCTGCCCGCGCGGGTGCGGCGAAGGGAGACACCTCCGGTCCACCCCGTGCGTCACCGAGCAGGGCGTTCCACCCCGTGATGTTCGACGTGCGCACCCACGTGGTGCCGTTCAGGAACTGGTGGCTGGAAGGGGTGTCGCACCTGTCGTCGAGCATCGGGCAGATCAGCAGCTGGCCGCGGATGGCCGGTCCGCCGAAGTCACGGGCCATCAGCGTCACCGCCGCCGCCAGCCCGCCACCCGCGGAGGTGCCGGCGACGACTGGGGAGACGAAACCGTTGCGCTCCATCCACGTCAGCGTCCGGTAGCAGTCCTGCACCGGTGCCGGATGCGGGTGCTCGGGCGCCAGCCGGTACTCCGGCGACACCAGCACGACGCCGAGCTCCTCGACCCACTCGGCCAGCACGTGGAGGTCGGTTCGCCGGGTGCCCGCGACCATCCCGCCGCCGTGCAGGTGCAGCACTGGCGGACCTGTGGAACGGGCCGGGCGCAACACGAGCACCGGCACGCCGTCCGCGTCCTCCTCTGTGAACGTGACCGAGCCGCCCCGCGTCAGTTCGGCGTCGGTGACGACCCGTCCACCAGCCCGTCTCTCCGCGATCCCGGCAGGCGTGAGCGGCGGCCGGGAGAGGTCGGCCAGCGCCGCGATCTCAGGATCGATCACCCCTTCACCCCTGTGTGCGCCAGGCCCTCGATGAACTGCCGCTGGGCCAGCACGAACACCACCAGGATCGGCACCGCGGTCATCGTCGCGGCGGCCAGCTGCACGTTCCACATGGGACCGCCGTAGATGTCGACGAACTGGGTCAGCGCCTGCGGCAGCGTGAACATGTCCGGTGTGGACAGATACACGATCGGTTCCAGGTACAGGTTCCACGAGTGCAGGAACGTGAAGATCGCGACCGCGCCCAACGCGGGCCGTGCCAACGGCAGCGCGACCCGGTAGAAGATCCCGGCTCGGCCGAGCCCGTCCATCCGCGCCGCCTCCTCCAGCTCCGGTGGCAGCGCGACGAAGAACTGGCGCATGATGAAGATCGCCAGCACACAGGGCGCGCCGAAGATCGGCACGATGATCAGCGGCCAGTGCGTGTTGGTCAGGCCGAGCGACTGGAACAGCTGGAACAGCGGCACGATCGTAACCTCGCTCGGGATGAGCAGGCCGGTCAGCACCACCACGAACAGCACGTTCTGGCCTGGGAACCGGATGCGCGCGAACGCGTACCCCGCCATGGCGGCGACCACCATCGTGCCGGCGGTGACGATCACCGCGATGTAGAGGCTGTTCCAGTACTGCTGCCCGAACGGCTGCATCCGGAACACCTGCGAGTACGTGGAGAACGTCCACTCCGACGGCAACAGCGACTCGGAGAAGATCTCACTGATCGGCTTCATCGACGAGGTGACCATCCACCACGTCGGGAACACGAACGGCACGCACAGCAGGCAGAGCAGCCCGTAGAGCGCCACCTTACGACTCATGGAGCACCCACTTTCGGCGCATCCGCCACTGCAGCAGGGTGAGCGCGGCGACGATGACGAACAGCAGCACCGAGATCGTCGCGCCGTAGCCGAAGTGGTGGAACTGGAACGCCTGCTGGTACAGGTAGTAGATCAACACGGTGGTCGACGTGCCGGGACCGCCCTGCGTGAGCACGGCGATCTGGGCGAACACCTGCAGCGAGCCGACGATCGTGATGATCGACGTGAGCAGGATCGTCGGGCTGATCAACGGGATGGTGATGCGGCGGAACCGCGTCCATGCCCCGGCACCGTCGATCTTGGCGGCCTCGTACAGCGGCGCGGGCACGCCCTGCAGCGCCGCGAGGAACAGCACCATGTTCAGCCCGACGTTCTTGATCACCTGCACGACGATCACCGCGACCATCGCGGCCGACTCGGTCCGCAGCCAGTTCGGGCCGTCGACGCCGACCACGCCGAGCAGGCCGTTCACACTGCCCTCCGGCTGCAGCATCAGCTGCCACACCAGCGTCCAGGCGACCAGCGACACCAGCACGGGGGAGAAGAACAACGTGCGGAACACCGTGGTGCCGCGCAGCTTCTGGTTGAGCAGCACCGCGAGCAGCAGGGCCAGCGACAGGTTCAGCACCACCAGTCCCGCGGCGAACCAGGTGGTCGCCACGAGTGACTCGCGGAGCTTCTCGTCGCTGAGCAGCCGCTCGTAGTTCTCGGCACCGATGAACTCGAACGTCCCGCCGAGCACGTTCCACTCGTTGAGGCTGTACCAGCCGACCAACGCCAGCGGTATCAGCACGAACGCGAGGCTGCCGAGAAGTGCGGGCGCGACGAACAAGTAGCCGACCAGGTTGTCGCGCCTGCGATACGTCCAGAACGTCACTTGCGCTCCAGCAACGGCTTGATCTTCGCGCACACCCCGTCGAGCACGCTGTCGACGTCCGCGTCGGCCTTCCACAACGGGTCCAGCGCCGCGCGGATCGTCTGGTTCAGCTCCTCCTGACCCTGGTGGCTGGGCTTGACCACGCCCTTGCTGATGCCCTCGACCACGACCGACTGCAGTTGCTCCGGCTTGATCAGCGGGTTGCTCTTGGCCAGGGTCTCCGCGTTGAGCAACGACGAGCGCACCGGCGGGAAGAACTGCGCGAGCTTCGCCGAGTTGGCCTCGTTGGTGAAGAAGCCGAGGAAGTCCGCCGCGGCCTCGGCGTTCTTCGACCGCTTCATCACGCCGACACCGGCCTGCCCGATCACCGCGTAGTCGCCCTTGGGGCCCGAGGGCAGCGGCACGAGGGTCCAGGTGAACTTGGCGTCCTTCAACGCACCCGCCCGCGAGATCTGGCTGATCGCCATGGCGGCGTTGCCCGCGAAGAAGTCCACGGTCGTGCCGGGGCCGGGGATCGCCTTGTCCGTGAAGATCGCCTTGTGGATGAACGACATCGCGTCCTTCATCTCAGCGCTCGCGAACCCGCACGACCTGCCGTCCTCGCTCCACGCGTTCGCGCCCCAGCCGCGCCAGATCGCCGAGAGCACCGCCCAGTTCTGGTACTTGAAGTCCGGCAGCACCAGGCCCTTGCCGGATGCCGCGGCGGCCGCGATCGCCTGGTCCCAGGTCCAGTTCGCGGGCACGTCCTTGACCAGACTGGTGTTGACGAAGAGCCCGAACGGAGAGGTGGAGAACGGGTACGCGTACAGCTCGCCGTCCTTCTGCCAGAGCTTCGTCGCCGACGGCACCAGCTCGTCCACCTTCTCGACCTTGCCCCTGATCGGCGCGAGCGCGCCGGAGGCGACGAAGTCCGGTGCCGACTCCTCCAGGATCCACGCCAGGTCGGGCGCGTTGCCGCCGGCGATCTGCGTGGTGAGCGTGGTGGTGTAGCCGTCGGCGGGGATCGAGTCGAACTTGATCTCGGTGACGTCCGGGTGCGACGCCTTGTACTCGGACGCGATCTCGTTGAGCAGCTTGAGATGTGCCTCGTTGGCCGTCCACACGGTCATGCGCAACGACTTCGGACCGGACTGGGCGGACGAACCACTGCACGCCGTGAGGGCGAGAAGTCCGGCGAGGATGAGTGCTGTCAGGCGTGACATCGTTGTCTCCTGGGTCAGTAACCGGACACGTCCGGCCAGCGGAGCTCGACCCCGTCGCGTTCCAGCCGGTGCTGGAAGTCCACGAGCAGGCCGGGGGTGTTGCGCACCGCGCGAGGGGTGACTCGGTGCGCCAGGCAGAAGTCCGCGAGCGCGCCCGCGACCTCGCCGACGTTCCACTCGACCGGGTGCAGCCGGTGGGAACCGTTGGTGATGTGGGTGGTGCCGATGTTCTTGCCCGCGGGCAGGAGGTTCTCCATCCGCACGGGAATGAGCGCGCCGAGCGGGATCTCGAACGGGCAGCTCGCGACGTCGAGGTAGTTGTCGCCGCCGGTCGAGGGGTGCAGGTCGATGCGGTACATGCCGACACCCACGGCGTCGGCGTGCTGCACCGCGCCCTTGTCGCCGCGCACGGCGAGTGAGAGGTCCTGCTCGACGATCGTGTACTCGGCCCTGATGCGCCGGGACTCGCGGATGTACGGCGCCTGGGCCAGTCCGTCCGCGCTACCGGTGACGTCACCGCGCAGGCGCAGGCCGGGGAAGCCGGTGCCGCCGTCCTGGCGACGTGCCTCGGTCTGCAGCCAGTACAGCACCGACCGCGAAAGCTCCCGTGCCGCCGCGATGTGCGCGTCCGCGTCCGGCACGTCGATCACCGGCGACTCGAAGTAGTCGATCATCGGCCAGTTGACCAGGCAGATGTCGCTCTCGTACGCGCCGTCGACGAAGTTGCGCCGGGCGGCGATGCGGCGGAACGTCCACAGGTTGCTGTCACCGGCACTGAGCCGCTGGTCGGAGACGACGGTCAGCGGATCGTCGTCCGGGTTGGGGGTGAACGTGCGCTCGGCGATGTTCAGCGTGCGCGGGTCGGGGGAGCGGAACGACAGCATCCGGTCGCCCCAGTACGACGGCTGGTAGTTCCGCCAGAAGTCGTACCGCGCCGGCTTGTCGATGGTGTGGTCGCCGCCGACGTGGTCGATCGCGAAACACACCGACATCGCCTGCATGTTCGCGGGCTGCGCGATCTCGGGTGCGCTCGGCTCGCCGGTGTCCAGAGTGGACTCGAAGCCGGTCACGTACTCCATACCGGACAACTGCAGCAGCTCACCGGTCTCCGTCGCGTCGAGGACGTACGGGGCGGAAAGCTCGATCTGCGAGCCGTTGTGCTCGACGGTGACCGACACGATCCTGTCGCCGTCGGTGCGCGCGGAGATCGGCCGGCAGGGTTGCAGCACGGTGAGTTTGCCGCTGCCGCGGTACGGCGCGAGCATCTCGTCGATCACCGCCACGGCGACGCGGGGCTCGTGGCAGAGCCTGCTCACGTTGCCCGCGCCAGGATTGAGCTCGCGCCACGCCCGTGCCCTCGGGGTCAGCGGGTAGCGGCGGCGGTAGTACTCGCGGATTCCGTCGCGCAACGCCCGGTAGCTCGCGGTGACACCGAAGCGTTCCACCCAGCTGTGCTCGTCCGGTGGCACCGCCTGGCTGGTGAGCTGGCCGCCGAGCCAGTCGAACTCCTCGGTGAGCACGACCCGGCGACCGGCGCGCAGCAGCGCCAGCGCGGCGGCGACTCCTCCGAGTCCGCCGCCGACCACGACGACGTCCGTGTTGTCCAGCAAAGGTTCCTCCTGATCAACCCAGCGTGGAGCCGGCGATGAACTCGCAGGTGAGCAGTTCCTGTGGGGTGGTGCCGTTCTCGAGCACCTCGGTCAGCGCCTGCACCGCCCGCCTGCCCATCTCGCGCCGGGGAATGCGGAATCCGGTCAGGTCGACCTCCTCGGGAGCGGGCCGGGTGGCCGCGCCGAGCATGAGCACGGAGAGGTCGCCGGGGACAGACAGGCCGCGCTCGCGGGCGGCGAGGACGAGCGCGGCACCGTCGGAGACCTCCTCGGCGAGCACGGCCGTGATGCCCGCGTCGAGCAACTGGTCAAGCCCGCCGAACGGCACGTGTGTGCCTTCGGCCCCTTGTGCGGCAACGGCTTCCCGGAACCCACGCAGCCGGTCGGCTGACGACTCCGCACCCGCGCCGACGCCGAGGTACGCGAGCCTTCGGTGGCCCAGCGCGACCGTGCGGTCCACCAGGTCCCGCACCGCGGCGCGGTAGTCGGCGCCGACGTGCGGCACAGGGCCGCCCGCGTCGTCGCGCCGTCCGATCGAGACGAACGGGATGCCCTCGGCCACGAGCTGGGCGAGATCGTCGCGGTCGATGGAACGACCTAGCAGCACGCACCCGTCAGCGAGCCGGATCCTGCTGTCGTCGCTGAAGATCCTCCGCTTGCCGCCCACGGCCGTGGCGCTGGTGAACAGCAGCAAATCACAGCCGGCCTCCTCCGCCTGCTCCTCGATGCCTTCGAGGAACGGCTGGTAGAAGTCCGCGCGGGTGCTCGGGAAGACGGCCTCGTAGGTGAACACGCCGAGGATGCGGTTGCGGTGGTCGTGCAGCCGGCGCGCGATCGGGTTCGCGACGTAGCCGGTCCGGCGGATCACCTCCAGCACTCGCGCACGTGTTTCCGGGGCGATGCGGACGCCGCCGTCCTGCCGGTTGTTGAGCACCAGTGACACCGTGGCCTGGCTGACGCTTGCCATCCGCGCGATGTCCTGCTGGGTGAGCCTCTTGGCCATGAGCACCTGCCAATTCGAATTGGCAGGGATTCTGCGTCTGCTCCCCGCTCGCCGTCAACCCTGTAATAATTCGAATTAGCATCTTGACGGGCGGGTTGGCTGCGGGCGAGGGTGCTCGGCCAAGGAGGTAGGCCCTTGACTTCTCCCTGCCCTGAAGGACAGGGATTCCCACCCGCCGTGCGGCGGGTAGCGCTTACGCGCTGGGCCTCGCGGCGCGGGTTTCCTGTTTCACTGCCGATCGCG
>NZ_VSRL01000112.1 GCF_012184385.1 Lentzea indica
CGCACCCGACGGAGAGGCGCCCGACGGGTTCGCACCGGACGGAGCCGCGCTGGACGCCGCCGGGCCGCCCGCCGGTGACTTGCCCTGCGGCGCAACCGCTTGCTGCACGGCTTGTTCGGCCTTCTGGAACTCCGCGCCCATCTTGCGCAGCGCGGCGGCCGCGTCCTGCAGCGCCTTCTCCATGCCGGGGACGTCGAGGATCTTCTCCGCCGCCTTGTACGCGTCATAGGCGGCCATGACGGCGTTGTACTCCTGCTCGATCACACTCATCAGCGTGGAGAGCACGTTCTGCACGTTCGACCCGACGACCGCGTCCCTGGCCGCCGTGATGGCCGCCGAGCACTCCTTCGTCTTGGCCTCGAACAGCTTTCCGGCGCTGTCCGTCCACCCCGCGCTGGTGTGCGTCGCCGCGTTCTTCAGGCTGGTGTCGGCTTCACCCAGCACGGTCAGATACTTCTGCCAGGCCTCGATGCTCACCTGAAGCCGGTCGACGTGCTCCCGCTCGGCCTCGGCCATCGCTTTCATCTGCTCGATGTCCACGGCTGTCATCCCTTCCCGGAGATGTGGTCGCGTGCACGGGCGATCTGGTCGGCCCTCGTCACGTCGGTGTTCATGTAGTCGTTCCGGCACGCGGTCGCGACCTGCTTGAACGCCTCGAGACCTGAGCCAGATCGGCGAGGAACTTCGTCATCGCGTCGCGCGCGGCGGTCTCCGTCGAGGTGAACGCCGCACACTCCGGCACACCGCCGCCGCACGGCCTCGGCTGCCAGCCCGCGAGGGCGTCACCTTTCGGCGGGGTGAGCTGCGCGACGAAATCGTCGGCCGCTCGCGGTTCGAGGTGGGCACCATCCATTGTGGATACTCCGATCATCCGGTTGGGGGCAGCCAGGCGAGCTGCACCAGCTGCGGCGCGTGCTTGCGGGTGACGAACCTGCCCCTGCCTGCGGGCAGCGGTTCTGGTTTGAGCCCGCCGAGCAGTGGTCCTTCGTCCTTGTCGCCGGACAGCAGGAGGCCGGGGGAACCGACGTCACGCAGCCGGGACATGAAGGGGGCGAACAGGGCGCGGCCCGCACCGCCGGTGCGGCGGGCCAGCACGACGTGCAGACCGATGTCTCGGCCCTGCGGCAGGTACTCCATCAGCGGGGCGAACGGGTCGTCGTGCGGCGTGGCCACCATGTCGTGGTCGTCGACCAGCACGAACAGCTCCGGTCCGCGCCACCAGCTCCGGGCGCGCAGCTGCTCGGGTGTGACGTCCGTGCCCGGCAGTCGTTCTGCCATCCCGCGCGCGGCCTCGCCGATCAGGCGTTTCGTGCTGGCGAGGTCCGTGCCGTAGCCGATGAGGTGGTCCGAGGTCACCTCGCCGAGCAGGCCGCGGCGGTGGTCGATCATCACGATGCGGGCCTCGCTGGGCGCGTAGCTGTCGACGATCCGGCGCGCCAGCATGCGCAGGAACGCCGTCTTCCCGGACTCGGCGTCGCCCAGCAGCAGGAAGTGCGGATCTGCCGCGAAGTCGATGCGGACGGGTTGCAGGTCGTGCTCGGCGATGCCGATGGTGAGCTGGAGATCGTTGTCCTGCGCTGGCAGGTCCGGATACGGCACGGCCGGCGGCAGGAGGCGCACGGACGGTGCCCGTTCCCCCCGCCATGCCCGCGTGACGGCGGCCACGAGAGCGGCAGAAGCCTGGGACAGATCGGTGTCCGTCTCCACCCCGTCCGCGCGGGGCAGCGCTATGAGCATCTGGTGCTTCGACGTCGTGACGCCACGACCGGGAGAGTCCAGCGGCACGTTGAGCGCCGCCGCTTTGTCCACTGTGGTGTCGATGGGGTCGCCGAGGCGCAGCTCCACCTTGCTGCCGAACAGGTCCCTGATCGCCGGGCGCAGGTCGAACCAGCGCGAGCATGCGACGAACACGTGCACTCCGTAGGCCAGCCCGCGTGCGGCGATGTCGGACACCTTGTCCTCGAGGTCGTCGAACTCCTTGCGCAGCGTCGGCCAGCCATCGATCACGAGGAACACGTCGCCGAACGGGTCATCGGCGAACTCTCCACGCGCACGGGCCTCGCGGTAGGCGGCGATGCCGTCGATCTCGTGGTCGGCGAACCTGCGTTCCCGCTCGGTCAGCACGGTCATCACCTCGGCCACCGTGCGCCGCACGGCCGCGGGGTTCTGCCGTCCGGCCACTCCGCCGACGTGCGGCAGGCCGCGCAGGGCAGCGAGGGAGCCACCACCGAAGTCGATGCAGTAGAACTGGGTCTCCCTCGGGGTGTGCGTCACGGCGAGGCTCATGATCACGGTGCGCAGCGCGGTGCTCTTGCCGCTGCGGGGCGCGCCCATCACGACGAAGTGGCCCGCCGCCGAGGAGAAGTCGAAGACCAGCGGGTCGCGCCGCTGGTCGAACGGCCGGTCGACGATGCCCGCCACCGCGCGCAGCTTTCCGTTGTGCGCGGACGATGTCGCGCACAGGCCGCGCGCCGGGTCCTCGCCGAGCGGACCCAGCAGGCCGTCGAGCGACGGCGGTGCGGACAGCGGCGGCAGCCACACCTGATGCGCGGGTGTCCCCCTGCCCTCCAGCCGGTCGACCAGGACGTCGAGCAAGCTTTCCCCGACGGCGTCGTCCTCGTCGGCCACCGGCTTCTCCTGCTCGACCGGAACCGGTGCAGCGACGTAGGAGGTCGAATACTCGTGGAAGTCCGGTGCGTGCGACCGCGCCGGTCCCGGAGCCGAGGCGGCACGGCGGTACACACCCGAGACGTACGCGGAGCGAAAGCGCATCAACGGCTCGGTGCCGAACTTGAGGAACCCGTGCCCCGGCGCGCGCGGAAGCTCGTAGGCGTCGTTGACACCGAGCACGGTGCGGCTTTCCATCGCGGAGAACGTCTTCAGCGCGAGCCGGAACGACAGGTGCACGTCGAGACCGCGCAGCCTGCCTTCCTCCAGCCGCTGGCTCGCCAGCAGCAGGTGCACACCGAGCGCACGACCCACTCGTCCTATTTGGACGAACATGTCGATGAAGTCCGGCTTGGCGGTCAGCAGCTCGCTGAACTCGTCGCAGATGACCAGCAGCGTCGGGACCTCCGGCAGCGGCGCACCGGCGGCTCGCGCCTTCTCGTAGTCGTGCAGGGACGAGAAGTTTCCGCTGGCGCGCAGCAGTTCCTGCCGCCGGATGAGCTCACCGCTGATCGCGTCGGTCATCCGGTCGACCAGTGGCAGCTCGTCCTTGAGGTTCGTGATGACCGCGCTGGTGTGCGGGAGCTTGTCGAGGCGGTTGAACGTGGCACCGCCCTTGAAGTCGACCAGCGCGAAGTTGAGCGAGTTCGGCGGATGGGTGAGGGCGAGCGTGAGCACCAGCGTCCGCAACAGCTCGCTCTTGCCCGACCCGGTCGCGCCGATGAGCAGGCCGTGCGGGCCCATTCCGTCCTGCGCGGACTCCTTGAGATCGAGCTCGATCGGCGAACCGTCCGGCTGCATGCCGAACATGACGCGGAGCCGGTCGCGGTTGGGCCGCTGGCCCCACCACCGCGCGGGGTCGAACGCGTACGGATCGCCCAGGTCGAGCAGTTCGGCGAGACCGAGCTCGTGCAGCGGCTGCTCGCCTCGGGTGGCCGTGGTCAGCCGCAACGGCGCGAGCTGCCGGGCGAGACCTTCGACGGTCACCAGGTCGATCGCGTCAGCCCGGCCGAGTTCCGTCTCGCCCTCGATCGTTGTCGCGGTGAGACGTCCGTCGGCGGCGACGTCGAAGACCAGGGCGGTGCGGTCGAGTGCACGTGGCGGTGCGGTGGTGAGATCGATGATCGTCACGCCCTCGACACCCGCTCCGGCCATCAGGTGCTCCGAGCCCGTGATCCGGCCACCGTCGAGCACCACCACCAGATGCGGGCTCGCACCACGCGGCGCGGCCGGGTCGAACCGGGGGCGCTGCGCGAGCAGGTCCTCCAGCATCGCCTCGATTCCCGCGACGGACGGCGCCACGAGCCGCACCGGTCCCAGCGCATCGGTCTTGTGCGGATGCAGCGCGTGCGGCAACCACTTGACCCATTCCCAGTGCGCCCGCGCATTCGAGTCCACGCACACCGCGACGCGCAGGTCGTCCGGGGCGTGCAGGGCGGCGAGCTGGGCGAGCATCGACCGCACGAGGCCGGCCGCCCCCGACCGGTCACCGCGGACGTGGATGTGGCTGAAACCGGTGACTGCGACGGCGAGCGGCAGCTCGGGGATCTCACCGTAGGTGGTGATGAACCGGCGCAAGGCCAACGCGGACAAAGGTTCCAGCTGTTCGAGCGGCAGGGTGTCCGGTGCGACGAGCGTCGTGGCCGGGCTCTGCGGGCCGACACCGACCCGCGTGACGGCGAAGTCGCCGTCCTCCGGCCTGCGTTCCCACAACCGGGAGCCGGCGACCACCGACTGCAGCGCCTCCGGGTCGGGATGCAGGTAGAACAACGCGACTCGCTGCCTGCGGACCGTCCTCAGCAGACGGACGCGGTGCTGCGCCAGCCGACGCAGGTACTGACGCCGTGCCTGCCCCATCTCCCGCTTGCCGGGCCCGCACCGTTGACGAACGCCATCACGGCCATGCCGAGCATGGCCAGGGCGAACAGCCCGAACACCGCGATGCGCAGACCGCCCGCGATGCCGCCGGAGAACATGATCAGCATCGCCGCCATGACCGCGATCATCGGCAGCATGCTCATCAGGTGCGTCCACTGGCGCCCGGAGGGAGCCGGGATCTCCGGTGGCGCCTCGAGCACCACCTCACCCGAGGGCATCTCCGGCGGCGGCCTGCGCGCCGGCCTCTTCACCATCACGGTAGCCAAGATCAGCCTCCTCGCTCACAGCACTGGGGCCGATCCTGACCGAGTGAACGTCTGCGGTGCCGCCCGTGGCAGGAAGGTGCCGCCGCGGCCCGGAAGGTGTTCCCCCACACCTAGGTTCGCCTTGTCCGTCCACGGAAAGGGGACCGCTCCAATGCAGGATCAGGCTCATCTCGATCCGGAAATCGTCGCGCGGGCAGCACAGATGGCCGACAACGTGGCGCAGCAGATCCAGGTCCACCAGCGGCAGCTGGGGCACCCGGTGTCGGCGCTGGCCGGCCAGTGGGAGGGAAAGGCGTACCAGGCGTTCGTGCCCGTCTACGAACAGTGGGAACAGGGCGTCACCAGGCTGGTCAACGCGCTGACCGGCCTGGGCGAGAACACCACGGTCGCCGTCGCCACCTACGAAAGCGCCGACGACGCCAGTGCCACCGGCATCACCTCCGTCGCCGGGCACAGCCCGTTCGGCGGCGCACTGCAGGCCTGACCACCGTTCACCACAAGGAGATCATCATGGTGATCAAGGGAAGTTTCACCCAGCTCGGCGACATGACGCAGCAGATCCTCGACACGGCCGCGAAGGTGGCCGGGGAGATGGAGACCTGGCAGCGGGAAGCGGGCATCGCGGAGGCGAACTGGCTCGACAACGCGGGTGGTCAGTTCGGCGAGGTGAACGCCGCGTGGAAGCAGGTTTCCACGGCTCACAACGCGATGCTGCAGGCGCTGGGTGGTGGCGTCGGGCGGACGAACGACGAGTTTCAGACGATGGTGGCCTCGTCTCGCGGCCGCATCGGCTCCATCAGCATCTGAGCCGCCGCGACGAAGGGCGCATCCGGCCTCGGATGCGCCCTTCGTCAGAAGCTCGGTCAGTGATGACCCTCGTGGCCGCCACCGTGGTACTGGTGCACCACGGCGTGCCCCTTGCCGCGAGAGATCAGCCAGCGGTTGACCGGGACGGTCACCACGAACGCCACGGCCAGCGCGAAGGCCAGGCTCACCCAGAACAGCCAGCTGGTCAGCCCCGCCTCCATCGCGCCGGGCACGCCCAGCATCACCGCGTTGTCGACGATCTCCATGACCGCGATCGACACGGTGTCGGCGGCGAGCGCCACACCGATCGCGGCACGCAGCGGCAGGCCGGACTTCAGCACCGGACGGATGGTGAGCGAGTAGCCGAACACGAAGGCCAGCGCGATGGCGAGCACGATGGTCGACAGGTTGGACCAGCCCAACGCGGTACCGATCACCATGCCGAGGACTTCGCCGATTGCGCAGCCGGTGAGGCAGTGCAGCGTCGCGGAAACGGCCAGTTTGGTCAGACTCGGCTGTGTGCTGCCGTGGTCCATGACTTTCCCCTTCAAGTCGCCACCCTGATACCCCTAGGGGGTATCTCCGCGAGCACCTTACGCCCCTACCCCCTAGGGGTGTCAACACCCGATTCTGGTGATCGAGGTGAACCAGTCGATGCGGTGACCCGTAAGCGTCGGTGATGGGTCCTACTAGGTACGGTAGTGGCATGATCGGGAGCACGCAGCGGACAGCGGCCCAGTGGGCGCTGCTCTGCCTGCTCGTCCTCGGCGTCGTCGGGATGCACCACGTCAACGTGGACACGCCTGACGGGCACGCTGCCGTGGCCAGTGCTCACGGCGACCACCACCACGCGCCAGACGAACCGGAGCCCGCACCGGCACACGACATGGTGCACATGTGCGTGGCGATCCTGTGCGCCGTGGCGTCGCTGCTCCTGCTCGGCTGGTTGCTGCTGCGCCTGGCCCGCCCGTCAGACGCTCCCGCCGCTTCCACCCCCGCATGGCCACGCGCACCCGCGAGGCCTCCCCCGCTCGGCGGCCGCGGGCTGCTGAACTCGTTGTGCGTACTGAGGCTGTGATCGACACCGGTTCCCCCGACGGTCACGTTCCCAGCACAGAAAGTTGCACATGATGAGGAAGTCCCTGATCGGTTTCGGTGTCGCCGGCGTGGCGGCGGTCGCACTCCTCGCCGGCTGCGGCGGCGGTGGCGACATGGCGGGCATGCAGCACAGCTCGACCACCGCGCCGCCGTCCGCCACTGGCCAGCAGGACGGCCACAACGAGCAGGACGTCAAGTTCGCGCAGGACATGATCGGGCACCACCAGCAGGCGCTGGACATGGCGGCGATGGTTCCTGCCAAGAGCACGAACCCCAAGGTCACCGACCTCGGCAAGCGCATCGCGGCCGCACAGGACCCCGAGATCAAGAAGATGAACGAGTGGCTCACGAAGTGGGGTGCCGCTACCGCGACGTCGATGCCGGGCATGGATCACGGCTCTGGCCACGGCTCCATGCCGGGCATGATGACGGCCGAGGAGATGGCGAAGCTCAACGGCGCCACCGGTGCGGAGTTCGACCGCATGTGGCTCGACATGATGATCAAGCACCACCAGGGTGCCGTCGAGATGGCCAAGACGCAGCAGGAGAAGGGCAGCAACGCCGACGCCAAGAAGCTGGCGCAGGACATCACCACCGCCCAGCAGGCTGAGATCACCGAGATGCAGTCGTTGCTCAAGTCGAGCTGACCCGGCGAAACGCCGGACGGAGAGCGTGCAGCGCTCCCGTCCGGCGTTTTTTGCTGCAAGGCATGCAAATCCGACGCCTGACCGTACCCGGCCGGACACTGAGTGCGACGTCACGTCAGATACCCCCCACCTGTATCAGCAGATTCCTTGCGTACGGGTACCCCCCATGGGTATAAAGGTGGCAAGAGCCCGCCGTTCCCCCGGTCATCCACGACCGGCCGCGCGGCGGACCGATTGACAGGAGCGGCAGATGCACGGCTACACCGACAACAAGGACGACCACCTGCGGCGCTTGCGACGCATCGAGGGTCAGGTGCGCGGACTGCAGCGGATGATCGAGAACGACGACTACTGCATCGACGTCCTCACCCAGATCTCCGCCGCGACCAGGGCGTTGCAGTCGGTGTCGCTCAACCTGCTCGACGAGCACCTGAAGCACTGCGTCAGCCAGGCCATCACCGAGGGCGGCACGACCGCGGACGAGAAGATCGCCGAGGCCAGCAACGCCATCGCTCGCCTGGTCCGCTCCTGATTCCGACGTTTTCGAACCACATCCGAGGAGCACCCGATGTCCGAGTCCGTGTTCACCGTCAGCGGCATGACCTGCGGGCACTGCGTCAGCTCGGTGACCGAGGAGATCAGTCAGATCGACGGCGTGCGGAACGTGGCCGTCGAGCTCGACAGCGGCAGGGTCACCGTCACCAGCGACCAGCCCGTCGCCGAGGGCGACGTCCGTGCCGCCGTCACCGAGGCCGGCTACACGCTGGTCACCAGCTGAGGGAGAGCCAGATGAACACCGCCACGAAGGTGGCCGCCTACGCGGGTGTGCTGGCGATCGTCTTCGGCGGCGCATGGGCCGCCGGCGCGCCGCGGGACCGTTCGGCGGTCCGTCCACGCCGAACGCGACGGAGCACGGCGCCGAGCAGCCCGCCTCGGGCCAGAGCAAGGCGGAAGGCAAGCTCCCGCCCGGTCTTTCCGTCGCGGACAACGGTTACGTGCTCACCCTGACGCAGAACACCCTGGCCGCCCAGGCACAGCAGACCTTCAGCTTCAGGATCGGAACGGTCAGCGGTGACACCGTGACCAAGTTCGACGTGGAGCACGAGAAGAAGCTCCACCTCGTGCTGGTGCGCAGGGACGGCTCCGGCTTCCAGCACGTGCATCCGGAGATGGCCGCGGACGGCACCTGGTCGGTTCCGCTCACCCTTCCCGCAGCCGGGAGCTACCGCGTCTTCGCGGACTTCAAGCCCGAGAACGGTGCGAAGACCACGCTGGGCGCGGACGTCCAGGTCGCCGGCGCGTACGAGCCGCAGCAGTTCACCGAGGATTCTCGCGAGTCCACAGTGGATGGTTACGTCGTCCGGCTGACCGGCGATCTCACCGCGGGCGCCGAGTCCACCGTGACCACCACGGTCACGAAGGACGGCAAGCCCGTGACGGACCTGCAGCCGTACCTCGGCGCGAACGGCCATCTGGTCGCGTTGCGCGCGGCCGATCTCGCCTACCTGCACGTGCATCCGCAGGACGCGCCCGGTGCGGGCCCCGAGGTGAAGTTCGCGGTCGAGGTGCCGACGTCGGGCCGCTACCGGCTGTTCCTGGACTTCCAGCACGAGGGCAAGGTCCGCACGGCGAGCTTCACGCTCAGCACCAGCGGCTCCGCACCCGCTCCGGCACCGACCACCGCCACGCCCACGCCGACCGACGGCCACGGTGGTCACGGTGGCTGAGCACGACGTCGTTGAAGAGGAGGCGCGTTCCATGACCTCACCGGCAAGTGAGATCGAACTGTCCATCGGCGGCATGACCTGCGCCTCCTGCGCCGCACGCATCGAGCGCAAGCTGAACAAGCTCGAAGGCGTGCAGGCGACGGTCAACTACGCCACCGAGAAGGCGCGGGTCAGCTTCCCCGAGTCGCTGACCGCCGAGGACCTCGTCAAGGTCGTCGAGAACACCGGCTACACCGCAGAGCTTCCGGCTCCCCCGAAGACCGACGTGCAGGTCGAGGAGGAAGACCCCACCCGGCCGCTGCGCCAGCGGCTGATCACCTCCATCGTGCTGAGCGTGCCGGTGATCGCGCTGGCGATGATCCCCGCGCTGCAGTTCACCTACTGGCAGTGGCTCTCGCTCACGCTCGCCGCACCCGTCGTGGTGTGGGCCGCGTGGCCGTTCCACAAGGCGGCGTGGACCAACCTCCGGCACGGCGCCGCGACCATGGACACGCTGATCTCACTCGGTGTCGGTGCGGCGTTCCTGTGGTCGCTGTACGCGCTGTTCTTCGGCACGGCAGGCGTTCCTGGCATGACGCACGGCTTCGACCTGACCGTCCAGCGCATGTCGGGCGCGGGCAACATCTACCTCGAGGTCGCCGCGGGCGTGACGACGTTCATCCTGGCCGGGCGCTACTTCGAGGCGCGGTCCAAGCGCCGCGCGGGTGCCGCGCTGCGTGCCCTGCTCGCACTGGGGGCCAAGGACGTCGCCGTGCTGCGGGACGGACGCGAAGAGCGCATCAGCGTCGACGACCTGCGGGCCGGCGACCGGTTCGTCGTGCGTCCTGGCGAGAAGATCGCCACGGACGGCGTGGTCGAGGAGGGCAGCTCCGCCGTCGACATGAGCATGATCACCGGCGAGTCCGTTCCGGTCGAGGTCGCCGCCGGTGACAGCGTCGTCGGCGCCACGGTCAACGCGGGCGGACGCCTGGTCGTGCGGGCGACGCGGGTCGGCGCGGACACCCAGCTCGCGCAGATGGCCAAGCTCGTGGAGGACGCGCAGAGCGGCAAGGCGGAGGCTCAGCGCCTCGCCGACCGGATCTCCGCGGTCTTCGTCCCGATCGTCATCGCCCTGTCCGTCGGCACGCTGGCGTTCTGGCTCGGCGCGGGCACGGGTGCCTCGGCGGCCTTCACCGCCGCCGTCGCGGTGTTGATCATCGCCTGCCCGTGCGCGCTCGGCCTGGCCACGCCGACGGCGTTGCTGGTCGGCACCGGTCGCGGCGCGCAGCTGGGCATCCTGATCAAGGGTCCCGAGGTGCTGGAGTCGACCCGTCGCGTCGACACGGTCGTGCTCGACAAGACCGGCACGGTCACGACCGGGCAGATGAGCCTGGTCGACGTGCACGCCGCCGACGGTGTCGACGAGGAACTGGTGCTGCGCCTGGCCGGTGCACTGGAACACGCCTCCGAGCACCCGATCGCCAAGGCGATCGCCACCGGCGCCACCGAACGCGTCGGAGAACTTCCGGCGGTCGAGGGCTTCCAGAACCTGGAAGGCCTTGGCGTGCAGGGTGTCGTCGGCGAACACGCCGTCCTGGTCGGCCGCGCCCGGCTGCTCGAAGAGTGGAGCGTCCGGCTCGGCGAAGACCTCGCGACCGCGAAGAAGGAAGCGGAGGACAAGGGCCGTACCGCCGTGCTGGTGGCATGGGACGGCGAGGCACGCGGTGTGCTGGTCGTGGCCGACACGGTCAAGCCCACCTCGGCCGAGGCGATCACCGGACTGCGTCAGCTCGGCCTGAGGCCGGTGCTGCTGACCGGCGACAACGAGGCGGTGGCCAAGTCCGTCGCCGCCGAGGTCGGCATCGAAGAGGTGATCGCAGAGGTCCTGCCGAAGGACAAGGTCGAGGTGGTCAAGCGGCTGCAGGCCGAAGGACGCGTGGTCGCCATGGTCGGCGACGGCGTGAACGACGCCGCGGCACTCGCCCAGGCCGACCTCGGGCTCGCGATGGGCACCGGCACGGACGTCGCCATCGAGGCCAGCGACCTCACGCTCGTGCGAGGCGACCTGCGCGCGGCGGTCGACGCGATCCGCCTGTCACGCCGGACGCTCGGCACCATCAAGGGCAACCTGTTCTGGGCCTTCGCCTACAACGTGGCCGCCTTGCCGCTGGCCGCGCTCGGCCTGCTCAACCCGATGATCGCCGGGGCCGCGATGGCGTTCTCCTCGGTGTTCGTGGTGAGCAACAGCCTGCGACTGCGGGGATTCCGCAGCGCGAACAAGCAGACCGTCTGATCCGTGGTCCGGCTCGCACGTCTGCGAGCCGGACCACTTCCACACACTGAGGGGGCAGTGATGCAGGACAGGTATGTGACCAGGGCCGGCGCCAAGATCGCGTACGAGCTCACCGGATCCGGACCACTTCTCGGCTACGCCCACGGCGTCTTCCTCAGCCGCGCGGCGGTCCGCCGGCTTCACCTTCTCGACTTCGACGGCCTCGCGACCGGCCGTCAGCTGCTGACCTACGACCAGCGCGGCCACGGACACTCAACTGGCCGCCCGATCGCCGACGACTACCGCTTCGAGAACTTCACCCTCGACCTGCTCGCCCTGCTGGACGAGCTGAGCCTCGACGAGCCGATCGACTTCATGGGCTCCTCACTGGGCTGCGACGTCGCGTTGCGCGCCGCCATCGCCGCGCCCGAGCGCTTCCGCCGTCTCGTGCTGATCATTCCGCCGGTGGCGTGGGAGGAAGGCCCGAACCAGGCGCGGCAGTGGTACACCGACAGTGCCGAGACCATCGAGTCGCGCGGCGCCGCGCACTGGCGACAGGAGTGGGCGCAACGAGAGCCTTTGCCGATCTTCGCCGACTACCCGGCGTTCGACCTGACCCCTGACATCCCGGACGAGCTGCTCGCCCCGATCCTGCGCGGCATCGGCGAGTCGGACCTCCCCGCGCCAGAGGAGATCGCAGCCCTGCCGCACCAGGCCCTGATCCTCACTTGGGACACCGACCCGCTGCACCCCGTCTCGACCGCAGAGCGTCTCCACGAACTGCTGCCCGAATCGACCCTGCACGTGTCGGCCACGGTCCCCGACGTGCAGACCTGGACAAGCCGCATCACCGACTTCCTGGCTCGCTAGAAGGCCTACTAGGCCGGGTAGTCGATTGGCGTCCTGCGGCACGGGTACTCCGCTGAAGTTGACTGTCAGCGAAGGAGGACCAGCCATGACACAAGCAGCCGAGATGCTCCGGACCTACCCCGCCGACCTCGGCGACGTGGACCGCACGGCGGTCGCCCGGTGCATCGACGCCTGCTTCGAGTGCGCGCAGGCCTGCACCGCGTGCGCGGACGCCTGTCTGAGCGAGGAAATGGTCGCCGAACTGGTCAAGTGCGTCCGCACCGACCTCGACTGCGCGGACATCTGCGACACGACCGGCCGTGTGCTCTCCCGTCACACCGGGTACGACGCGAACCTCACCCGCGCGATCCTCGCGGCCTGCGCAACGGTCTGCCAGACGTGCGGCGACGAGTGCGCATCGCACGCCGAGATGCACGAGCACTGCCGCGTGTGCGCGGAAGCTTGTCGTCGTTGTGAGCAGGCTTGCCGCGATCTCATCAGCGCGCTCGGCTGAACTCTGGTGTGGTGGGCGGTGCCACACCCACCACACCAGTACCGATCAGGACATCAACGAGGCCTGGTAACCCAGTTCCTCGATCGCGCGGACCACGTCGTCCGGGCTGCTGCGGCTCGGGTCCAGCACGACCGTCGCGCGTCCCTGCTTCACCGCGGTCTGCGTGCTGAGCACGCCGGGGAGATCTTCGAGCGCGTCGTCGATGAGCAAAGCGCAACTGCCGCAATGCATACCGCTGACTTCGAACACGTGCGTCGTGGCCACAGCGGACTCCTCCCTCAGGCGACGGTGATGACGCCGGTGTACATGCCCATGCTGCAGGCGTAGTCCAAGCGACCTGGTTGCAGCACACCGAGTTCGATACGAGTTTCACCGGTGACCGGCAGGATCTTCTCCTGGTCGCGGACCACGAAGGACCGCACACAACCCTCCGCCTTGTCGGACTTCACCACGAGCGTGGTCGGCAGACCGGACTGTGCCCGCACGTTGTCCGGGCTGTACGCGCCCGTCCGCGCCGTGATCACGACGGTCTGCTTGCCGTCCACGACGCTGACGGCCGTGGTGTCCGCGGGAGCGTCGTCGCTCGAGGCCGCCTCGGCGATGCGGCTCGCGGAGAACGGCGCACCAGCGAGCTCAAGACCACCGTTGAGCGTGTAGAGCCCCATCACGACGACTACGAGCCCGGTCACCACACCGAGCCGCCCCTTCCACGCCGTGGCGGCTTTGCGCGCGGCGTAACCAAGGATCGCGAACAGCGGCGCGGTTCCGAGCACGAACACCGCCATCGTCGCGGCACCCATGAGCGCGGAGCCGGAGGTGAGCGCGAGCGCCTCCACCGACAGCGTCACTCCGCACGGGATCAACACGGTGACGAACCCCAGCACCGCCGGGGCGAACGCGGACTGCGACCGGGCGCGGCTGCGGACGATCTTCATCCACGAGATGGGCGGCTCGATCACGATGCGGCGGAAACCCGGAACGCCGAGCTGCGCCAATCCGAACACCACGACCAGCAATCCCGCGCCGATCTGCAACCAGGTGCGGACACCGACGGAGATCTCGACGACGCTGCCGAGCGCACCGAGCAACGCGCCCAGCAGGGTGTGAGAGACCAGCTTGCCCGCGAGAAAACCGCCGACGGGAGCCAGGTCGTCACCGAGCTGGACCCGCCAGTCGCGCGGGGAGGTCTCCTCGCCGGCGGCGGCGCGCTGGCGAGTGATCATCGCGGTGAGCAGGCCACCTTGCACCGCGGCACAGGACACACCACCGGCGAACAAGCCGGTGGCGAGGACAGGAAGCAGGTTCACGAACAACTCCTGTGGAGAAGGAAGGGAACGGAAGACCGCACGTCGGCAACCGCGGGCACCGCGGTCTGGACAGACCTCTCCTAAATCCGCAGCGAACAGAGCCTGGCCAGGCTCGGAGCACGCCGCTGCGCACTCTCCTGCCTCGCTACAGCGCCGAGCGCTTGCGCCACGACGGTTGTCCGCACAGCAGGCAGTGTGAGCACTACGGCGGTGACCGCAACCGCAACAACGAGGACGAGGCACATGGTGAGCGACTCACCCATGCCCATGTCGGGCTCGTGCTCGCCCATCGGCATCGCCATCGCCGTGCTGTGCGACATCGGCATCGCGGTGCTCATGCCGTCGCTGCACTGAACACCCACCATGAGCGCCAGCCCGACGAGCACGGCAACGACGACGAGCCGGGCGAGATGTCCCCGCCCGGCTCGGGTGCCGCTGCTCGTCATGGCCGACATCCTAGGGAGGCGGTGTCAGCCCCGTGTGAGCAACCTACTATCCGCAGCAGTAGGGAACTCGTTGCGAACACCACATCAGGAGGCCGGCCCGAGACCGGCGAGGGTGACCGCGACAAGTCGGCGAACTGCAGCACTGGTAGGCAACGTGCCAGCCGCGGTCAGTGCGTGGACGCAGTTCGCCGTCTACAAGCCGCGTGGTGTCACCGGGTTCAGGATTTGAGGGCGGGCAGCAGGGTCGCCTCCAGCACGTCGGCGGCGTCCTCCGCCTGGAGCTGTCCGGTGTTGACGTCCTCCGCGGCGGCGTGCAGCAGGCTGTATACGGTGGTCACGAGCCAGTTCATCGGCAGGTCGGAGCGGAACAGGCCCTCCCGCTGCCCTCGCGCGAGCAGTCCCTCGACGTGGTCGACGACGTCGCGGTGGCGTTGCCGCAGCCGGACGGGGCCGAGCTCTCGCTGGGCGAGCTCGAACAGCTTGCGGTGCTGGTTGAGCACGTGCCAGGACGTCCGCAGCAGCCGCTGGAACGCCTCCATCGCGGTGCCTTCCTCCGGCGCCGCTTTCCTGATCACTTCGCCTGCCTCGGCGATCGTCCGGTCCAGCACGGCTTCCAGCAGCACCTCGCGCGACGGGAAGTGGGCGTAGAGGGTGACCCTGCCGACGCCGGCGGCGCGCGCGATCGCCGCCATGCTCGACTGCGGCTCCTCGGTGAACAGCACCAGGGCGGCGTCGAGGATGGCGGCGATGTTGCGTTCGGCGTCGGCGCGGCGCCGGGTCTCCGTGGTGGCCACGTCCGAAAGCCTACGGCCGGTCAGTGCGCGAACACCGGGCCGTCGATCGCGGGCGGGCGGCCCGCCGGCACGAGCAGCGTCGCTCCTACAGCGATGACGGCCGCGGCGATCCCCATCGCGGTGAACGCGGCACCGAATCCCGCGACCGGACCGCCGCTCTGCAGGCTCAGGGCCGCGACGGTCGACACGAGCGCGATGCCCAGCGTGGCGCCCAGCTCGTGCCCGGTGTTGATCAGGCCGGACGTCGTCCCCGCGTCGTGCGGGCCGACGTGCGCCATCGCCGTGGTCGTCGCCGTGACGAACGTGGCGCCGAGCCCCAGACCGGAGATCAGGAAGCCGGGCAGGACCGCCAGCACCGCGTTCCCGGACTCGGGAACCTGGGCCAGGAGCACCGCCCCCACCGCGGCGAGGCCGAAGCCGGCCGCGACGGCGGGTCGTCCACCGAACCGGTTCACGACACGAACGCCGAGGTGGGTGCCGAGCCCGATCACCAGCGCCACCGGCAGGAAGATCAGCCCGGTCTCGAGCGCGTCGAGGCGCAGCACGTGTTGCAGATACTGGGAGTTGAGGAAGAAGTTCGCCAGCAGCAGACCGGACGCGGCCAGCATGACCAGGTTTCCGGCCACCACGGGGCGCCGGGTCAGCAACTCCAGCCGGACCAACGGCTCCGCGACCCTGCGTTCGACGACGACGAACACCACGAGCAGCACAAGGCCGGCGGCGAGGAAGTACGGCGTGCTACCGCCGCCCCAGCCGGTGTCGCCCGCACGCACCAACGCGTAGATCAACGCGCCGACAGCCAGTACCGCGATCGAAGCGCCTGGGAGATCGACCTTCCCCGGCGTCCGTCCACTTCGGCCGGACGGCACCAGTCGCGGCAGCAGCACGGCGACGAAGATGCCGACGGGCACGTTGATGAAGAACACCCACTCCCAACCGGGCCCTGCGGTGAACAGGCCGCCCAGCAGGACTCCGGCCGCGGCGCCCGCTCCGGCGATGGCCGCCCACACGCCGAGTGCGCGGTTGCGCTCCTGCCCGTGGAAGGTCGTGGTGACGATCGACATCGCCGCCGGGGACAGCAACGCCGCGCCGACGCCTTGTGCGGCACGGGCCGCCACGAGCGCCGTCGCGCTTCCCGCCAGCCCGGAGGCCAGCGACGCCACCGTGAACACGGCGAGCCCGGTCAGGAACACGCCCCTTCTGCTGATCGTGTCGGCCAGCCGGCCGCCCAGCAGCATCAGGCCGCCGAAGCACAGCGTGTACGCGGTGACCACCCACGTCAGCGCGGCGCGGTCCAGTTCGAGATCGGTCGCGATCACCGGCAGCGCGACGTTCACGACCGTCACGTCCAGGATCACCATGAACTGGGCGAGGCACAGCAGCACCAGCACCCACCAGTTCGTTCGCACGGCCGTCCGGCTCATGCTCGCTCCTTAAGTCGAACATGCATGTTCAGGTTAGGGTGACGTCCGGTCGCGCAGGCATACTTCTCGTTCTGCAGGAAGGGCGTGAGCGATGCACGGACTCGGTGAACTGGAAGCCGCGGTGATGGACGTGTTGTGGCACGCCCGAGAGCCGCTCAAGGTGCGCCAGGTGCTGGAACGGCTGGACACCGGCAAACAACTCGCCTACACCACCGTGCTCACCGTGCTGGACAACCTGCACCGCAAGGACTGGGTGACGCGCGAACTCGAGGGCAACGCCTACCGGTACCAGCCCACGATCAGCCGCGCCGAAGCCGCCGCGAACGCCGTACGAGACGTGCTCATCGCCTCCGGCGACCCGGAAGCCGCGCTGCTGCACTTCGCACAGTCCGCGACCGCCGAAGAGTCGGCCGTGCTGCGCCGCGCGTTGCGCAGGAAAGCCTCGGGACGATGACGGTCGCGCTGGCGCTGCTGCTCGGGTCCGCCGTGGTGGGCTGGCTGGCGCCGCGCGTGCTGTGGCGGATCAGCGACCCCGTGGTTGCGCTGGTCGCATGGATCACCTCGGTCGCCGCAGTCGTGATCACCTCGACCGTGGCCGTGGTGTTGCTCGTGCTGCCGGAGCACGGCCTCGGCGTCCTCGACTCCCTGCACCACTGCTGGGAATCGGTGCAGCACGGCACCACGCCTACCGTCGAGGTGATCAGCGGCCTGACCGGTGGCGCGCTGCTGACGGCCCTCCTCGCCCGGCTGGTGGTCGTCGGCGCCCGCAGCACCCGGCAACGCGCCCGCGCCCGCGAGGAACACCTCTCGGTCCTGCGCGTCGCCGGACGGCGGGAAGCCGGTGCACATCCGACCGTGTGGCTGGACCACGACCGTCCGCTGGCGTTCAGCCTCGCCGGCAAGCCCGGCGTCGTCGTCGCCACGGAAGGACTGCACCGTCACCTGACCCCGGGCCAGGTCCACGCCGTGCTCGACCACGAGCGAGCCCACCTAGACGGCCGCCACCACCTGCTGGTCGCCGCCGCGGACGCCGTAGCAGCCACGCTGCCGGTCCTGCCGCTGTTCAAGCGAGCGGCGACGACGATCCGCGAACTCGTCGAGATGGCCGCCGACCTGGCCTCCGCGCGCACCCACGGCGTCGAGACCGTCCGTGCCGCACTGATGCGGGTGTCCCGCCACGGCGCTCCGAACTCCGCGCTCGCGATGAGCAGAGACGCGCTGGGCACGCGGCTGGACCGCCTGCAACGCCGCCGCCGGATGCCGAACCGGACCCGCAGACTGGTTTCCTGCGGGATCGCCGGTATCACCGCCATGGCGCTTCCCGCCGTCACCGCGTCCGCGGCGTTGATCGCGGTCATGCTGCTGGCGTGTCCACCGAGCTGATCATTGCCAGCAACCCGGCCGCCACCGCCACCAGCTGGCACGCGGCAACGATCAGCAGAACCGTGCTCGATCCCAGCCCCAGCAACGGTCCGCCGATCGCCGCGCCCAGCGCGTAAGCGCCGATCTTCATGCTCGCGCCGGTCGTGGACACCTGACCCAGCAGATCGGCTGGCGAGTAGCGCTGCCTGGCGGTGATCAGGGACGCCAGCGTCGGCCCCATGACGGTGCCGGACAGCAGCGCCAGGCCGAGCAGCACAGCGAAGTTCGGCGCGACCGGCCACAGGGCCAGCGACAGGCCGTAGAGGGCGACGGTCGTGAACAGGATCCGCTCGGGCGGCCACCGGGCGAGATGACGCCGCATGACCACCAGCGAGACGACACAACCGACGTCGAGCACCGCCCACACGAGACCAGCCAGGCCGTCGCGCTGCCCGAGCGACACGACGTGTGCGGGCAGTGCGATCGCCAGGACGCCGATCGCGCCGTGGCTCAGCACGGACGTGACCGTCGCGGCCAGCAACGGCCGGGTGCGCACCATGTGCCGCGCTCCCGCACGAAGGGCCGCGCGCAGCGACCCGTGACTCGACTCCGGTGCCGGGCCGAGCTTGAGCGTCACCGTGCACAGCCCTCCGGCCACGGACAACGCACAGATCACGACCACGGCCGTCACCGGTGAGATCGCGGCGGACAGGACGCCGGTCAGCGCCGGCCCTGCCACCGCCGAGGCGCTGAAGAGCATCGAGTCGTACGCGGTGACGCGCGGCAGGTCGGCGTCCAGCCTGGGCAGCATGCTGGTGAACCCGCCGCTGGTCAACGGCAACGTCAACCCTGCGGCGAACGCCAGCACGGGCATCCAGCCCGCGTCCGCGAACACCAGTGCGCACGCCATGACGCCGAGCACGAACTGGTTGCCCGCCAACGCGATCGCGGGCCTGCGGGCGCGGTCCAGCCACGCGCCGAGCAGCGGGCCGGAGACGATCGACGGGAATGTGTAGGCGGCGAGCACCACACCGGACAGGACGTCGTCGCCGGTGCGCCACCTGACCAGCAGAACCAACGCCAGCACGAGCATCTCGTCCGCCAGGCGAGCCGTCCCCGCGGAGATCAGGTAGCGCCACACGCCGTAGTGCGTAGCACCCGTGATGATCCGCAAGCGATCGATTTACCGGTGGGCGGCAGCGCCGCCCGCGGTCACGACTCCAGAAACTTCAGAGCTTCGGCGACGAACTCGTCGTGGTACTGGAAGATGCCGCCGTGGCCGGCGTCGGGGTAGAGCGTGAGCCGGGCGTTGGGCAGGCGCCGGGCCAGGTCGGCCGAGTTGCTGCTCGGCACCATCCTGTCGTGATCGCCGTTGGCGACCAGGACCGGCTGCCGGATGGCGGTCAGGTCGGAGGGCTGAAGGCGTCCCCAGGCGTGGATGGCCTTGAGCTGGTTGCGGAAAGCCGTGACCGAGATCGGCTTGTCACGGTCGTCCGTCCGCTCCTTCAACCTGTTCACGAACTGCCGGGCCGTCGCCTTGCCATTGGCCGTCCGGGTGAAGAAGAGGAACTCCTTGGGATCCTTGAAGGTGAGCGTGGCCTTCAGGATGTCGAGCACGGTGACCCGCGTGACCTTGTCGATGCCCTTGCCGCCGGCCGGGCCCGTGCCGGCGAGGATGAGCTTGCGGACGAGGTGCGGTTCCTCCTCGGCGATCACCTGGGCGACGAAGCCGCCCAGCGAGAAGCCGAGCAGGTCGACCTGGTCGTGGCCCAGTGCCCGGATGAAGGCGATGGCGTCGCGGGCCATCGCGGCCACCGAACGTGGTGTCGTGCCCTGTGAGGCACCGACTCCCCGGTTGTCGAACGTGATCACCCTGCGCTTCTCGGCGATGCCGTCGACGACGCGGGGGTCCCAGTTGTCCAGCACCGCGCTCAGGTGGTTGAGGAAGATGACGGGCGTGCCGCCGTCCGGGCCGAGCTGACGGTAGGCGAACGTCACCCCGCCGATGTCGATGGTCCTGGTCTCTGCTGCTTTGTAGGTGGTGATCACGTCCATGACGTCTCCTCGGCTCTATTTGATCTTGACGACGACCTTGCCTTTGGCGCGTCCTTTTTGGACGTACGCCAAGGCCTCGTTGGTCGATTCGAAGGGGAAGATCCGGTCGATGACCGGTGTGATGACCGCGGAGTCGATGAGAGAGGTGATCTCACTCAGCTGCTTCCCGTTCGCCCGCATGAAGAGGAACGAGTAGCTGACCTGGCGACGTTGGGCGGCTTTCCTGATCCGACGGCTCAGCACGCGCATGACCGGCCCCAGGGTCCACGGCTTGCCGATCTCCCTCGCGAAGGCGGGATCCGGCGGGCCGGAGATCGAAATGAGTTTCCCGCCGGGCTTCAGCACACGCAGTGACTTCCTGAGCGTCTCGTCGTCCAGGCTGTTCAGCACCACGTCGTAGTCGCGCAGGACGGTTTCGAAGTCGTCCTTGCGATAGTCGATCACGACATCGGCGCCGAGGCGCTTGACCAGGTCGACGTTGGCCGCACTGGTCGTCGTGGCCACGGTGGCGCCGAGATGTTTCGCCAGCTGGATCGCGAACGTCCCCACGCCGCCGGCACCGGCGTGGATGAAGACCTTCTGCCCCTTGCGCAGATCGGCGATCTCGACCAGCGCCTGCCAGGCGGTCAGGCCGACCAGCGGGACGGCGGCCGCCTCCTCCATCGTGAGCCGCTTCGGCTTCGGCGCCAGGTCGTCCTCGTTGACGGAGATGAGCTCCGCGAAGGTGCCGATCCGGTCCTTGTCCGGACGCGCGTAGACCTCGTCGCCGGGCTTGAACCGCCGCACGCCTGCTCCGGCCCTGACCACGACACCGGCGACGTCGTTGCCCAGGACGAACGGCGGGCGGTAGGGCAGGACGAGCTTGAACTCCCCGTCCCTGATCTTGACGTCCAGGGCGTTGACGCCCGCGGCGTGGACCTGAACCAGCACGTCGTGCTCGCGCACCTCGGGCTCCGGCACGTCACCTGCTCGCAGCACGTTGCCGCTCTTTCCGTAGCGATCAACGATGAAGGCCCGCATCTCAGCCTGCCGTCCGGTCATCGTGGGCTCCAACCCATTGGATTACGATCGTACGACCATAGGCCGGGAAGGATGTCAGAGGCAAGGGGTCCGAGACATTTAGATTATGACCGTACTAACATGAAGGACCTACGGCGGAGGAGCACATGGCGCGATACGGCAAAGAGCACAAGCTGGCGACGAGACAGCGGATCATCGAAACGGCGGGCCGCCGGTTCAAGCGCAGCGGCATCGACGGCTCCGGGGTCGCGACGCTCATGGCGGACGCAGGGCTGACCAACGGCGCCTTCTACGCCCACTTCGAGTCAAAAGAGGACCTGATCGCCACCGCGGTCTCCCACCAGCTGCGCGAACAAGGCGAACAGCTCGCGGCCGTCGCTCCCGGCCGCGACGGACTCGAGCAGATCGTCCGCACGTACCTCTCCCGCGAGCACCGCGACAGCCCTGAGGAGGGCTGCCCGTCCGCCGCACTGCTCGACGAGATCACCAGGTGCGCGGATCCCACCAAGCAGGCCTACACCGACAGCGTGCTCGCGTTCGTCGACGACATGGCCGCCCGGCTTGCGCCACACGATCCGCAGTCGGCGCGCACCACGATCCTCGGCGTCTACGCCCTGATGGTCGGGACCCTGCAACTGTCCCGCGCCCTGACGGACCGGCAGCTCGCCGACGACCTCCTGGAGCAGGGCATCCGCAACGCGCTGGCCGCGCTGGACGCCGGTCAGTGACTGAAGTTGTGGTGGAGGACGTTGTGTGACCGTTCGGCGTAGGTCGCCAAGCTCGCCCAGTTCACCGGTGGCCTCGCCGCCATCATCGGTCCCGGCCGGATCCAGGCGTGGGGCCAGCGTCTGCGCGACCGATCGCGACGGGACGCGCCCGCCATCTCGTTTCCGTGGTGAGGCGGTCGTTGCGGGTGGTCGTTGCGGGTGGTCGTTGCGGGTGGTCGTTGCGGGTGGTCGGCGTCCTGCTCGTCGTGGCGGGCTTCTCGTTCGACCTTCTCGCCTCGTAGGCGGTCACTCGGTGGTCTGAACCCGTGCACAACCTCTCCCTGAGCAGCACGTCCTGTGGTTCGCTGCAAGACAACAGAATCTGGGGGATTCGCATGACCACCATCAGCAGACGGACAGTGCTGGCGGCGGGTGCCACCGCTGCCGCCGCGACGGCGTTCGCCAACTCGGGCATCGCCTTCGCCGCAGGAGCAGCGGCCCGTGCCCTGCCCACCGGGGGAAGCTTCGTCAACATCGTCGCGCACACCGACGACGACCTGTTGTTCCTCAACCCGGACATCCAGCCGTCCATCGTTTCCGGCCTCCCGGTCAGGACGATCGTCCTGACCGCCGACCAGAACGAAGGATCCACGACACCGCCGATGACCCGCGAGGAGCTCGCCGCGAGCGTGCGGGAGGGCCAGCGCGCCGCCTACGCGACGCTCGCGGGCCAGCCGAACAACTGGGACCGCGGCACCTTGGAAGTCGCGACCATGATCCTCGAGGTCGACACGCTCGTGGGCGCGCCGAACGTCCAACTGGTCTACCTCAGCCTGCCCGACGGCGGCGACAGGGATCTGAACCACAACAAGGCGCTCGAGAAGCTCTGGAACGACCCGAACTTCGCCGCGCCGACGATCATCCCGACGGGCGGGCCGGTCCAGGTCGCCCAGTGGTACAACCAGGCGGACGTGAACAACGTGCTGCTCGCGTTGCTCGACGAGTACCAGCCGACGGTGATCCGCATCCAGGACCCGCACCCGTCCTACGACTTCCCGAACGAACCCAACGAGCACAACGACCACATCCACGCGACCAAGTTCGCGACCAAGGCCGTCAAGGCTTACGAGGGCCCGACCGGACGCGGGTTCGTGCTGTTCACCCGGTACCGCTGCTACAACATCGCCGCGTCACCCGTCAACGTGCCGCCCGCGTTGCTCGGCCCGAAGTCAGCGGCCTACCAGGCCTACGCCGAGAAGGACCCGATCACGGGGCCCGCCTTCGACGAGCACGTGTTCCGCAACTACCAGCGCTGGCCGGTCGTCGCGCCGTGGGCGATCGTCGACGGCACGGGCACGTTGCACGCGTTCGTCGCCGCGGGTGACTCGATCATGTGGTGGCACCAGGCCGTGAACGGCGCCTGGGTCGGTCCGGAAAACCTGCGGTCCGGCACGTTCGCGCCGGGTGTCGCCGTGGCGCTCAACGGGTCCGGTCGCGTGCAGATCGCTGTGCTGGACCTGGAGAGCGGCTCGATCCTCACCGTCGGCCAGTCCGCTGCGGGCGGTGGTTTCGGCAACTGGGTCGACGTCGGCAATCCGGACGGCGCCACGCCCGCGTACGGCACGCCGGGCCTCGTGCTCAACGGCGACGGCGGTCTTGAGCTGTTCGCGATCAACAAGAGCAACGGCGTGAGCAACGCGTGGCAGAACAGCGACGGGTCGTTCAGCGGGTGGGAAGCCTTGTCCGGCAACACGAGCGTGATCGTGTCGCCGCCCGTCGGGTTCACCTCGACGACGGGCCGGCTGCACTTGTTCGCCGATGCCAACGGCCACGTCGACCACTGGCAGCAGAACCCCGGCGGGTCGACCACGTTCAAGGCGATCGGGTCCGTGGAGTGCACGCACGCGCCCGGTGTCGCAATGGACGGTGGCAAGGTGCGCGCGCTCGTCCGCGAGCACACTGACGGCGCCGTCGGCACTGTCGCCGAAGGCACGAGCAACGGCACGTTCGGGCCACTCGCGCACATCGGCGGCCAGGGCGGTGTCGGGCCGGTCTCGGCGGTGACGTCCGGCGGGGCTTCCCCGCGCGTGCTGGCGTTCGCGCGCAACGACAACTACGGCATCAGCGTGGCGCGGCAGACCAGCGGCAACACCTTCGCGCCGTGGGAAGAACTCGGCGGGTATGCGGAGGTCGGCCCTGCGGCCGTGCGCGACGCTGCGGGCAACGTCCGGGTGCTGATCGTCGGCGGAGACGCGAAGCTCTACGAGCGCAAGCAGACCACGCCCGGCGCCGGGAGCGCGTTCGCCGGCTGGCAGGTCGCCGGCGCCTGATCCGCGCGGTGCTCGGCTAGGGCGCGCTGGCGGCGATGTCCTGCACCGCCTGGCAGGCGCTCGGCACCGGGTCCAGCTCGTTGACGTGCCCTGCCAGGCGGCAGAGCAGCTTCTTGAACGTCTCCCTGTCGCCCTTCGACAGCCCGGACAGCACGTGCGCTTCAGCCAGAGCGAGGCGCCGGTCCAGCTCCAGAAGGCGCTCGTGCCCTACCTCGGTCGCCACGACGAGGCGGGTGCGGCGGTCGGTGGGCGCCGGCTTCCGCACGACCAACGAGGCACGTTCGAGGTCGTCGAGCAGGTAGGTCATGACCGTGCGGTCGATGCCGAGTTGCTGGCAGAGCGCGGACTGGCTCTCCGGCTGCTCACGGATGGCGGCGGTGAGGATCTGGTAGCCGCGGTGGCCGCCGGGGAGGTCGCCGACCGCCGCGTTCGTCGCCTTGACGTAGGCGCGGAAGACCACGCCGAGGGTCCAGCCGAAGTCTTCGTCGAGGGCGGTCACCCGGCCAATGATAGCCCGGGCAGAACGTCTGTGAAACAGAACATCTGCGTGGCATACTTTCGGCATGACAGATTACGGTCACCCGCTCGAGTTCGGCGTCTTCCTGCCGCCGGCCGCCGAGCAGTTCGGCGAGACGCTGCGGCTCGCGCAGGCCGCTGACGTGCTCGGACTCGAGCTCGTGAGCATCCAGGACCACCCCTACAACGCGACGTTCCTCGACACCTGGACGTCGTTGTCGGTCATCGCCGCGAGCACCACCAACGTTCGTGTGTTTCCCAACGTCGCGAACTTGCCTCTCAGGCCACCTGCGGTTCTTGCGCGCGCGGCGGCGAGCCTTGACGTCATCACCGGTGGGCGGGTTGAGCTGGGGCTGGGCGCCGGCTCGTTCTGGGACGCCATCGCGGCCATGGACGGACCGCATCGCACGCCGGCCGAGTCGGTCGAGGCACTGGAAGAGGCCATTGCGGTGATCAGGGCACTGTGGACGCCCGGTCGCGGGATTCGCCTGCACGGCAAGCACTACTCGCTCAACGGTGCGCGCCCCGGACCGTTTCCGGCGCACGACGTCGGCATCTGGCTCGGCGCCTACAAGAAGCGGATGCTCCAGCTCACCGGCCGCAGTGCCGACGGGTGG
Organism: Lentzea indica; assembly: GCF_012184385.1. Taxonomy (GTDB): domain Bacteria; phylum Actinomycetota; class Actinomycetes; order Mycobacteriales; family Pseudonocardiaceae; genus Lentzea; species Lentzea indica. The sequence goes on from NZ_VSRL01000112.1 coordinate 25,283, forward strand.
CTGCCGTCGAGCCCGTACGCGCCGCCTGGCCAGCTCGCATCAATGAACGCGATCATCGACCAGGCGGCCGAAGAGGCAGGCCGGTCGCCGAAGGACATCCGCAGGCTCTACAACATCGAGCCAGGCTTCACCGCCGAACAACTCGCCGAGCTGGCACTCAACGAGGGCATCAGCGGGTTCGTTCTAATGGTCAACACCGACGACGAGCTGCGCACGTTCGCAGAAGAGATCGCACCTGCCGTGCGCGAACTCGTGGAGAGCGAGCGTGCCGCGGGCCCAAAAGCACTGGGCGTGACCCCCACGCCTGACGACGGCAAACGGCTCTCCGACGAACGTCCGTGGGACGAGTCGAAGCGACCGACCGGCCCGGCACCCGAAAGAGACACCGTCTACACCCCGTCCGGCAAAGCGCTGGGCCGGCAGCTGATCGACGTGCACAACCACCTGCGCAGCGAGCTGACGAAGATTCGCTCGGTGGTGAAGCAGGTCGTGAGCGGCACGATCGGCGTGGGCGAGGCACGATCCGAGATCAACACGATGACCATGCGCCAGAACAATTGGACGATGGGTGCGTACTGCGAGAGCTACTGCCGGCTCGTCACCCTTCACCACACGCACGAGGACAGGAGCCTCTATCCGCAGCTGCGCAGCGGGGACGCACGCCTCGGGCCGGTGCTCGACCGGCTGACCGAGGAGCACCAGGTCATCCACGAGGTGCTCGAACGGCTCGACGCCGCACTGGTCGCCACGGTCGCGGAGCCGCACAGGATCGTCGAGGTGCAGGAGGCGGTCGACCTGCTCACGGACACGTTGCTGTCGCACCTGTCCTATGAGGAGCGTGAGCTGGTCGAGCCGATGGCTCGCATTCCGTACCACTACTGAGTGCACCTCGGCGTGTGCGGCAGAGCCTTGCCCGCGACTGCCAACACACTGGGTGCGTGGACACCAGGAAGCGAGTCGATCCAGTACGACGCGGTCGCACGATCCTGGGTGCGTCGTTGCTGGTCACAGCTGTCACCGCAGGCACACGAGCCGCCGTGGGGTTCAACCACGAGGCCGAGATGGAGCTCGCGATCCGCGCGAAGGACGGATTGGACATCACGGTCGCGCTGCACACGGGGCTGACGTACGCGTGGCTCGTGTTCGCGGTGCTGGCCGGGGTCGCCGCGGTTCCACTGCTCGTCAACGGGTCGGGCAGGACGTTCGCGGCCGGGATCTGTTACGCGCTCGGCATGCCGTTGCTGCTGCTCGCGATCGGTGTGCCCGCACCGGTTTCCACGGTCAGGACGCTGACGTGGGTGGCGTGCGGCGGGATTCTGCTGCTGGCGGGTTTCGTGATGCTCACGTCCGGACCCGTTCCTCAGCAACGACAGCAGCGGCGCAGGTCCGCGCGATCTCGTTGAAAACTCCATTCCGGACACTTGAGCCACACCTGTTTGGCATGGTGTAGGCCATGATCGAGACAGCCCGCCTGGCCGGGTTCTTCGCCGCCCACGGAATCTGGTGCGTGTCAGAGGGAGAGACGCTGATCCCGTTGCTCGGGTACGAGCACGCCGACGGTGAGTACGGCATGGATCGGTTGATGTTCGACGACTACGCGGAAGGCGCCCGCGCCGGGCAGGACGCGCTGGCCGACGGCGATCCCAGCTGGGTCGGCGCCGTGCTCGTGGCCGACGGCTACATCCACCTGGACCAGGGCAAGACCGACGCGTTGGTGGTCGAGGCCGTCCAGTACGGCCCGTACCGGCAGACGATGCAGGTGGCCGTGCCCTACCGGCCTGCTGAGGACCCGCGCGGTTCGCGGTGCACCGGCCCAAGTTCATGAACGCGGACTGCGAAGACCCGGCGTTCAACGCGGTGGCCGAGGCGTTCTTCGTCGGCACCGCGGCGCACCAGGAAGCCCACGCGGTGTGGGAGGCGCACCTGGACGAGTCTGTCTAGGTGCGCCTCCCGATCCGTTAGCGGCCGGTCACCGTGCAGGTGGCGGTCGCGGTCTTGGCCGGGTTGCTCTCGGAGGTGGCCGTGAGGGTCACCTGCGACGTGACCGGCCCGCCGGTGCGCTGGGCGTGCACTGGAACGTCGACCCTGCCACCGAACCTGGCCGTGGCCAGCGCGTTGGGCACGGAGACGGACCAGCCGTTCTCCGCCTTCGCCGTCACGCGGTACACGTCACCGTCGAGATATTGGTCGACGGGCTCCGGGTGCTGGCCGTTCGGCGGCGCGGTGCGGCCGGTGTTGGTCAGCGGGAAGCGGCACGTCGCCACGCCGTCGTGCCCGTGCGCGGGCG
>NZ_VSRL01000113.1 GCF_012184385.1 Lentzea indica
CAGCCCGACCCGGTCACCGGACACGGGCAGTGGGACCGGGTCGAGCGACGCGGTGCTCGTGCCGTCGCGGTCGAACGGCTACGCGACCCCGGTGCAGGAACCTCGCAGGGCTGAGACAGAAGTGGTGGCAGGGCGTCAGGTGCACGTGATCTACCGGCCGTCACGCGGGTTCGAAGTCAGGGACAACTGACAGTGTCCGATTTCTTGGGGGGTGCGTAGGTGCCGATCCGAACCAACCGCGGCCGTGCCGCGGTCTACCGCAGGCTGTGGGGATGGCCGCTGCGTTCCCCGCGCCACCTGGCCGCCTCGATCATCATCTTCGTCGTGGTGGTCGTCGCACTCGGCGTGATCATCCCGAAGGTGCTCGACCGCCAGCCCACCGTGCCGTCGGTCGTCGGCCAGTCGACGTCGCCGCAGGGCACCCAGGTGGGCCAGCTGCCCTCGAGCGGTGCCTCGCTGCCGACCAAGCTGCCGCCGCCCACGAACGCCGCCTCCGCCGCCCCGCCTGCGGCCGACGCGCAGCTGATCGCCGAGCTGTGGGCCGAGAACTGGATCAAGCCGCCGCCGGACAACGACGTCAACAAGTGGCTCGCGCAGCTCCGTCCGTACACGACGGAGGAGTTCCTCGCGCAGATGGCGACCATTGATCCGAAGAACGTGCCGGACAAGCTCACGCCGGGAGTGCGGGCGGTGCGGTCGACCGTGTCGTCCGCGGACTTCGAGGTGAGCACGGACCTCGGCAAGGTCGTCATCATGTTGATCAAGCTCTCGCCTAGCAACGAGTGGCGGGTCAACGGCTACACGAAGGCGGGCTGATCCATGCGCTTGATGCTGCTGATCGGGGCGCTCGTCGCGGTCGTCGTGATCGCGGTGGCGACATCGGGCGTGACACAGGTGGTCAACAACTCCACGAACCCCGCGGCTCGCGAGGGCTTCACGCTGGCCGGCTGCAACGCCGCCATCGGTCCGTGGGACGCGGGTGGCGGCGACAAGGGCCGCCACGACGCGTCGCGGCTCAACGACGAGCAGCGCAACATCGTCGCTCGCATCATCTCCATCGGTCAGGAGCGCAAGCTGCCGCCGCTGGCGTGGCAGATCGCGATCCAGGCCGGCATGACCGAGTCGGGCCTGCGTCCGCTGAACTACGGCGACCGCGACTCGCTGGGCATCTTCCAGATGCGTCCGTCGATGGGCTGGGGATCACCCGCCGAGGTGACCGACCCGACGTACGCGATCAACAAGTTCTACGACGTGCTGCTGAAGGTGCCGGACTGGGAGAACAAGCGGCCGGGCGACTCGGCGCAGGCGGTCGAGCGTTCGGCGTTCCCCGACCGGTACCACAACTGGGAGGCCATGGCCGCGTTCCTGCTGGGCGAGCTGGGGGAGATCAGCGACCCCGCGGGCTGCGGCTCGGGTGCCGGTCAGTTCCTGCTGGGCTCGAACGCGGCGGGCATCGCGATCCAGTTCACCAGGGAGCAGCTGGGCGAGCCGTACCTGTGGGGCGGCAACGGCCCGGACGCGTGGGACTGCTCGGGCATCCTGGTGAAGGCGTTCGGCGCGGCCGGTGTGAAGATCCCGCGCGTGGCGAACGACCAGTACGAGAAGGGCGGCGCCCATCTGCCGGTGCGCGACGCCCAGGCCGGTGATCTGCTCTTCTGGGCGTACAACACCGCGGACCCGCGGTCGGTGCACCACGTGGGCATGTACCTCGGCAATGACGAGTACATCCATGCCCCCCAAACGGGTGACGTCGTGAAGATCAGCAAGATCAACTGGAATTATCACGAGCTGATGCCGCTGGCCGTCCGGCCGGGCGTGTAGATCGCGGGGAGGCGCTGCATGTTCAACCACGACCCCATCCCGAGGCCTACCGGACCGCCCGCGTCGAGCACACCAGTGCGTGACTACATGGCGTCCGGTGCACCAGGCGTCTCCGCCGAGTACGTGGTGATCCCGCGTGCGCTGGCCGAGGCGATGCCGCTGCCGTGGCAGCAGCATCTGACGCACCTGCTGGCCGACTTCCACCGCACCTACGGTCATCTGAAGTGGCCGATCTACCGGGTGGTGCCGTCCCGCTACGAGAAGCTCGCCGACCTCGACGAGGAACAGCTGGCCGAGGTCGGCGCGATCATGGAGATCGACTCCGACGGATCTCTGGTCTACCGGGACCGCTCCGGGCGTAAGATCGAGAACGCCGAGGATCGCACGGTGCTGGTGTCGTGTTTGGACCCGATCCCGTCGGAGTACGCCAACGCCAACCAGTCGACGCCGCCGCGGGGATTCCCGGCGCCCTTGGGAGGCGAACGCGTATGAGCGATACGAGCGGTTGGTACTACTGCCTGACGCACCAGACGGTCGAGCACGGCAAGGGCTGCAAGGGACCCGACCGCATGGGGCCCTATCCGGACGAGGCCACCGCGGCTCGTGCCCTGGAGATCGCCCGCGAACGCACGAAGGCCGCCGACGAAGCCGACAAGAAGTGGCGCGGCGACGACGAGGACTGAGGGCCTGAGTACTTACCCTGTGCGGGTGGCTTCACTGGTGATCCGCACAGGCCGTGCCGAAGTGGACTTCGACGCGGTTCGTGCCGAGTTCTCGCTGCCGTCGTCGTTTCCTGCCGCTGCACTGGCAGAAGCCGAGGAGGCGGTCTCCCGTTCCGGTGGAGACCGCCCCGACCTCACCTCGATCCCGCTGGTGACGATCGATCCGCCTGGTGCGAAGGATCTGGACCAGGCGCTGTGCCTGGAACGGACCTCGACGGGCTTCGTGGTGCACTACGCGATCGCGGACCTGGGCACCTTCGTGACGCCGGGTGGCGCGCTCGACACCGAGGTCCGCAGGCGTGGCCAGACCATCTACCTGCCCGACGGCAACGTGCCGCTGCATCCGACCGTGCTGTCCGAGGGCGCCGCGTCGTTGTTGCCCGGCGTGGTCAGGCCCGCGGTGCTGTGGACGTTCACGTGCTCGGCTGAAGGTGTGCCGACGGCCGTAGAGGTGCGACGGGCGTTGGTGCGGTCGACGGCTCAGTTCGACTACCGGTCGGTGCAGGAATCGTTCGATGCGGGCGATCCGCACCCGTCCGTTGCGGCACTGGCCGAGTTCGGGCCGCTGCGGCGTGCGCTGGCTCGTCAGCGCGGTGCGATCGAGCTGCAGCTGCCGGAGCAGGAGATCGAGTCCAACGGCGAGGGCTGGAAGCTCGTCACGCGGCCGCGGGCGCTGGTCGACTCGTGGAACGCCGAGATCTCGCTGATGACCGGGATGGCGGCGGCGTCGATCATGCTGGAGGCCCGTGTCGGCGTCCTGCGCACGCTGCCCGACCCGGACGTCGAGGCCGTGGCGTCCCTGCGCAAGTCCGCGGCGGCTCTTCGAGTGCCGTGGCCCGCGGACGTGTCACCGGGTGCCTTCCTGGCCGGGCTCGATGCTTCGCGACCGGACGCGCTGGCGCTGTTCACGGATGCCACGCGGTTGTTGCGCGGTGCGGGTTACTCGGCGTTCTCCGGGTCGGTTCCCGAGGCTGTGACGCACGCGGGCGTGGCAGCGCCCTACACGCACGTGACCGCACCGCTGCGACGGCTGGTGGACCGGTTCGCCACCGAGGTGTGCCTCGCCGTGACAGCCGGGGAGGAACTGCCGTCCTGGCTGGCTGAAGCGTTGCCGCAGCTGCCGTCGCTGATGGGAGCGTCGGATTCGGTGGCGTCGAAGGTGGAGCGGGCAACGCTGGACCAGGTCGAGGCCTGGGTGTTGTCCGGACGCGTCGGGCAGGAGTTCGAGGCCGTGGTGCTGCGGTCGGGGGAGAACGAGGCCGAGGTGTTCGTGTCGGCGCCACCGGTACTGGCCAAGTGCGCTGGGAAACGGCTGCCGGAAGGCGAGCGGATTCGCGTCCGGCTGGACGAGGCCGACCCGGTTGAGCGGCGCGTTCGGTTCAAGGCCGTCTGAGCATCGAGCGCAAGGTCACGTTGGACAGCCCGCACCAAGGCAACCGTGTGAAGATGCACGGGTGACAGAGATTCGTGACCTCACCGTCGGCGTCCTGGGCGGCACCGGAGCCCAGGGCAAGGGCCTCGCGATCCGCTGGGCCAAGGCGGGCCTCAAGGTGATCATCGGCTCCCGCAGCGCCGAACGCGCGGAGCTGGCGGCCAAGGAGATCGTCGACGTCGCCGGCGGCGACGTGCGGGGCGCGGACAACGGCGACTGCGCGGCCGACTCCGACATCGTGCTGGTCGCCGTCCCGTGGGAGGGCCACGGTGACCTGCTTCAGGGCCTTCGCGACCAGCTCGCCGGCAAGATCGTCATCGACTGCGTGAACCCGCTCGGCTTCGACAAGCAGGGCCCGTTCGCGCTGCCGGTCACCGACGGCAGCGCCGCACAGCAGGCAGAGCTGTTGCTGCCGGAGTCACGCGTCACCGCCGCGTTCCATCACGTGTCCGCCGTGCTGCTGGCCGACCTGACGGTGTCCGAAGTGGACATGGACGTCCTGGTTCTCGGCGATGACCGCGAGGCCACCGACACGGTTCGTTCCCTGGCCGAGCTGGTCCCCGGCTTCCGCGGCGTCTACGGCGGCCGTCTGCGCAACGCTCACCAGGTCGAGGCGTTCACCGCGAACCTCATCGCGGTCAACCGCCGCTACAAGACCCACGCCGGTCTGAAGATCACGGGAGTCTGATGCTGCCCGTCGACGATCTCGGTGAGCCGGTGGCGCTCGACCAGCCCCAGCGGGTGGTCAGTCTGGTGCCGTCGATCACCGAGGCCGTCGCGGTCAGCGTGCCTTCCTCCTTGGTGGGGGCCACGGACTACTGCACGCATCCGTCCTCTTTGGACGTTGTCAGGGTCGGTGGCTCGAAGTACCCGGACGTCGACCGCGTGATGGCCTTGCGCCCGGATCTCGTCATCGCGAACTCGGAGGAGAACCGCGCGGAGGACGTGGACCGGTTGCGCGCCAACGGCATCCAGGTCTGGGTGACTGCGGCTCCCGCCACCGTCCCGATGGCCCTGAAGTCGCTGCGACGGTTCTTCGCCACGGCCTGGGACCTCGAACCCGGCTGGCTGGTTCGCGCCGAGAACCTGTGGCGTTCGTCGAAGCCGGTGCGCCTGACGGCGCTGATCCCGGTCTGGCGCCGCCCGTGGGTGGTCGTCGGCCGCGATACTTTCGCCACCGATGTGTTGCGGCGCCTGGGAATCGAGAACGTCTACGCCTCCCACGAGGAGCGCTACCCGCGTCCAAGCCTCGACGAGATGAACTCCCTGCGCCCTGACCTGGTCATCCTGCCCGACGAGCCGTACGTGTTCACCCACGACGACGGCCCGGAAAGCTTTCCCGGCCTGCCGTACGTGCTGGTCAACGGCCGGCACCTGACCTGGTACGGCCCGTCCCTGGTGGAAGCACGGGAAAGCCTCGAACGGGCGCTCGACTACGGCCAGGGTTGACAACCACAGGTGGATTCGCCGGACCCGTCGCACTGTCAAGATCTTCGCCATGGGGAAACCAGCCGCGATCATCGCGACCGCCGCCGCCGTCATGACCCTCACCGCAATCCCGGCCCAGGCCGAACCGGTGTTCGTCTACCAGCTCGCCGGCAGCACCCGCTGTCTCGTCGACACCGGAACCGACATCGTGCTGAGGGCCTGCAACGAGACCGCCGGCAACCAGCAGTGGATCGTCCCGGTCAGTGACGCGGACGTGCCGCGCAACGTGGCCACCCGCAAGTGCCTGACCGCCACCAGCACGGGCAACGTGCTGAGCCAGGCTTGCGGCACCAGCTCCACCCAGCGCTGGCGCCGCGTCCCGGCCACGGGCACGTCGTTCCAGTTCCGCAACCTCGCCCTCGGCAAGTGCCTGACCGCGCAGGTGACCGTTGCCACGTGCACCACGTCGAGCACGAAGTGGAACGGCCTGCGCTAGTCGCTAGTCGCGGAACCGATCCGTCGCCTCCAGCAACGCGGACAGGATGCCGGGCTCGTCGTAGGCGTGCCCGGCATCAGGCACCAGCACCAGTTCCGATCCTGGCCACGCCTTGTGCAGGTCCCACGCGGAAACCGCGGGCGTGGCGACGTCGTACCGTCCCTGCACGATCACCCCGGGAATGCCGGCCAGCCGGGAAGCATCCCGGATCAGCTGCCCCTCCTCGAACCACCCGTTGTTGACGAAGTAGTGGTTCTCGATCCGCGCGAACGCCAGCGCGTACTCGGGCACGGCGAACTCCGCCACCAGTTCCGGCCGCGGCAGCAACGTCACCGTCGCGCCCTCCCACGTGCTCCACGCGACCGCCGCCGGCCCGTGCACCGAGGGATCCGTTGAGGCCAGCAACTTCGCGTACAGCTCGACCGGATCTCCGTCCAGCCCGGCAAGAGGAGCCATGAACTTCTCCCACAGGTCGGGGAAGATGTTCGCCGCGCCACCGCGGTAGTACCAGTCCACTTCGGACGACCGCAGCGTGAAGATCCCGCGCAGCACCAGCTCCGAGACGCGATCCGGGTGCTTTTCGGCGTACGCCAACGCGAGAGTCGAACCCCAGGATCCGCCGAAGACCTGCCACCGCTCGATCCCCAACGACGACCGCAACCGCTCCATGTCGGCGACGAGGTGCCAGGTCGTGTTCAACGACAGGTCGCCCGACACCGAAGCGTGCGGCAGGGAACGTCCGCACCCGCGCTGGTCGAACAGGACGATCCGGTAGGCGGACGGGTCGAACAGGCGGCGGTGCGACGACGAGCAGCCGCCGCCGGGGCCGCCGTGCAGGAACACGACGGGTTTGCCGTCGGGGTTGCCGCACTCCTCCCAGTAGACGAGGTTGCCGTCGCCGGTGTCCAGGTGGCCTGACGCGTGGGGCTCGATCTCCGGGTACATGGGCCTATCGTCGAACACATGGCGCAGTTCTCGAAGGAGACATCGACCACGGGGGCGTTCGTCCGGCAGCCGAACCGCTTCACCGCGCGGCCGGAGCCCGAACCCGGCCGCTACCGGCTCGTCGTCAGCCTCGCCTGTCCATGGGCGCACCGCGCGGTCATCGTCCGCAAGCTGCTCAAGCTCGACGACGCCATCTCACTCGCGATCGTCGACCCCATCAGGGACGAGAAGGGCTGGCGCTTCCCCGAGACCGACCCGGTCCTGGGCATCGACTTCCTCAGCGAGGCCTACCAGAACGCCGACCCGGACTACGAGGGCCGCGTCACCGTGCCCGCACTGGTCGACGTCACCACGGGCAAGGTCGTCACCAACGACTACCCGCAGATCACGCTGGACTTCAGCCTGAACTGGAACCCGGCGAGCACCCTCTACCCGGAGCACCTCAGGGACGAGATCGACGGCTGGATCGAGCCGATCTTCCACAACGTCAACAACGGCGTCTACAAGGCCGGTTTCGCGACGTCACAGGAGGCCTACGAGGAGGCGTACACCGCCCTCTTCGAGGAGCTCGACCGCATCGAAGCGCACCTCGCCACCACCGAGTTCCTGGTCGGCGGACAGCTCACCGAGGCCGACATCAGGCTCTGGACCACGCTCGTCAGGTTCGACGCGGTCTACCACGGCCACTTCAAGTGCAACCGGAACAAGCTCACGGAGATGCCCAATCTCTGGGCCTACGCGAAACGCCTCTACGCACAGTTCGGCGACACCGTGAACTGGGACCACATCAAGCGCCACTACTACGTGACGCACCACCAGATCAATCCGACCGGCATCGTGCCGGCGGGCCCAGACCCGGAGGTCTGGACCCGCTAGGAACGAACGATCAGTGGAAGGTGTGCTCGGGACCGGGGAACTGGTGCCCGCGCACCTCGTTGGCGAACTCGGAGGCCGCACCGAGCATGACGTCGGCGAGGTTGGCGTAGCGCTTGACGAAGCGCGGGCCCTTGCCGCGGCGCAGGCCCATCATGTCCTGCCACACCAGCACCTGGGCGTCGGTGTCCGGACCGGCACCGATGCCCACGGTCGGGATGACCAGGTCGTGCGTGATCTGCTTGGCGACCTCGGCGGTCACCATCTCCAGCACGACCGCGAACGCGCCCGCCTCCTGCACCGCCAGTGCGTCCTGGACGACCACGTCGTGGTTCTCGTGGCGACCCTGCACGCGGTAGCCGCCGAGCTGGTGCTCGGACTGCGGGGTGAAGCCGATGTGCGCCATGACCGGGATGCCCGCGGCGGTGATCGCGCGGATGTGCGGCGCGAAGTAGGCGCCACCCTCCAGCTTGACCGCGTGCGCCTGGCCTTCCTTCATGAACCGGATGGCCGTCGCGACAGCCTGCTCGACCGACACTTGGTATGAGCCGAACGGCATGTCAGCGACAACGAGAGAGCGACGCGTGGATCGCGTCACCGCGCGTACCAGGGGAACGAGCTCGTCCACGGTCACGGGCAGAGAGGTCTCGTGGCCGTAGACGTTGTTGGACGCGGAGTCACCGACGAGGAGCACGGGGATGCCCGCCTCGTCGAAGATCTCGGCGGTGTACATGTCGTACGCGGTGAGCATGGGCCACGGCTCGCCGCGCTCCTTCATGTCACGCAGGTGGTGAACGCGGACCCTCTTGGCCGGGGGCTTCTGACCCGCTCCGGAGCCGTAGGGCGCGGAAACTTCGGCAGTGGTCATCGTCGACCGTTCCTTTCCTCGAGGCCCACCTCCGTGGGTCCCCGGGCGCTTTGTGCACGGTTGCCGAATACCAGGGTGGCACCGTTGAGCGGAAACGGAATGCAGATGCGGTTACCGTCACACGCGCGGCATCGCGAATCACCGAACTGGTGCTCGACTGCACCGATCCCGAACGCCTCGCCACCTTCTGGGACGACGTTCTGGACTACGAGGTGGGTAGACCCCTGAGCACCTCCCGGACGGCCATGACCACGGCGTCCGGCCGGTCCATCTGAATCATGTGCCGGCTGCCGGGTACCGGCACGTTGCGTCCCCACGGCACGAGGGCGGCCAACGCCTGGTGCTCCGGCCACACCTTGCGTCCCGCCGTGAGCACCAGCCACGGCACTTTGGGCAGCTCACGGCGTTGACGTAACCGTTCCAGCGTCGCCACCTGACCTGGGTACGACGCGAGCTCCCACAGCACCGCTCGCCCGACCCCTGGCCGCCGGTAGACCAGTTCGACCAGGTCAGCGGGCGCCGGGTCGGTCACGCCGAGCGTCGAAGCCGCGGTCAGCAGGTTGCGGAACGAGTGCCCGTACCGCCGCGTGAAGCGTGCGCCGAGCCAGCGGCTGCCGAACGCCCGCAGCCCCTGCGCGATCACCGCCGACATGTCGAACGGGGCTCCCGCGCCTGGCGTCTCGGCGTCCGGATCGAGCAGCACGACCCCGTCGACGCGGTGCGGCCGCAGCCTGGCATAGGCCTCGACGTGCAGGGCCGCCATCGAGTGCCCGATCAGAACGGCACGGGGGATCCCGCGCATCACCGCGTCCAGCACGGCCACCTCACGCGCCAGGGACGGTCCGCGCAGGGCAGGACCGCTCATCCCGAGGCCCGGCCGGTCGAACACGATCACCCGAGCGAGTGGTTCGAGCAGCCGCACGGTCCGGTCCCAGTCGAACCAGGCCCCGCCCAGACCTGAGCTGAGCACGACAACGGGCTGGTCAGGCCGTCCGGTGGAGGTGACGTGCACCCGTCCGGCCGAAGAGGGGATCATGACCGACACGGGCTGACCTCGGGAGTAGATGTGGCACCGGCGTGGAAGTGGAAGATCGCTGGCTGGTTCGCGACGATCGTGCAGCTGGCAGGGGTGATGTCGCTGCTCAGGGTGATCCTGCCCGAGGACAGCTGGTTCACCGACGTCGCCGACACCGTCGGGTTCTTCTTCGGCCTGCCCATCGACGGAAACCTCTTCATCGCGCTGGTGTTCTTCGTGCTGGGCGCTGCACTGCGCAGGCACAAGCGGGCGGCGCTGTGGGCGCTGCTGCTCTTCCAGGTGACTGGCCTGCTGTCGGTCGTGTCCATCATGGTCATCTTGGCCGTCGCACCTGAAGAAGTCCTGCAGGGCGACGACGAAATGGGCTACTGGGTGTTCCTCGGGGGCGGGTTCGCGACCTCGGTCCTGTTCGTGTCGCTGCTGTGGGTGGTGCGGTCGGCGTTCCCGGCGCGACTGGCTCGCGGTGCGTGGCGGCAAGCGCTTGTGTCGTTCGTGCTGGGCATGATCGCGTTGGTGCTGGTCGGCTGGGGTCTCACGGAGGTCTTCCCCGGCAAACTGGTCGAGCAGCTCGACAAGCTCGCGTGGGCGGCGAACCAGGCGACGGGCGAGGTCGTCCGGCTGGGACGGCTCGACATTCCCGAGGGCCCGCAGTGGTTGAGCGTCGTGCTCAGTCTGGGCGGCACGCTCGTCGCGATTCGCGGCATGTACCTGTTCTTCCGCGGTGTCCGCACCCAGAACGTGATCACGCCGGACCAGGAGCTCGACGTGCGCAGGCTGCTGGCTGCCGACGGTGAGCCAGACTCGCTGGGCTACTTCGCGACCAGGCGCGACAAGAGCGTGGTGTTCGCGGCTTCTGAACGTGCTGCTTTGACGTACCGGGTGATCGGCGGCGTGACACTGGCCTCCGCCGACCCGATCGGCGACGAGGAGGCCTGGCCGGAAGCCGTGCGGGCGTGGCTGTCCGAGGCGCGGACCTACGGCTGGATGCCGGGCGTGCTCGGCGCGTCCGAACGGGGTGCGCAGGTCTACTCCAACGCCGGGCTGAAGGCGTTGGAGATCGGCGACGAGGCGATTCTGGACGTCCGCGAGTTCAACCTCGCCGGGCCGGAACGGCGTGGGCTGCGCCAGGCGGTGTCCCGTGTCGAACGCGCCGGGTACACCACGCGGGTCCGCCGGCACAGCGAGATCGCGCCGGACGAGATGACGTCCATTCTGGACCTCGCGGAGGCGTGGCGCGGTGCCGAGACCGAGCGCGGGTTCTCGATGGCGTTGGGACGCCTGGGAGATCCGAGCGATGGCCGCTGCGTGATGGTCGAGGCGTACGACGCTTCTGGTGCGTTGCGAGGTCTGCTGTCGTTCGTGCCGTGGGGACGCCGAGGCGTGTCGCTGGATCTGATGCGGCGTGACCGGTCTGCGGAGAACGGCCTGAACGAGTACATGGTCGCCCAGCTCGCGGCCGCCGCCGGACACCTCGGCGTGCACCGGATCTCGTTGAACTTCGCGATGTTCCGCGCGGTCTTCGAGGAGGGCGAGAAGATCGGTGCGGGCCCGGTGCTCCGGGCGTGGCGGCGGGTGCTGTCGCTGGCGTCGCGGTTCTTCCAGCTCGAGTCGCTGTACCGGTCCAACGCCAAGTACCTGCCGGACTGGGAGCCGCGGTTCCTCTGCTACCAGCGTTCCCGCTCGTTGCCGCAGGTCAGCATCGCCGCCGGTGTCGCAGAGGGCTTCGTGCCGTCGCTGCGGTCGTTGCGCAAGCGAGCGTTGCAGAAGACCGATGTGAGCTCGGAGTTCGCTCTGAAGGTCGCCGAGATCGACGCGATTCGCGTGGAGCCGAAGGCGGTGCGGCGGCCAGAACAGGTCCGGGTGCGGATCGCGAAGGTCGAACGGCTGATGGCCGCCGGAGTCGATCCGTATCCGGTCGGGTTCTCTCGCACTGATCTTCTTGCCGGGGCGCGGGAACGCTTCGGCGAGGACGTCTCGGTCACCGGACGTGTGGTGGCGCTGCGGGAGATGGGCAAGCTGTGCTTCGCGCGGCTGCGCGACTTCAGCGGCGAGATCCAGCTGATGCTGTCCGCGGACACGCTCGGCGACGCGCTGGCGTCGTGGAAGTCGGACGTCGACCTCGGCGACCACGTCGGCGTGACCGGGCAGGTGATCAAGTCCGACCACGGCGAGATCTCCGTGCTGGCCGACTCGTGGGTGATGACCGCGAAGTGCCTGCACCCGTTGCCGGACAAGCGAAAGGGCTTCACGGACCCGGAAGCCCGCGTACGGCAGCGCTACCTGGACCTCGTGGTGAACCAGGACTCGGCGGCGATGCTGAAGCTGCGCAGCGACGTCATCCGCAGCGTGCGCGAGTTCCTGCACTCGCACTCCTACCTCGAAGTCGAGACGCCGATGTTGCAGGCGGTGCACGGCGGTGCGAACGCCCGGCCGTTCGTCACGCACATCAACGCCTACGACATGCGGATGTACCTGCGGATCGCGCCGGAGCTGTACCTGAAACGGCTGTGTGTAGCGGGTGTGGACCGAGTGTTCGAGCTGAACCGCAACTTCCGCAACGAGGGCGCGGACGCCACGCACAACCCCGAGTTCACCATGCTGGAGGCCTACCAGTCCTATGCGGACTATCAGGTGATGCTGGGCCTGGTGCGCTCGTTGATCCAGCACGCGGCCCGCACGGCGTTCGGGGAGGAGGTGGCGGTGCGGCCGGAGGGTTCATTCGACATCTCGGGTGAGTGGCCGGTGATTCCGGTCTACACGGCGGTTTCCTCGGCTTTGGACGCCACCGTCACTCCGGACACGTCCGTCTCGGAGCTGCGCTCGCTGCTTTCCTCCCGTGACGTCGAGATCAACGACGACTGGGACCACGGCCAGCTCGTTCAGGAGGCGTACGACTCGTTCGTGGAGCCTTCCACCGTCGGGCCGACCTTCTACATCGACTTCCCGACCTCGGTGTCACCGCTGACCCGGCAGCACCGGGTCGACCCGCGACTGGCCGAGCGGTGGGACCTGGTCGCGTTCGGCGCGGAGATCGGCACCGCCTACTCGGAGCTGACCGACCCGCTGGAGCAGCGGCGCCGGCTGGAGGCGCAGTCGTTGAAGGCCGCTTCCGGTGACGTTGAGGCGATGGAGCTGGACGAGGACTTCCTGCGGGCGCTGGAACACGGCATGCCGCCTACAGGTGGGCTCGGGATGGGGGTCGACCGGTTGCTGATGATGCTGACCGGCACGTCGATCCGGCAGACCGTGCTCTTCCCGTTCGTCCGTCCGACCTGATTCGGCTCAGTGATCCAGGTACGCGAGGACGGCCTGCACCCGCCGGTCTCCCGTGCCGTCCTCGCTGTTGAGACCAAGCTTCAGAAACACGTTGCCGATGTGCTTGTGCACGGCCCCCGAGCTGACGACCAGCCGTTCGCCGATGGCCGCATTGGACAGCCCCTGAGCCATCAGACCGAGCACCTCGCGCTCGCGCGGTGAGAGCACACCGAGCGCATCGTCCGCCTTGCGTCGCACCAGCAGCTGCGACACCACCTCGGGGTCCAGCGCCGTGCCACCCGCAGCCACCCGGTGCAGTGAGTCGAGGAAGTCCGCGACCTTGCCGACCCGTTCCTTGAGCAGGTAGCCGATGCCGCCGTTGGTGCCGGCGAGCAGTTCGTGCGCGTAGCTCTGCTCCACCCACGCCGACAGCACCAGCACGGCCAGCTTCGGGTGCCTCCGTCGTGCTTCCACCGCGGCTTTGAGCCCCTCGTCGGTGAATGTCGGTGGCATCCGCACGTCGACCACGGCGATGTCCGGCTCGTGCTCGGCGACGGCCACGAGGAAGTCGTCCGGGTTGTCCGTGGCCGCTGCCACGTCCAAGCCTTCGTTGCGCAACAACAACGTCAGGCCCTCGCGGAGCAGAGCGTCGTCTTCGGCGATCACGATGCGCATGGTCACCTCCCCATTGGTAGCACGACGGTGAGCACGGTCGGGCCGCCCTCGGGACTGCTCACGGTCGCGGTGCCGTCCAGCGCCTCGACCCGGCCGCGAATGCCGTCCAGTCCCGTTCCCCGCTTCTCGTCCGCGCCGCCCCTGCCGTCGTCGTGGATCACGACGACGAGCTGGAAGTCCTGCACCGCAAGGCTCACCCACGCCTGCTCGGCACCGCTGTGCTTGGCCACGTTGGTGAGTGCCTCGGCCACCGCGAAGTAGGCGGCCGCCTCCACCGCCGCCGGCATCCGCCCGAGATGGTCGGCCGCCAGCGCGCACGGCACCGGGCACCGCGCGGCCAGTGACTTGATCGCGCCGTCGAGCCCCAGGTCGTCCAGCACGGGTGGATGGATGCTCCGGACGACATCGCGCAGTTCCGTCAACGCATCGCCCGCCGCGTCCTGTGCCCTGAGCACCGCCTGGAGCGCGTTCTCCGGGTTGTGGACCAGCGTTCGTTCCGCGATGCCGAGCATCATCACCACGCCGACCAGCTTGTTCTGCGTCCCGTCGTGCAGGTTGCGCTCGATTCGCCGCAACTCGGCCCCGTGCGCCTGCAACGCCGCCGCACGGGTCGCGACGACCTCGGCCAGCCGCGTCTCCAACGAGGCTCGCGGCGGTGCCAGCAACGCTTTCGCCCAGCTCGCGTCCAGTGCGGCCAGGCGCGGCGTCTGCGTCAGGAGGAGCGCGAGCACGATCCCGATGGGCACGCTCAGGAACGCACTCGCCCACGAGTCGACGTGGATGCCGAACGAGTTGTCCATCCCGCCGTGGATCGTCCACCAGAAGAGCGGCACCAACGGCTGCTGCACCAGCGCGCCCGCGATGCCGATGGCGACCGCCCCGAACAACGTGCCGAAGAGGGCATGCGTGAGCAGCCACATCCCGTCGCGTCGGCTGGCCGGATCGGCCAGCACCCGCTGCGCCCGGTGCAGCCACGGTCCGGTGAGCGGCTCGGGCGACGGCACCTCGACACCCGTGAGACGGGCCAGCCGCCACCGGTCGAGGTCCACGATCCGGCGCATCAGCGGCGCGGTGATCGGCAGCAGCGGCAGCACGACCACGGACAGCAGCAGCACCCCGAGCGCGAGCCACGACGCGATGGCCGTCAGCAGCCCTGTCGCCAGGTAGAACAGTGCCGCCCAGATCCGTTTCATGTGGAGAAACGTAGCGATCGGCCCGTGCCCCGCGCGGTAGAGCAGGCTCTACTTCAGCCCTCGCGCCATCCGTTCGTGATCGGCAACCGCCGGTCCCGCCCGAAAGCCTTGTTCGAGATCTTCGTGCCCGGCGGGTACTGCCGCCTCTTGTACTCGGCCTTGTCGACCATCCGCAGCACCCTGTCGACCAGCTCGGGCGCGAACCCTGCGGAGATCAGGTCGTCGTAGCCGCGGTCGCCGTCGACGTAGCGGGTGAGCAGGTCGTCCAGCAGCTCGTAGTCGGGCAGCGAGTCCGTGTCGACCTGGCCGGGGCGCAGTTCGGCCGATGGGGGCTTGGTGATCGAGTTCTCCGGGATCGGCGGCAAATCGCCGCGCTTCTCCGCCTCGTCGTTGCGCCAGCGCGCCAGGCCGAAGACCAGCGTCTTGAACACGTCCTTGATGGGGGCATAGCCGCCGACCGCGTCGCCGTAGATCGTCGAGTAGCCGACGGCGAGCTCCGACTTGTTGCCCGTCGCCAGCACGAGGTGGCCGTGCTGGTTGGACAACGCCATCAGCAGCATGCCCCGGCAGCGCGCCTGGATGTTCTCCTCGGCCAGACCGGTCAGCTTCAGCTGCTCGACGTACGTCGACACCATGTCCGCGATCGGCTCGGTCGTGTAGTGCAACCCGGTCCGGACGGCCAGGTCGGAGGCGTCCGAACGGGAGTGATCGGACGAGTACGACGAAGGCATCGACACGCAGTACACGGAGTCAGCGCCAAGAGCGTCGACCGCCAAGGCAGCCACAACGGCGGAGTCGATGCCACCGGACAGACCGAGCACAACGGACCGGAACCCGTTCTTGTGCACGTAGTCGCGCAACCCGGTCACCAGCGCGTGCCACACCTCTGCCTCGTCGGACAGCGGCTCGAACACGCGCGGCGCGGGCAACGGCTCGTAAGCGGGTACCGCGTCCGACAGGAAGACACGGCGGACGTAGAACTCGCCGATCTGCCCCTGCTCGTGGCCGGCGCCACCCGGCAGGTCGAAGTCCACCAGCATGAGGTGCTCGACGAACTGCGGCGCCCGCCCGATCAGCTGCCCGTCAGCCGACACGACCAGGGAGTCGCCGTCGAACACCAGCTCGTCCTGCCCGCCGACCAGGTTGCAGTACGCGAGCGGCGCCCCGGCCTCAGCAGCACGACGAACCACCAGCGGCAACCGCTGGTCGTCCTTGTTGCGCTCGTACGGCGAGGCGTTCGGCGAGACCACCAGGTCGACACCGGCGTCGCCCAGCGCGGTGATCGGCCCGCCGTCCTGCCACAGGTCCTCGCAGATCACCATGCCGACCTCGACACCGTTGATCCGCAGAACGTCCAGGGACGACCCCGGCTTGAAGTACCGCCGTTCGTCGAACACCCCGTAGTTGGGCAAGTGGTGCTTGCTCTGCCGGGCCACGACACGCCCACCGGAAAGCACGGCCACAGCGTTGCGCGGGCCCACGGAGTCGTGCTCCAGGTAACCGACGAAAGCGGCGATGTCACCGAGCCCGGCATCGTTCAACGAAGCAGCCAGCGCCTCCAGTGCCTCGGCGGAGGCCCGCGCGAACGACGTGCGGATCGCCAGGTCCTCGACCGGGTAGCCGGTCAGCACCATCTCGGGGAACACCACGAGGTGCGCGCCGCCTTCACGGGCCTTGCGCGTCCACTCCACGACCAACGAAGCGTTGCCGTCAAGGTCACCGACAGTGGCGTTGACCTGGGCGAGCGCGATCCGAAGCTGCGGCATGCCCTCATCATCTCCCATACCATCGGGCTGTGGTCCGTCTCTTGAGCGTGTTGCTCGTCATTCCGCTGCTCGCGTCCTGCACGTCGATCATCGAGGGGGCGGCCAGGCCAGGCGTGTCCCTCGAGAAGCAAGGTCCGGCAGGGACAGTCCCCGCGGGCCTGGAGAAGTACTACGGCCAGCAGCTCGCCTGGCAGGAGTGCGCGTCGTTCGCCACGACCGGGTCGAGCCGGCAGGCGTACGGGAACAAGCGCGACGTCGAGTGCACCCGGCTGCAGGTCCCGCTCGACTACTCCAAACCGGACGGCGACACGATCACCATCGGTGTTCTGCGGTACAAGGCGACCGGGCAGAAGATCGGGTCGTTGCTGATCAACCCCGGCGGTCCCGGTGCCTCCGGCATGGCATCGGCCGCGAGCATGGTGTCGGACTACCGCAAGACCGAGCTCGGGCAGCGGTTCGATCTGATCGGGTTCGACCCGCGGGGGATCGGCGCGAGCGAACCGGCGGTGAAATGTCTCACCGGACCGGAGCGCGACGCCGAGCGTTTGGACCTCGATGTCGACACTTCACCCCAGGGAATCGCCCAAACGGAGCAAGAGAACAAGGCGTATGCCGAGAAGTGTGCCGCCGGTACAAAATTCGGTGCATCAATGCTCGCCAACTTGGGCACGCGGGACGTAGTTAAGGACATGGATGTCCTCCGCTCTGCGCTCGGCGACGCGAAGCTGAGCTACGTCGGGTACTCGTACGGCACCCGCATAGGCACCGAGTACGCCGAGACCTTCCCCCAGAACGTGCGCGCACTCATCCTCGACGGAGCCGTCGACCCGACCCAGGACCAGCTCGCGTCGCTGGTAGCCCAGGCCGCCGGCTTCCAGAAGGCGTTCAACGAGTTCGTGAAGTGGTGTCGAGAGAAAAGGGACTGCCCACTTGGTGATGATGCCAACGCGAGCTTTCGCCAGCTCACAACACCTCTGATCCAGAAGCCGGTCAACGTCGGCAACCGCAGCCTGTCCTACAACGACGCGATCACCGCCACGATCCAGGCGTTGTACTCGGAACAGCTGTGGCCGCTGCTGCTGGACGGCCTCAACGAGCTGAAGAACGGCAAGGGCGCCATGCTGCTGCGCCTCGCCGACGCGTACTTCGACCGCGACGACCAAGGCAACTACTCGACCATCTCGGACGCGTTCAGTGCTGTGCACTGCGTGGACGACCCACGGCTGACGGACAAGAACGCGCTGCTGGAGACCGCGAAGCGGTACAAGGCGGCGGCACCGTTCCTCGACGACGGCAACCCGCCCGGTGCCGCGCTCGACTCGTGCGCGTTCTGGCCGGCCCCTGTGTCCGGACGCACCGAGCCGCCCAAGGCCGACGGCATCCCGCCTCTGCTGGTCATCTCCACGACCGGCGACCCGGCCACGCCCTACGAAGCCGGCGTCAACCTGGCCAAAGCGCTCAACTCGCGGCTGCTCACCTTCGAAGGTGTCCAGCACACGGTCTTCCTGCAGGGCCAGAAGTGCGTGGACGACGCCGGCGTGAAGTACCTGATCGACCAGACACTGCCCGCTGACGGAACCCGGTGCGCCTAATGACGAAGAGGCGATCCCGAGTCACAGCAGCCTTGTTCGCCTTGATCGTTCTGCTCGGCACGTCCACGTCCTACGCACGCATAGACGGCTCACCCGTCGCCGCGCGCAAGGGCCTGGCGCGCTTCTACGAGCAGGCGTTGTCGTGGGGTGCCTGCCAGCCCTACGCGACCGACACGAAGAGCAAGGGCCTGTTCGAGCGCGAAGGCATCCAATGCGCGCGTCTGCAGGTTCCGCTCGACTACGAGAACCCGGACGCCGGGACGATCACTGTCGGCCTGTTACGACGGCCCGCCGCCGAACAGGGGCGACGGGTCGGCTCTCTGGTGGTGAACCCCGGCGGTCCCGGTGGTTCGGGCATGGCGCACGTCGCGAACATGCAGCCGAACAACCCGGTCAGCAAGCGGTTCGACGTGGTGGGCTTCGACCCGCGCGGCGTCGGCGCGAGCCAGCCTCGCGTGCAGTGCCTGACCGACGCCGAACGGGACGCGCAGCGCCTGCGGCCCAAGGGCGAGTCCGCGAACGCCGTGGAGACGGAGAACCGGTTCTTCGTCGAGAAGTGCGCGGAACGCAGCGGCATCGACCTTCTGCGCAACGTGGGCACCCGTGACGTCGTGCGGGACGTCGACGTGCTGCGCGGGGCGTTGAAGGAGCAGAAGCTGACCTACCTCGGCTACTCCTACGGCACGCGCATCGGCACGTTGTACGCCGAGATGTACCCGGGCAACGTCCGCGCGATGGTGCTCGACGGCGCGGTGGACGTCGACGGTGACAAGGTGGCCGCGTCGGCACGCCAGGCGCAGGGCTTCGAGGAGTCGTTCCAGCGGTTCGCGAGCTGGTGCGCCCAGCGCGACTGTCCCATCGGGACGGACACGAACGTCGCCGAGTCCCGATTCCGGCAGATGATCGAGCCGCTGAAGAAGACCCCGCTGCAGGTGGGCGAGCGCAAGCTGTCCCACTCGGACGCGAACACCGCGATCATCCAGGCGATGTACACGGACCGGCTGTGGGAGACGGCGCTCAAGGGCCTTCAGGAACTGCGGCAGAACAAGGGCAACACCCTGCTGCAGCTCGCCGACCAGTACCTCGGCCGCGCCCAGGACGGGTCCTACTCCCGCATCCAGGACGCGTTCGTCGCGATCCGCTGCGTCGACGAGCCACCGGTCAAGGACAGGGCGACCCTGGAGTCCAACCGTCGGAGGCTGTTGGAAATCCTGGGCAACGACACGATCCCCAGCGACGAGACCGCGCTCGGCCCGTGCGCTTTCTGGCCGGCCCCGCACACGTCGGAACCACATCCGCCGAACGTGAACGGCCTGCCGCAGGTGCTGGTGGTCTCCACGACCGGTGACCCGGCGACGCCCTACCAGTCCGGCGTCGACCTCGCGGCCGCGCTCGGCGCGCGTTTGCTGACGTACAACGGAAACCAGCACACGGCGTTCCTTGCCGGTATCGGCTGTGTGGACGGTGTGGGCACGAACTACCTGGTGGACCTGAGGCTGCCGGAGACCGACTCGGTCTGCTGACAAGGGGTGGCGGGCGCTCGGCTGGGACACCCCGGCCGAGCGCCTCCTCACCGAAGCCGGTCGACGATCAGCCCCGCCCTGCGCTTGAGTGGAAGGATTGTTCGAGCTCAGGGAACCAGCGTGCCTTTCGCTCCGACCCGAGCAGGAAGAAGGACCGATCCCAGCGCTCCGAGAGCGCAGATCACCGACGTGATCAGGAAGATCTCGTGGTACTCGGTGAGCAGCGCCTCGGTGAGCCCGCGCTGGTACTCGGCCATCTGCCGCTGGAACTCAGCGGGGTCGACGCCGAACGGCAGCGGCGTGTTCAGGTCTGCCGTGAGCTCGCGGAACCGGTGGAGTCCCCACGCGGACAACGCCGCCACACCCACGAGCATGCCCGTCATACGTGCGACGACGACGAACGCCGACGCCACGCCGTGCCGCACTGACGGCACAACACGCAGCACGGCACCGGACAACGGCGCGATGACCAGCCCGAGCCCGAAACCGGCGATGGCGAGGTCCCGCGTCAAAACGAACCCGGACACGTCAGCCGGCCACTGCGCGATGAACACGTACGACGCCGACGCGACCGTGAGCCCACCGAAGGACACCCAGCGGTCGCCGATCCGGCCTGCCAGGTATCCACCCAGGACAGCGCCGACGGGCAACGCGATCAGGAACCGCGTCAGCAACGTCGCCGCGGCCGCGGAGTCGTGGCGCAACACGGTCTGCGCGAACAACTCCACGTCGACCAGCGTCACCATCAACGCCGCACCGGCGGCGAGCGAAACCCCGAGCACGGCCCAGAACGGCCGCCACTGCACACCTTCGGGATCCATGAGCCGCACAGCGGCACGGCGTTCCCACATGAAGAAGGCGACCAGCACCACCAGCGCGGCACCCAGCGCCGGCCAGCCCCACGACGGCAGCACGGACTCGGCGGGCTTCGGGTTGTAGAGCGCGACCACCAGCAGCGACAACGCGCACGCGAGCAACACCCCGCCGACGACGTCGATGCGGACCTCACGTCGTGTGTTCGGCACGGTCCGTTGGACGATCACCATCGCGATGACCGCCAACGGGACGTTCACCCAGAACACCCACCGCCAGCTCTGCGGTTCCCACGCCTCGAACAACGGCAACACGTTGAACAGCGACGCAACGCCGATGCCGTACAGCGTGCCGAGGACCGAGCCGAGCTCCTGTGCGGCGCCGACCGCGCCGAGAGCCGTGGACCGCCGATGCTCGTCCCACAGGTCAGCGACCAGCGCCATCGTGACCGGCAGCAACGCGCCACCGGCGAGGCCCTGCACCACACGCCCGGCGACCAGGAGCGGCACGTCAGCGGCCAGCGCCGTGATCACCGAGCCCACCAGGAACCCGAGCAGCGACACCTGCAGCACGAACCGCCGCCCCAGCCGGTCCGACAGCTGGCCCAGCAACGGCATGCCCGCGACGTAGCCGAGCAGGTAGCCGGTGACGATCGGCGTCGCCTGCTCCAGCTCGTTCACCGCGATGCCCAGGTCGCGCACCATGTCCGTGAGGACACCGACGACGACGTACGCGTCGAGCGCACCAAGAAGGACGGCCGCGCCGGACGCGGCGAGAGCTACTCTTCTCATCGTTTTCCGACCGGCATTTACGCAGGTGCCGTGACCGTGACGGGCTTGTCGAAGTCGGTCAGCCCGATGTCGACCTTCTGACCGCCGGGCAGCTCGAACAGCGCGCTCTTGAGCTTGTTGTCCTTGTCGATCGAGAACGTCGCCTTCACGTCGGCGGAGATGCCGGGCACCAGACCGGCCGCCACGTCCTTGGGCACCGTCGCCTCGACCACCGACACGTCACCTGACGACTTCGTCTTCGCGTCCTTCGAGCTGGAGAGAACCTTCGCCACGCCCTTGTCCGGGTTCAGGATCGCGGACGGGTCGTAGACCTGGCCCGCGAACGCCGCCGGAAGCTTGGTGAACCCGCCCGTGGGGCCCTTGAAGTGCAGGTTTCCGCCGGTCAGCACGTACTCGATGGACAGCAGCTGCCCGCCGAACGTGACCTTCGCGGTGCCCTTGGAGTCACCCGCCGAGGTGAGGTCGCCGTCGGCCTCCTTCACCGGCACGTCCGGGAGCTCGCCGTCCACCTTGATGGTGAAGTGAACGGTCTTGACCGAGCGCATCGACTCGGCCGACTTGGAGAGCAGCGTCGCACCATCGGGGAGATCTCCACCGGACGTGCAGCTCGTGAGCAGGGCGAGTGCGCAAACCAACAACCAACGGGCGTACATGCGTTGATCGTAGAGACTCCGTAGCCCTTAAGCTGCGCCCTATGGACCGCCAGCAGGAGTTCGTGCTCCGCACGCTCGAGGAACGCGACATCCGGTTCGTCCGGCTCTGGTTCACCGACGTCCTGGGCTTCTTGAAGTCCGTGGCGGTGGCGCCGGCCGAGCTCGAGGGTGCCTTCAGCGAGGGCATCGGGTTCGACGGCTCGGCGATCGAGGGCTTCGCCCGCGTCTACGAGTCGGACATGGTCGCGAAGCCGGACCCCTCGACGTTCCAGGTGCTGCCCTGGCAGACGCCCGACGGCAGCAACTACTCGGCGCGCATGTACTGCGACATCACCATGCCGGACGGCTCGCCGTCGTGGGCCGACCCGCGCCACGTGCTGCGCAGGACGCTGTCGAAGGCCAGCGAGGCCGGGTTCACCTGCTACGTCCACCCCGAGATCGAGTTCTTCCTGCTCAAGGGCCTGCCCGCGGACGGAAGCGAGCCCGAGCCCGCGGACAACGGTGGCTTCTTCGACCAGACGAGTCACGAGACCGCCACGCACTTCCGCCGCCACGCCATCGAGGCGCTGGAGGCGATGGGCATCTCCGTCGAGTTCAGCCACCACGAGGGCGCGCCGGGCCAGCAGGAGATCGACCTGCGCTACGCCGACGCGCTGACCATGGCGGACAACGTCATGACGTTCCGCTACGTGGTGAAGGAGGTCGCGATCACGCAGGGCGTGCGCGCCTCGTTCATGCCCAAGCCGTTCTCCGACCAGCCCGGGTCGGGCATGCACACGCACATCTCGCTGTTCGAGGGCGACCGCAACGCCTTCTACGACGACGAGGACCCGTACCAGCTCAGCGACATCGGCAAGATGTTCGTGGCGGGTGTGCTGAAGCACGCGCGTGAGATCTCCGGCGTCACGAACCAGTGGGTGAACTCCTACAAGCGCCTGATCGTCGGCGGTGAGGCACCCACGGCCGTGTGCTGGGGTCACGCGAACCGCTCGGCACTGGTCCGCGTGCCGATGTACTCGCCGGGCAAGTCGTCGTCGCGCCGCGTCGAGATCCGCTCGCTGGACTCCGCGTGCAACCCGTACCTGGCCTATTCGGTGATCCTGGCCGCCGGGCTCAAGGGCATCGAGAAGGGCTACGAGCTGCCGCCGCCCGCCGAGGACGACGTGTGGTCGCTGACCGACCGCGAACGTCGTGCCGCCGGTTACGCGAACCTGCCGCAGAACCTCGGCGAGGCCCTCACCGAGATGGAGAACTCGGAACTGCTCCCCGAGGCACTGGGCGAGCACGTCTACGACTTCTTCCTGCGCAACAAGAGGACGGAATGGGACGCGTACCGTCGAAGCGTCACCCCGTACGAGTTGCGCACACTTCTTCCGGTGCTGTGAGGCCGATACGTTGCTCTCCGTGACAGATGTACCCGAGTTCCAGCCGACGATCTGCGCGTGCACGGTCGCCACGGCGGCGGAACTGCCCGCGGTCAAGGTCCTGTCCAGCTCGTTCCTCGCGGAGCACCCCGAGGGCCGGTTCGTCGCGCTGATCGTCGACGCGCAGCCGGAGCACGCGGGGCCCGGGCTGATCACGCCGCTGGAGATCGGCGTGGCCGAGGTCGAGCTGCACGTGCTCGCGACCTCGCTGGACGCCTCCGACCTGAAGGCGGCGATGGTGCCGCGGTTGCTGCAGGCGTTGCTGTCGCAGGGCATGCCCGTGCTGTACCTCGACCCGTGGGTCCAGGTGTTCGGGTCGCTCACGAAGCTCGTGCTGGAGGCGTTGCGCAACGCCCCGGTCGTGATGTTGCCGCGCACGTTGCGGCCGTTGCCGTCGGACGGTCTGCAGCCGGGGCCCGCCGAGCTGCACGAGCTGGGCGCGTTCGACCCCGGTTTCATCGCGGTCGGCGAAGGCTCCGAGCCCTACCTGGCCTCGCTCGACATGCCGGCGATCGTGCCGCACCACGTCGTGCGCGACGCGCGGGTCGGGTTGTCGGTGTGGAACGTTTCGGACCGGCCGTTGCACCGCACCGAGTCCGGGACGCTGGCCGTCGTCGGTCAGGACCTGCTGACCGTGCACTTCCGCGGGTTCGACCCGCGGCGGCCGTGGCTGCTGTCCGCCGATTTCGCGGAACGTCCCCGCGTGCTGCTCTCTGAGCACCCGGAGGTCGCCGAGCTGTGCACCGCCTACCGCGCCGAGCTGGTGCGATGCGGCTGGACCGCGCAGCCCGTGCCGTACCGGTTCGACTCTCTGATCGACGGCACTCAGATCCCGTCCGAGCTGCGTGCCGACTACCGGGCCGAGTCGCTGACGCCGACACCGGCGTTCGGTGAAGACGGTGGTGGTGGGTTCCTCATCTGGGCGTGCGAGCCGACTGAGAACGGCGGCACGCGGTGGGCCGATGCGGTGTGGCGTGCTGACGCGTCGTTGCAGCAGCAGTTCCCCGCGCCCTTCGGTGCGGATGCCGATGCCTGGCGTGAGTGGTGTGCCGGGGTCGGCGTCGCGTCCGGGCGGTTGCCGGTGCCCGCCGTGCCGCAGCCTCGGCAAGAAGGACCCGCGCTGCTGGACCAGCTCGGTGTGTCCGTCGTGGGTTCGGGGCCGCTGTCGGAGCTGATGCTCGCTGCCGCGCGCGCGTCCGGACTGCCGGTGTCGACTTCCGCCGGCTATCCCGTCGTGGTGCGCACTTCTTCGTCGGACGAAGTGCCTGACGGACGGTTCATCGTCGAAGTCGCTTTGGACGCCACCGCTGCGGACGACCGCACGGGCGTTAATGAGCTTTGGCTGTCGTCTGACGTCTCGCGTGCTGCCGCGGAACGCATCGGCGGGCCCATCGTGCGTGTGGTTCCCGTGCCGGTGCAGGACGTTGGCCTGCGTGAGCACGAGTCCGGCGAGGTGGTGGTGTTCGCGGCGATCGCGGACCACTCTCTCGACCGGTCCGGCAACGTGCTGGGTGCGGTGTCGGCGTTCTTGAGCGCGTTCCCCGATCGTTCGGACGTCGAGCTGAGGATCGCGGTGTCCGGTGCTTTCGAGCATCCGGAGGCCGCCGAGCGGCTGCGCCTGGCCACTGCCTCTGACCAGCGGATTTCGTTGGTCGAGGACTTCGACGTGTGTCTTTCTGCCGATGTCGTGGTGTCGTTGCACCGCGGTGGGGCGGACGATCGGATCGCGTTGCACCTGGCGACGCTGGCCGTGCAGGGAGTGCCCGTCGTGGCGTCCGACCACGGTGCTGTTGCCGAGCTCTTCGGCAAGACCGCGGTTCTCGTGCCGTGCCAGGGTGTCGAGCCCGATGTGCAGGCTGCCTCGCAGTTGCTGCGCTCGTTGGCAGAAGACCTGCCCACCGCGGCGGCGCTGGGAGCCGTCGGACGTGAGCACGTGCTGTCGGTGCGGTCGGTCGCACGGGTGGGTGAAGTTCTTCGCGAGCGCGTCGAGCACGCGTACCGGGGATGGCGGGCACGCCGGCCGAAGCCGAAGCCCGAGGTCGACCCGATGCTCGCGTTGCAGTCGGCCAAGCACGCGTTACTACGTCAGCCCAACGTGGACGGCCCTCATCGGACGCCGATGGCACCCGCGTTGCGCAAGGTCGTGTTGCGCGCGCTGGACCACTACGACAACCACATGCGCCAGGTGCTGCACACCCTGATCGACGGGGTCGAGCGCACCGTGTCCGAGCTGGTCAACCGGCAGGACGCGCTGAAGGCGGGCGTCGGCGCTGGTGAGCTGGAGCTGCTGCGCGCCGAGGTCGAGCAGGTCGCGGAACGGCAGTCGCACTTCGGTGACCAGCTGGTCGGCGTCGACGACGGTGTCGTGCGCGTGCGCGCGGACATGGCAGGTCAGGGACGCCGGCTGCGGGACATCGAGGACGCCGTCGTGACCGAGGCCGCCAAGCGCGCCAAGGCGACCGACGTGCTGGCCGAGCGGATCGACAAGCTGACCGTGGCCCTCGATCGGACCTTGGACCGCATCGACACCCTGGAGTCCAAGGTCGTCGAGGTGTTCCGCGAGCGCGACTCGCGGCTGGACGTTGCGATCCGTGCGGCCAACCACGCACAACAGACCGCGGACGCGTTGCGTCGCGTCGTGGTCCGTCAGCACGAGGCTTCCGATGACGCGCCTCAAGTGCGTTCGTCGCTGGTGCTGTGCGACGCGGGCATGATGCGGCTGCCCTCCGACGACGCGTTCATGCTTCCGCTGTTGTCGTCCAACGGTGTGTGGGAGCCGGATCTCGCGGAGCTGCTCGACTCGCTGGTCGAGCCGGACGGGATCTTCCTCGATGTCGGGGCGTACGTCGGGTATCACTCGATCAGGGTGTTGTCGCGGCTCGGCTTGATGGGCGCCGTTGTCGCCGTCGAGCCGGATCCGTCCGCGGCGGCGTTGCTGCGGTACAACGCGTCGGCGAACCTGCCCGCTGCTGTGGCCGAGCGGTTGACCGTGATCGAGGGCGCCGCGTGGGAGAGCGCGGGTGAGTTGGCGACTTCACCGACGTTGACCGGTGGCGTGTCGGTGTCATCGCTGGCCGCGGACGCTGGCGACGACGTTGCTCGGGTGCGCGCGGTGCGCCTGGACAAGGAGATCGAAGAGATCGCCTTGGTGAAGGGCATGAAGCTTTCGGTTGTTCGCGTCGACACGCCTGGCCGAGGTCACCGCGCGCTCGCGGGTCTCGTCCGGTTGTTGCGCAGGGATCGGCCGCACGTGTTCCTGGAGTTCTCCGCGACCGCGACCGCCGACTTCGGTGACGATCCGGTGACGGTCCTCAAGGAGTTCGGCGTCTGGGGCTACGACCTGGTGCCGTTGGCGACCCGTCAGGTGGCTTCACCGGACCAGATCGTCATGGCGATGGAGGGACTTCGTTCCATCAGTCTGTGGCTGCGACCGCGTCCGGTTGGCGCCAAGACGGCTGCTCCCTCGCCGTCCGTGCCGATCAAGCAGCCCGCTGACCAGGCGATTTGACTTTGGATCTGCCCGTGAGTAACTTTCTCCAAGTCGTCAGCGAGAACCCCGGAACGAGCGGTTGACACCGCGAATCGGGCCGGGTAGAGTCTCACGGCGTCAAACCCCCAGAAGTATAATGAACGGCCTACCAGGCTGTCCGGGATCTGAAAACGACCCCGATTTGACACCGGAAAAGCCACTCAGATAACTTCTGAACCAAGCGAAAAACTGAATGCGAAGCGAGTTTGCGCGGAGCCTGAATCACCGGAAACGGCGATTTGACAAAGCGAAAACGAACGAGCTAAGCTTTCAACACAAGCCCCGAGTGAAACTCTCCGGAAACGGAGAATGGATCCGGTGAGCGCGTGTTCTTTGAGAACTCAACAGCGTGCCGATAACACAGCCAGTAATATATGAATACCTCCTCGTCGAGGTATTCCTTTGAGTAGATAGATTGCCAGACATATTCCGTCTGGAGCGATCAAACACCAAAGGTTATTAAACACAGCCTTATTGGAGAGTTTGATCCTGGCTCAGGACGAACGCTGGCGGCGTGCTTAACACATGCAAGTCGAGCGGTAAGGCCCTTCGGGGTACACGAGCGGCG
>NZ_VSRL01000114.1 GCF_012184385.1 Lentzea indica
GGTTCGGTGCCCAGGTGCCGTCCGACGCTCTCCGCGATGGCCCGCGCCGCCGCCGACTCCGTGCCCATGGTGTCCGCGATGATCTGCTGCGACTTGTCCGCGAGCTGCCTGCGTGCCGCCCGGAGCGTCGCCATGATCGTCGACGCCACCACGTCCGGCGTGACGCGGTCGATCCGGTCGGTGAGCCTCAGGGCGACCAGAGAACCCGTCGAGTCGATGGTGACCTCGGCCATCCGCTCGGGGTCGTTCGCGACGATCCGCAGTTCCTGCATCTGCTCGCTCATCGACTTCGTGTCGGCGGCCAGCTTGTCGATCCTGCCCTTCCACGCGGCGAGCCGTTCCCGTGCGCCGTCCGGATCCAGGATTCGTTCGTCCACGAGATCGAAGTCTAGGCAGGAAAGCGATTACCTATGGGACAGAACGAGCTAGTCGGGCCAGGTGGACCTGTGGGCTGCCGAACAACTGGCCGCTTCCGTGCGCCCGCTTGAAGTAGAGGTGCGCGTCGTGCTCCCAAGTGATCGCGATTCCACCGTGCAGCTGGACCATCTCCGCCGCCACCTTGAAGAACGCCTCAGAGCAGTAAACCTTGGCCACCGCCGCGGACTTCTCGTCGGTGGCCGCCAGTGCCGCCGACCGCGCGGTCTCGACCAGGACGTGGAGGTCGGCCATGCGGTGCTTGAGCGCCTGGAACGAGCCGATGGGCTTGCCGAACTGGACCCTGGTCTTGGTGTACTCGACGGTGAGCTCGAGTGCTCTCGCGGCGGCGCCGACCTGTTCCGCGCTCAGTGCGGCCAGGGCGATGTCGCGGATCCGGGACGACCACGGGCCGAGGCGGGTGGCCGAGGCGCCGGTCAGGTGGACGGTGGCGAGGCGGCGGGTGAGGTCCATCGTCGGCGTGTGTTCGCGGATGACGCCTGGCTGGCCGGGGTCGACCTCGTACAGGGAGGTGCCGTCGGACACCAGGAGGATCTCGGCCAGGTCGCCGTCGAGCACGTAGCGGCTGGTGCCGTCGAGGGACGCGGTCGCGACGGTGGTGGTGACCTCGGGATGATCGAGGGCCGGGGTCGTCGTGATCTCGGCGGTGTCCCATGGCCAGACGAGTGTGGCAACAGTCCCGTCCGCGATCCGCGGCAGCAGCCGGCCGCACACTTCCTCGTCGCCGGTCGCCAAGAGCGCTTGCGCGACGATCGCCGAGGAGAGCAACGGTGCCGGAGTGAGGGTGCGGCCGAGTTCTTCGAGTGCCACACGGGTTTCCTCCTGCCCGGCGCCTGATCCGCCGTACTGCTCCGGAATCGGGAGCACCCCGATGTCGCACAGCCGCGCCCACAGGTCCTTGTCGTAGCCGTGCGGGGTCTCGATCGCCGCGCGGACGTCGGAGTGCTTGTCGAGCAGGCTGCGGACGGCGTCACGCAGAGCGAGTTGTTCCGGTGTCACAACGCCTCCAGCACGCGCGCTCGGTGCATCGACGGGCTGCCCCACGCGGTGCGGAGGGCTCGGGTCTGCAGCAGGAACCGGCCTAGTTCGTGCTCGGCGGTGTACCCGATCGCGCCGTGCACCTGCAGGGCGACGCGGGCCGCCTGCCAGGCGGCGTCGGACGTGGCGACCTTGGCGGCGGAGACGTCGCGGGTCGTCATGGTCACCGCCGCGCCGAACACCAGCGGCCGCGCGAGTTCGAGGCCGATCAGGACGTTCGCGAGGTGGTGCTTGACCGCCTGGAAGGAGCCGATCGGCTTGCCGAACTGGGTGCGCGCGAGGGCGTGCGCGGTGGTCATCTCCAGCATCGCGCGGCCGAGTCCGAGAAGCTGCGCCGAGCACATCAGGACGCCGAGGTCGAAGGCACGGGTCGTGGGCACTCCGGTGGCGATCACCGGGCCGGCGGCGAGCTCGACGAGCCTTCTGGACGGGTCCACTGAGGACAGTTCGGCGGTGGGCGAGGCCTCCCGGAGGGCGTCACCCTCGACCAGGTAGTACCGATCGGCCTCGACCGCGTGGGGAACGTCCGGTGGGAACGCCACCGAGCCAGGCCCAGCGCCGAGTGCGGGCAGTACGGCGAGCGACTCGATCAGCGGCCCGGTCGCCGCGTGGTGTCCCAGCTCCTCGAACACCACCACGAGGTCGACCGGGTCGGTCACCTCGTCGGCGCCGACCTCGGCCAGATCCCGTTTCCCCGCCCCGAGGAAGTCGTGCAGAACCGTGGCGAAGTCGGTTTGTTCCTGCGACAGCGTGAACATCATCGCGGCAGCCCCAGGAGTCGTTCGGCGATCACGTTGCGCTGAATCTCGTTGGTGCCGGCGTAGATCGGCCCGGAGAGCGAGAACAACCAGCCGTCCCGCCAGCCGGGGGCACCCTCGCCGAGCAGGTCTAGCGCCGTCTCGTGCAGCGCCACGTCCAGCTCCGACCAGAACACTTTCGTGACGCTGGCGGCCGGCCCGGACGGCGGGTTCGAGAGAGCTCCGAACGTGTGCAGCCGGTACGCCTGGGCGCCGATCCACGCGTCGACGACCCGGTCCCGCAACGCCGGATCCGGGTTCTTCCGGTACAGCTCCACCAACCGGCCGGCGGCGGCGAGAAACCGGCCTGGGCTGCGCAACGTGAGCCCGCGTTCGTTGCCCGCGGTGCTCATCGCGACGCGCCAGCCGTCACCGATCTCGCCCACCACGTCGCGGTCCGGCACGAACACGTCGTCCAGGAAGATCTCGGCG
Organism: Lentzea indica; assembly: GCF_012184385.1. GTDB lineage: Bacteria > Actinomycetota > Actinomycetes > Mycobacteriales > Pseudonocardiaceae > Lentzea > Lentzea indica. The sequence goes on from NZ_VSRL01000114.1 coordinate 2,703, forward strand.
AACCCCGGCTCGCCGTCGAGCTGGTTGATCGGGCGCACCGTCACGCCCTCGGCGCGCAGGTCGAACAGCAGGTACGTCAGGCCGCGGTGCCGTTCGCCCGGACCGGTGCGGAACAGGCCGAACGCCCGGTCCGCGAACGCCGCCCGTGAGCTCCACGTCTTCTGGCCGCGCAACAGCCAGCCGCCGTCGCACCGAACCGCCGTGCTGCGCAACGACGCCAGATCGGACCCGGCCTCCGGTTCCGACCACGCCTGCGCCCACACCTCGTCGCCCCGCGCCATCGAGGGCAGGATCCGGGAGCGCTGCTCCTCGGTGCCGTGCGCGAACAACGTCGGTGCCAGCAGGAAGATGCCGTTCTGCGAGACGCGGCCAGGTGCGCCCGCCGCGTGGTACTCCTCCTCGAACACCAGCCACTGCAGCAGTGAGGCGTCCCGGCCACCGAACTCAGCGGGCCAGGAGACCACCGACAACCGTGCCGCCGCGAGCCGGCGTTCCCACTCGCGGTGTTCCTCGAAGCCCGGCGCGGTGTCCATCGAGGACAGTGGCCGGACGTGTGCGGCCAGCCACGAGCGCACCTCGGCCTGGAACTCGAGGGTCGAGGAGTCCAGTGAGAGATCCATCAGCCGGAGGCCTTCTTCATCGAGCGGGCGTCCATGCCCGCCAACGCGTCCGAGCTCACCTCGGCGTTGTGCGCGTGGGCGAAGTGGTGCAGCCCGAAGACCGAGTCCATGCCCGCCCGCATGCCCATGAGGTCCTCTGACTGGTTGACCGCCTTCTTCGCCAGGGCGAGCCCGAACCGTGGCATCGAAGAGATCCGCGAAGCGAGCTGGAACGTCTCCGATTCCAGTGACGAGCGCGGCACGACGCGCGAGACCATGCCCCACTCGTAGGCGCGCTGGGCCGAGAACCGGTCGCCGGTGAAGAGCACCTCCTTGGCGGCGCGCGGGCCGAGCATCCACGGGTGCGCGAAGTACTCGACGCCCGGAATTCCCATGCGCACCACGGGATCGGCGAAGAACGCATCCTCGGAGGCCACGATCAGGTCGCACACCCAGGCCAGCATCAGGCCGCCTGCGACGCACGCGCCCTGCACCATCGCGATCGTCGGCTTGGGGATCTCCCGCCACCGCCGGCACATGCCGAGGTAGACCTCCATCTCGCGGGCGAAGCGGAGATCACCGCCCTCGCGGCCGACGTGGTCCCACCACATCACGGCCTTGCGCTCGAACGACACGTCGACGTCCCGGCCCGGCGAGCCGATGTCGTGGCCCGCGGAGAAGTGGTCGCCGGCCCCGGCCAGCACGATCACCTTGACCTCGTCGTCCTCGACCGCGCGCGTGAAGGCCTCGTCCAACGCGTAGGTCATCGCCGAGTTCTGCGCGTTGCGGTACTCAGGGCGGTTCATGGTCACGACGGCGGCCGCGTCACGCCGCTCATACGAGACTGTCACGCGTTCTCCTTGCGCAGTAGGTGTTTGAGGACCTTGCCGCCGGCGTTGCGGGGGAGCGCGGGATGGAACTCGACCGCGCGCGGCACCTTGTAGTTCGCCAGCCGGCCGCGGCAGAACTCGATCACCTGGGCTTCGGTCAGCTCGACGCCGGGTGACGTCACGACGTGCGCGACCCCGACCTCGCCGAGCCTTTCGTCGAAGGCCCCGACCACGGCCGACTCCGCGACTCCCGGCAGCCGGGCCAGCGCCTGCTCGATCTCGGCCGGGTAGACGTTGAAACCGCCGCAGATGTACATGTCCTTGAGCCGGTCGGTGATCGAGAGGTAACCGCGTTCGTCGACGCGCCCGACATCGCCGGTGTGCAGCCACCCGTCGGCGTCGATGGCGGCCGCGGTCGCGTCCGGATCATCGAGGTAGCCGAGCATCACGTTCGGACCGCGCAGCAACACCTCGTCCTGCTCGCCCAGCCGGAGCTCGAACCCCGCCATCGGCCGTCCGCACGTGTGCGCGACGGTCGACGGCGAATCCTCAGGGCGGCACATCGTGGCGACCACGGCCTCGGTGAGCCCGTAGGCGGTGAGCACGGTCGAGAACGACAGTTCTGACTGCATCCGCTCGACCAGCGCCACGGGCACCACGGCGGCCCCGGTCACCGCGAGCCGCAGGCTGGACAGGTCGAACGAACCGCGATCGGGGTGGTCGAGCAACGACTGGTAGATCGTCGGCGGGCCGGGCAGCACGGTGATCCGTTCCCGTTCGATCAGCCGCATGGTCTCGGCGACGTCGAACACCGGCTGCGGCACGATCGTCGCGCCGCGCAGCAGACAGGCGAGGATCCCCGCCTTGTAGCCGAAGGTGTGGAAGAACGGGTTGACGATCAGATACCGGTCGGCCGACGACAGCTCGCCGCAGGACGCCCACGCCTCCGCCACGCCGAGAGACTGCCGGTGCGCGCTCATCGCGCCCTTGCTGCGCCCGGTCGTACCCGACGTGTACATGACGTCGCAGAGCTGGTCCGGATCGGTCGACGGCAGGTTCGTGGCGTGGTCGGGCCAGTCGACGGGTAATCGCACGACGACCTCGGGGAGTTTCTCACCGCGCAGCTCGGCGAGCCGGTCGCGGCCGAGGAACGAGCCCTCCACGATGAACGCGCGTGCCTTGCTTCTGCGCAGCACGTCGAGCGTCTCGGCCGCGGTGAACCGGGTGTTGATCGGGACAAGTGCGGCACCGGCGTGCAACGCCCCGAGCGCCGCGACGACCCAGTGCCGCGAGTTGGGTGCGCACAGGGCGACCCTGTCACCCGGCTGCACACCCATCCCGATGAGTGCGCGCGCGGCGGTGTGCACCTGTGCCCGAAGCGCGGTGTAGGTGAGGCGAACCTCCCCGTCCACCAACGCTTCCGCGTCGCCGAAGAGCGAAGCAGCGCGGTCGAGCACAGCTGAAACCGTTTGCCTGCTTGGATCGCTGGCCATCACGCCCTCCAAAGCAAGTGCTTGGTAGGTTAGAGTATGGCGCATGGAGTCCTTCCGGCGCGAGGTGCGGGAATGGTTGTCCGCCAACCTCGTCGGTGAGTTCGCTGAGCTGCGGGGCCTGGGCGGGCCCGGCCATGAGCACGAGGCGTTCGAGGGACGGCTGCGGTGGCACCGGCACCTGGCGGCACACGGGTGGACGTGCCTCGGCTGGCCCGGCGAGCGCAGCGTCGAGGAGCAGGTCGTCTTCCACGAGGAGTACGCCGAGGCCGACGCGCCCGCGAAGGTCGACATCGTGGGCGAGGGACTGCTCGGCCCGACGCTCATCGCGTTCGGCACGCCCGAGCAGAAGGAACGCTTCCTGCCGAAGATCCGCGCGCTGGACGAGCTGTGGTGCCAGGGCTACTCCGAACCCGGCGCCGGCTCTGACCTCGCGAACGTGTCGACGCGAGCCACCCTCGAAGGCGACCAGTGGGTGATCAACGGCCAGAAGATCTGGACGTCGAACGCGCACTACTCGGACTGGATCTTCGTCCTGTGCCGGACCGAACCGGGTTCCCAGCGCCACCAAGGCCTGTCGTACCTGCTCGTGCCGATGCACCAGCCCGGCGTCGAGGTGCGGCCGATCCGCCAGCTGACCGGCACGTCGGAGTTCAACGAGGTCTTCTTCGACGGCGCGGTCACGGCGCGCGAAAACATCGTCGGACAGCCAGGTGAAGGCTGGAAGATCGCCATGGCCACCCTGGGCTTCGAACGCGGCACCGCGATGCTCGGGCACCAGGTCAGCTTCCGCAGGCAACTCGACGCGATCATGGCCAAGGCTCCCGACGACGAGCGGCTCACCAGGGCGTGGCTCGAACTGCACGTCATGCGCTCACACACGTTGCGAACGCTGAACGACGACCCGGGCCCGGAGGCCTCAGTGCTGAAACTGTTCTGGGCGGGCTGGCACCGCAGGCTCGGCGAACTGGCCATGGACGCGCTCGGCCCCGAGTCGATGATCGACGGCGCCGAGTGGCAGCGCATGTTCCTGTTCGGTCGCGCGGAGACGATCTTCGGCGGCTCGGACGAGATCCAGCGCGAGATCATCGCCCACCGGATCCTGGGGTTGCCGCGATGACCGGACACGACCTGCTCAGGGACAAGGTCGTCGTCGTGACCGCGGCGGCGGGCACGGGCATCGGCTCGGCGACTGCGAAACGGTGCCTTGAAGAAGGCGCGAAGGTGGTCATCAGCGACTGGCACGAGCGTCGCCTCAAGGAGACCCACGAGGCACTCGGCTCCGATCACGCGATCCCGTGCGACGTCACCAACGAGCAGCAGGTGCAGGCGCTCGTCGACGAGACGGTCGAGCGCTACGGCCGCATCGACGTGATGGTCAACAACGCGGGCCTCGGCGGTGAGAAGTCCGTGCTGGACATGACCGACGACGAGTGGTCGCGGGTCCTGGACGTGACGTTGAACGGCACGTTCCGGTGCACCAGGGCCGTGTTGCGCCAAATGGTCGCCCAGCGAAGCGGTGTTGTCGTTAACAACGCGAGTGTCGTCGGCTGGCGGGCCCAACGCGGGCAAGCCCATTACGCGGCGGCGAAAGCAGGGGTCATGGCGCTCACGCGCTGCGCCGCGATGGACGTGGCGGATCACGGCATCCGGGTGAACGCGGTCGCCCCGAGCTTGGCGGCGCACCCGTTCTTGACCAAGGTCACCAGTGAGGAGTTGCTGACCGAACTGGCGTCCCGTGAGGCTTTCGGGCGCGCCGCCGAGCCCTGGGAGGTCGCGAATGTGATCGTGTTCCTAGCCAGCGACTACTCGTCCTACATGACGGGCGAGGTCGTCTCGGTGAGCAGTCAGCATCCGTGAGGAAGGAACGGCAGATGAGTGGCCGGAGGCAGGAGTTGCTCGCGTTGGCGGCGCAGATGTTCGCCGACCGCGGGTACGGGCAGACGACCGTGCGCGACATCGCGGACGCGGCGGGCATCCTGTCCGGCAGCCTCTACCACCACTTCGACTCGAAGGAGTCGATGGTGGACGAGATCCTGCGGACCTTCCTCGACGAGCTGTTCACGCGGTACGGGGAGATCGTCGACGCCGGTCTCGGGCCGAAGGAGACGCTGAAGGCCCTGGTCGTGGCGTCGTTCGAGGCGATCGACACGCGGCACGCCGAGGTCGCGATCTATCAGAACGAGTCCAAGCACCTCATGCCGCTGGAGCGGTTCTCTTACCTGGACGACCGCAACGTGGAGTTCCGCAAGCTGTGGACGGTGCTGCTGGAGGACGGCATGAGCGAGGGCGTGTTCCGCGCCGATCTCGACGTGGATCTCGCCTATCGGTTCATCCGCGACACGGTGTGGGTGGCCGTGCGGTGGTACCGGCCGGACGGGGGACTGTCCGCGGAGGCCGTGGCTGACCAGTATCTCGCGATTTTGCTCGACGGCATCGCTACCGGGCGCCAGCCGAAAAGGAAGCCGGTGCGGCCCAAGACGTAGAAGGAGGCCTTCGTGGCCGAGGCGTACATCATCGAGGCTGTGCGGACCCCGGTGGGCAGGCGCGGTGGCGAGCTGAGCCGCGTGCATCCCGCCGATCTCGGCGCGCACGTGATCACGGCGCTGCTCAACCGCGTCGACGTCGACCCGACTGACGTGGACGACGTGATCTTCGGGTGCGTGGACACCGTCGGCCCGCAGGCGGGCGACATCGCCAGGACCGCCTGGCTGGCCGCGGGATTCCCGGAGCAGGTGCCGGGCGTGACCGTCGACCGGCAGTGCGGGTCGAGCCAGCAGGCAGTGCACTTCGCGGCGCAGGCGGTGATGAGCGGCACGGCCGACGTCGTGGTGGCGGGCGGCGTGCAGAACATGTCGCAGGTGCCGATCGGGTCGGCCATGACGGTGAGCCCGTTCGAGGGGTGCGAGGGCTGGCGGCACCGGTATGGCGACGAGGAGGTCTCCCAGTTCCGTGCGGCCGACCTGATCGCCGTGCGGTGGGACCTGTCGCGGCGTGACATGGAGGAGTTCGCGCTGCAGAGCCATCTGCGGGCGATCACCGCGATCAAGGAGGGCCGGTTCGACCGCGAGATCGCGCCGGTCAACGGCGTCGCGGCCGACGAGTGCCCGCGCCCGGACACGAGTGCGGAGAAGATGGCGGCGCTGCAACCGTTGCGGCCAGGCGGCAGGACCACCGCCGCGTTGTCGTCGCAGATCTCCGACGGTGCCTCGGCGGTGCTGGTCGTCTCGGAACGGGCTGTGCGCGAGCACAAGTTGACGCCCAGGGCTCGGGTTCACCACATCTCGGCCCGCGGCTCCGACCCGATCTACATGCTGACCGCGCCGATCCGCGCCACGCGGTACGCACTGGAGCGAGCGGGGATGTCGATCTCCGACATCGACCTGTTCGAGATCAACGAGGCGTTCGCGTCCGTGGTTCTGGCGTGGGCCAAGGAGCTGAAGGTCGATCTGGGTCGCGTGAACGTCAACGGGGGAGCGCTCGCGCTGGGGCATCCGATCGGCGCCACGGGCACGAAGTTGTTCACGACGTTGCTGCACGAGCTGGAGCGTTCCGGCGGCCGGTACGGGTTGCAGACCATGTGCGAAGGCGGCGGTCAGGCGAACGTGACGATCATCGAACGTCTCTGAGCCGGTCGATGATCTTCTCGGCGTCTTCGACGATGTTCTCGATGAGTTCCTTGCACGTCGGCAGGTCGCCGAGCAGGCCGGCGACCTGACCGGACGCGAGCACGCCCGCGTCCGTCCTGCCCTCGACCAGGCCGGCGCGCAGCAGCATCGGCGTGTTCGCGGCCATGATCACCTGCGACCAGGTGAGGTCCTTGCCGTGCTTCATGGCCAGGCCCTCACGCATCATCGCGCGCCAGGACAGTCCGGTGTGCTCGCGGAACCTGGCCGCGTTCGTGAGCGCTCTCACCAGGCTGCTGATCCGGCCGGACCGTTCGAGGTGGTCGACGAGATCGCTGCGCAGCACCCGGTGCGGCAGGCCATCGACTCGGGTGGTCACGACCGTGCCGTTCAGATCTCGTTGCAGGTACGCGTGTTTCACCGCGTCCGGGACCGTGCTCTCCTGGGTGAGCAGGAACCTCGTGCCCATCGCGATGCCGGCCGCGCCGTACGCGAGTGCGGCGGCGAGGCCCCGTCCGTCGAAGAACCCACCCGCCGCGATCACCGGGATGTCGACGGCGTCGAGCACGCTCGGCAGGAGCAGGGTCGTCGCCACTCCGCCGGTGTGGCCTCCGCCCTCGCCGCCCTGCACGATCACCGCGTGGGCGCCCCACTTCGCGACCTTCTCCGCGTGCCTGGCCGCGCCGATCGATGGGATCACGACGACGCCGGCGTCGTTCAGCTTCGCGATCATGTCGGGTTTCGGGGCCAGCGCGAACGAGGCGACCTTCACCTGTTCGCGGATCAGCAGGTCGATCCGGTCCTGCGCGTCGTGGGCGTCCGCGCGCAGGTTCACGCCGAACGGGGCGGACGTGCGAGAACGAGTTTCCTTGATGGCGGCTTCGAGTTCGCCGTAGGTCATCGTGGCCGAGGCGAGGATGCCGAGTCCACCGGCCTCGGCGGTCGCGGACACCAGGCGTGGGCCTGCGACCCAGCCCATGCCGGTCTGCACCACCGGATGCCGGACGCCGACCAGGTCGGTGAGCGCGGTCCTCACGACGGGACTTCCTTGTCCCGCTTGCCGTTCGGATCGAGCCTGGTCCTGATCAGCTCCAGCTCCTCGTCGGTCGGCAGCCGGGTCTCGGTGACGTCCTGGACCACGAGCGGGAACGACGTCTGCTTCTGCACCTCGTCGATCGAGACCCCGGGATGCACTGAGACCACCCGCATCGAGTGGTCGGGCGTGTCGAAGTCGAGGACGGCGAGGTTCGTGACGACGCGGTGGACGTCGTGGAACGGCCCGACGGCGTGGTCGTAGCCGACGCCGGAGATCACGTCGACGGCGTCGACCAGCACTCGCGGGCTGTGCCGCGGCACCCAGTAGCTGGTGCGGTGGTTGATGGTGTTGCCAGGCGCGCCGCGGAAGCCGAGCAGCTGCCGGGTGGGCTTGGCGTGGTCGCCGATCGCGGAGATGTTCTGGTTGCCGAACCTGTCGACCTGGTTCGCGCCCATCACGACGTGCCGGCGGCCGTGCGCGACGACGTCGAACACCTTCCGGTACGGCAGCCAACCCTCCACAGTGGACTCCGGCGTGAGCAGGTAGGCCTCGCCGTCGCTCAGCAACAGGTCGGGCTCGGTGGTGAGGCGGGCGAGCTTGGCGCCGAGGGACGGGATGAGCCCCATCGGGCTGGCCAGCGTCTCACCGGCGCCGGCGAACAGGTCGGCGCAGGCGGCGACGCAGACCTCGGCTCTCGTGATGTCGCTCATCCCAGGAACCTTTCGTGGAAGCCCGGCCATTTCTCGAGATCAGCAGCTGCTTCGGCGTACTCGCGCTGAAGGGCTTCGTCGCGGTCGTAGTCGGGGACGCAGCTCGTGAACCCCGCGCCACCCGGTGCTTCCACCACGCCGTCGACCATCATGCGGTTGAGCAGCAACGTCTGCGGTGGTCCGTCGAACGTCTCCACGATCTGCTCGCACGAGACGTAACGCCGGTCCGCTGCCAGGCAGAACAGGTCGTCGAAGTACGGGTCGGGCCCGAGGTACTGGGCGTTGCCGTGCCGGTCCGCGCGGTTGAGGTGCACGAGCGCGACGTCGAGTTTCAAAGCGGGCATGGCGACCAGCTCTTCGCCGTCGTCGTAAGGCGAACGGACGGTCTTGAGCTCCGGTGCGTACTTGAGCACGTCCGAGCCCAGGCCTGCCCTGATCGGCAGGAACGGCAGCCGGTGCGCGGCGGCTCTGAGCCCTGTCTGGAACATGCCCTCGTCCAGCTCCAGCACCTCGATCGCGCCGGTCTCCCTGGCCCGCTTGAACCACGGGTCGTACGGGATGGAGTCGAGCGAGATGAAGCCGTAGACCAGCTTGCGCACCTTGCCGGCCGCGCACAGCAGCCCGACGTCCGGGCCGCCGTAAGTGACGACGGTGAGGTCTTTGACATCGGACCGCAGGATCGCCTTGACCAGGGCCATCGGTTTGCGCCGGGAGCCCCAGCCGCCGATGCCGACGGTCATGCCGTCCTTGATCTCGCCGACGACCTCGTCAGCTGTCATTCGCTTGTCGCGCATAGTTTCCGTCCAGGAAGGCCTGTCGGGCGTCGTCGGACACGCCGGTGAGGTTCAGCTCGAAGGTGAAGCCCTGCTCGAAGCGGTAGCTGGTGTGCACGCGCTGGGGGTCGATGCCGTTGATCGCCTCCTTGGCCGCACGGATCACCATGGGGTCCTTTTTCGCGATCTCCTTGGCGATCTCCCGGGCCGCGTCGTCGAGCTGCGCGCGCGGCACGACCTCGATGACGCTGCCGTGGTGGTGCAGGGTTTGCGCGCTGACGTTGCGGGCCGTGTAGTACAGCGTCCGCATGAGGTGCTGCGGTACGAGCCTGGCCAGGTGCGTTGCCGCGCCGAGGGCCCCTCGATCGACCTCGGGCAGCCCGAACGTGGCGTCGTCGGACGCGACGATGACGTCCGCGTTGCCGACCAGCCCGATGCCGCCGCCGAGGCAGAAGCCGTTGACCGCGGCGATGACCGGCACCTCGCAGTCGTACACGGCCGCGAAAGCCTTGGCGCAGCCCCGGTTCGCCGCTATGAGTGCGTCGTGGCCCGTGGAGCGCTGGATCTCCTTGAGGTCGACGCCCGCGCAGAACCCGCGGTTGTTCGCTCTGAGGATGACGACCCGCGCCTCAGGGTCCTCGCCCGCGCAGGTGATCGTCTTGGCCAGCTCGAACCAGCCGTGCGAGGGGATGGCGTTGACCGGGGGATAGTCGATGGTGACTTCGATGATGCCGTTTTCGGTGTGGCTGCTGGAGATTCCCATCGCGCCGCCTTCCGAACCAAGCGATTGCTTGGTAACTTAGCAGTGCCGGAGCGACCGGGGTAGGTGCTTGTGGAACTGGACCTCGACGGAGCAGTGGTCCTGGTGACGGGCGGCGTGCGGGGTGTCGGTCTCGGGATCACCCGCGCGTTTCTTGCCGCTGGTGCCGTGGTCGTGACCTGCGCCCGGCGTCCGGCCGAGGTGCCCGGTGCGTCGTTCGTGCCGTGTGACGTGCGGGATGCGAATCAGGTTTCTGAGCTGATGTCCGGGATCGTTGCCGAGCAGGGGCGTCTGGACGTCGTCGTGAACAACGCTGGTGGAGCGCCGTTCGCGTTGGCGGCCAAGGCCTCGCCGCGCTTCCACCAGAAGATCGTGGAGCTGAACCTGCTGGCGCCGCTGCTGGTGTCCCAGGCGGCGAACGCGGTGATGCAGTCCCAGCCGTCGGGCGGCTCGATCGTCATGGTGAGCAGCGTCAGCGGACGTCGGCCGTCGCCCGGAACCGCCGCTTATGGCGCCGCGAAGGCCGGGCTCGACAACCTGACCGCCTCGCTGGCCGTCGAGTGGGCGCCTCGCGTCCGGGTCAACGCGCTGGCCGTTGGCATGGTGCGTACCGAGCAGTCTCACCTGCACTATGGCTCCGAGGCTGGCATCGCGGCCGTTGAACGGACCGTGCCGTTGGGCCGGCTCGCGTCGCCGGACGAGGTTGGCGCGTGTGCGGTCTTCCTCGCTTCGCCTCTCGCGTCCTATGTCAGCGGCGCGACCTTGGTCGTGCACGGCGGGGGAGAGGTGCCCGCGTTCCTGGACGCTGCCAAAACCGATGGGGGTTCGTCATGACGCTTTGCGAGGACCGGGTCGTCATCGTGACGGGTGCGGGCCGTGGCATCGGCCGTGCGCATGCTTTGGCGTTCGCCGCGGCAGGGGCGCGAGTCGTGGTCAACGACCTCTCCGTTGGGCCCGCCGCCGAGGTTGCCGCGTTGATCGGGCCTCGGGCGGTCGTCAACACCGATGACGTGGGCACCTGGGCCGGTGCCGCGCGGGTGGTCGATGCCGCGGTGTCGGCGTTCGGCGGCCTGGACGTGCTCGTCAACAACGCCGGGATCGTCCGCGACCGGATGATCGTGAGTTGCGGCGAGGACGAGTGGGACGAGGTCGTGCGCGTGCACCTCAAGGGCCACTTCGCGCCTCTTCACCATGCCGCCGCGCACTGGCGTGCGGTGCACAAAGCGGGCGGCCGCGTATCCGGCCGGGTGATCAACACGTCGTCCGGTGCCGGGCTCTTCGGCAGCGTCGGGCAGGCGAACTACTCGGCGGCCAAGGCGGGGATCGCGGCGACGACGCTGGTGGCGGCGGCCGAGCTGGCCCGGTACGGCATCACGGTCAACGCGATCGCCCCTGCCGCTCGGACCCGGATGACCGAGCAGACGTTCGCCGAGTCGATGGCCGCGCCGGACGACGGGTTCGACGCGATGGCCCCGGAGAACATCTCGCCGCTGGTGGTCTGGCTCGGCAGCGAGGAGGCAGGCGACGTGACCGGCCGGATGTTCGAGGTCGACGGCGGACGGCTCTGCGTGGTGCACGGCTGGCAGCGCGGGCCGGAGATCGACAAGGGCGCCCGGTGGTCGCCGGACGAGCTGGGCGGGGTGGTCCGGAAACTGGTCGCTGCCGACCACCCGGTGCCCGTGTACGGCGCGTGAGTGCCTGGCCGGAAGTCCTGTCTGAAACCTCAGCGTGCTGGTCGGCTTGTCCCCTGCGGGAGCTGCGGGGTCGGACCACCCCTGCCGGGGGAATGGGATTTCCGTGGCTGGGGGCCGGTGGTCAGGTCAGGAGCGGCCATGTCGGTCTTCTCCCGTGGGCGGCTCACTGGCCGTGCGGCGGCGTCGCGAGATCGAGTGAATGCCTGCGGCAATGGGTAACGCGGAGCCACCGGTGCACAACCACTCGATGTGACTCGACTCGTGCCCTTAGTGGCGGTCTTGGGCGTGCTCGCGGCCCTCGCAGGCTGCGGCAGCAAGGAACAGCCGACAGCAACAATCACACACGACGAAACAGGCGCCACAACAGCGGCGCTCACAGTGACAAAGGATTCGTCAGCAGAGCTCGAAGCAGCGGTGCGTGCGTACTCGGCAGCGTTCCTCTCCGGGAGAAGCGAGGCGTATGAACTGCTGTCACAGCGCTGCAAGGAACGTATGCCGCGTGCCGGATTTCTTCAAGTACTCACAGCGGCGAGCCAATTGTACGGACCGCAGGAAATCGTGTCGCTCAAGGTCGACCAGATTGCCGGTGATCTGGGTCGGGTGACCTCCACCTACGCCAAGTCCGAATTGGATCAGCGGAGCGAGCCATGGGTTCGGGAGAACGGTGTCTGGCGAGTTGACGACTGCTGACTCCATTTCACGATCGGGTGCAATCGGATCTGGTTCGGAACTCGTCAACGAGGTGTCTGTTTCGTGCGGCGTGGCAGAGAACGATGACCGGGCAGACGCTCGGGCGATGTTGCTCAAGCACCTCGCTGGGGCGTACGCCTGGTTTTTGCAACCGAACCGGCTGCGTCCGCCGCGACGTTCCAGGTCGAGCTGGCCCTTGAAGGTCTGGTTGATCGACTCGATCGTCTGGCGCACCGGTTTGAACAGCCGTGTGGTCGGGCCGTGTTGCCTCGTCTTTGAGTGCCTGGAGCAACAACACCAACCCCCTGTTCCCGTCGAATTTGCACTGGTACTTCGCGTAGCGGGGTCGGGGCGGCGGCGAGGCACCGGCACGCCCGCTCACGGTCAGCGCCGTCGAACTGGCGCGCCGTCACCAGCACGGTGTTCCATCCGTTGCCCTCGGCTGCCCGATCCGTCGGCCCACGGTGTTCAGGATCAGCACGTCCACGCCAATGAACCGGTCGCGGTCGAGGACAAGCTGGGGCTGAGGCGCGCGGCCGCCGCTCGGCCCGGCTGGCGTGACACAGCGCGCAACCAACCAATACTCGAAAGGATAAAAAATCTTAGCCTCACGGGTGTTGCAAGTAGTGTACTTCGCCCCGCGACAACGGATGAGGAGGACATTCGGTTTGTTAAACTGACACCTTCCGGTGCAACCGGGCCATCCTGCTTGTCCGCGCGAGACCCCGCCTACATCCTTTTGGTCGAGCCAAAACACCACTCGAATTTGGCCAGGAGAAAGGTTTCGTGCCAATGCAGCCCGTTACCGCAATCGTTTCGGAATGTAGCCGACGGCCCTCGAGAGCAAGAATTGTCGGCATGAGCGCTGTTCTTTGCATGCTGGCCGCGTTGATGCTCACGGGGGCCAGTTCGGCGAGCGCCGCGTCACAGTTCCGCCCGGTCGTCGCCGCCCACAGCGGCAAGTGCCTGGACGTGCGCGGCGTGAGCCAGCAGAACGGCGCCGCGGTGATCCAATGGTCCTGCCACGGCGGCGGCAACCAACAGTGGGTGATCGTGCCCACTGGTGGCCTGCACGTGCAGCTGATCGTCCAGCACAGCGGCATGTGCCTGGACGTGCGCGGCGTGAGTCAGCAGAACGGCGCCGCGGTGATCCAGTGGCCCTGCCACGCCGGCCTCAACCAGCGCTGGCGAAAGGTCGACGTAGGCGGCGGCTACTTCCGCCTGGTGGCCGCCCACAGCGGCAAGTGCCTGGACGTGAGCGGCGTGAGCCAGCAGAACGGCGCCCCGGTGATCCAGTGGTCCTGCCACGCCGGCCTCAACCAGCGGTGGCGTCAGGGCTGAGCTAGCCCTTCGCTTCATGCTGCTGGTTGCCGATCGCGGAAGAGGGTGCTCTGAACTGTGAGGACGCGACTTGTCGGTGGTCATGTCCGAACCAGTTCAGAGCACCTTTCCGGTGAGTGACGCTACCGGGTCCCATCTGTCGTTGAAGATCGACACCACGAGAGCCGGGGTGGTGTCGCCGGTTTGACATCGAGCGCACCTTCCGCAGACCTGCTCAGCCGGGCGGCTCACCCGAGCCAGAGCCCGCCGGGGTTTCGGAACCTGCGTCCACACCTCGCGTGTCCAGCCGGTGTCCCGAAACCCTCGCGCCCCCGGCGTTCCGCCGGAACACCCCGACCGCCGGCCCCGCGCCACGACGTCCACGCCGTCACCAGACAAGCAAACAGAAACCCCGCACTGGCGACAAGACCGCGTCACGCAACCCACGCCCACGCCGAACAGGTCGAAACTTGAGCTAGATCCGTTCGATGATCGTGCCGGTGGCCAGCGCGCCGCCCGCACACATCGTGATCAGCGCCGTCGTCGCATCGCGTCGCTCCAGCTCGTGCAACGCCGTCGTGATGAGCCGCGTGCCCGTGCTGCCGACCGGGTGACCGATCGCGATCGCGCCACCGTTGACGTTGACCCGGTCGAGGTTCGGCCGGTGCACCGCGGCCCACGACAGCACGACGGACGAGAACGCCTCGTTGACCTCGAACAGGTCGATGTCGGCCATCTTCATGCCGCTGCGTTCCAGCAACCGCGCGGTGGCGTCGACAGGGCCGTCCAGGTGGTAGTACGGGTCGGAGCCGACCAGGCACTGCGTCACAATCCGCGCCCGCGGCCGCAACCCGTGCGCCCGCGCGAAGTCCTCGTCCACCACCATCACGGCCGACGCGCCGTCTGAGATCTGCGAGGACGTCCCTGCGGTGTGCACGCCGTCGGGCACCACGGGCTTCAACGCGGCCAGCGCCTCCAGGCTGGTCTCCCGCAGGCCCTGGTCGGTGTCCACCAGGTCCTCGCCGACCTTCACCGGCACCACCTCGGCGGTGAACCGTCCCGCCGCCCAGGCCGCCCGTGCGCGGTTCTGCGACTGGACGCCGAACCTGTCGACCTCCTCGCGCCCGATGCCGCGCCGCGCGGCCACCCGTTCGGCGGCGACGAACTGGTTGGGCAGGTCGATGGCCCACGAGTCGGGGCGCGGCATGCCGGTCTCGCCGATGTTGCTGCGCAGAGGAACGCGGCTCATCGCCTCGACCCCGCAGGCGATGCCGCAGGAGATGGCACCCGCCGCGATCAGGCCCGCGATGAGGTGCGTGGACTGCTGGGCGGAGCCGCACTGGGCGTCGACGGTCATGCAGCCTGTGGTGTGCGGCAGGCCCCCGTGCAGCCAGGACGTTCTGGTGATGTTGTTCGACTGCTCGCCCGCCTGGGTCACGGTGCCGCCGATGACTTGTTCGACTGTGGACGGATCAACACCGGTCCTGTCAAGCAGACCTCGTTGTGCCGCACCGAGGAGCTCGGCGGCGTGCAGGCCGGACAACCAGCCGTTGCGCCTGCCGATGGGCGTGCGCACCGCTCCCACGATCACCGGACTGCCCACGCGAGCCTCCTTCGCCTGGAAACTAGAACACGTTCCTGTGAAGAACCAGATTGGCTGCATGGGGGCTTCAACACAAGGCGCAACCGTGTTTGAATCAGTTAGAACGTGTTACATCTAGGAGGTGCCTGTGGGCAAGCCGCGCATCCCTGAAGGCTTCGACTTCACCGACCCCGACATGTACGCGAGTCGTCTGCCCTTGGATGAGTTCGCCGAACTGCGCCAGACCGCGCCGATCTGGTGGAACTCCAAACCACTGGGTCAGGGCGGGTTCCCCGACGACGGCTACTGGGTGGTGACCAGGCACCACGACGTCAAGGAGGTGTCGCGCAACAGCGACGTGTTCTCCAGCAGAGAGAACACCGCGATCATCCGGTTCCGCGACGACATGCCGCGCGACAACATCGAGATGCAGCGGCTGCTCCTGCTGAACATGGACCCGCCGACGCACACGAAGCAGCGCGGCATCATCTCCCGCGGGTTCACGCCCAGGGCGATCAACGCGCTGAAGGAGGCCCTGACCAACCGGGCAGAACAGATCGTGGCGGAGGCGGTGGCCAAGGGCAGCGGCGACTTCGTCTCGGACGTGGCGTGCGAACTGCCGCTGCAGGCGATCGCCGAGCTCATCGGCATCCCGCAGGACGACCGCCGCAAGATCTTCGACTGGTCCAACCAGATGATCTCCTACGACGACCCGGAGTTCGAGATCGACCCGCTCGTCGCGGCCACCGAACTGCTCGGCTACGCCTGGACGATGGCAGAGGACCGCCGCCAGTGCCCGCGCCAGGACATCGTCACCAAGCTCGTCCAGGCCGATGTGGACGGCGCAGGGCTCGCGTCGGAGGAGTTCGGATTCTTCGTGCTGCTCCTCGCTGTCGCCGGCAACGAGACCACCCGCAACGCCATCACGCACGGCATGAAGGCGTTCTTCGATCATCCCGACCAGTGGGAGCTGTTCAAGGCCGAACGGCCCGCGACGGCCGCTGACGAGATCGTCCGGTTCGCCACGCCCGTCATCGTCTTCCAGCGCACGGCGATGGCGGACACCGAGCTGAGCGGGGTCGAGATCAAGGAAGGGCAGCGGGTCGGGCTGTTCTACTCGTCCGCCAACTTCGACGAGGAAGTGTTCGAGAACCCCGGGCGGTTCGACATCACCCGGGATCCCAACCCGCACCTCGGGTTCGGCGGCAGTGGGGCGCACTTCTGCATCGGCGCGAACCTGGCCCGGCTGGAGATCGACCTGATCTTCAACGCGATCGCCGACGCCATGCCCAACATCCGTCAGATCGCGGAACCGCGGCGGCTGCGGTCGGGCTGGCTGAACGGGATCAAGGAGTTCCGCGTCCAGTACACGTAGCTGTTGGGGCGTCTGCAAGTACCACCAACTGCGAGTTGGTGGTACTTGCAGACGCCGTTCAGGGAGTGCGGAGGGTGGCGAGCGCGCGTTCGGTCTCCCAGAACGCGCGCATGGACTTGATCAGCCCGTCCTCGCCGACGTTGTAGACGAACACGCCCTCGGTGTCGACGCGCGCCCCGCCCGGCAGGAACGCGCTGATCACCCCGACGTTCGCACATTCGGAGCCCGCCGCGAACGAGTCGTGCATCGCGAACTCGAAGCGTTCGACGTTCGCGATCGCCAGGTCCCAGAACGCCGCGATCGCCTCCTTGCCGTGGTGGCCCTTGCCCTCGGCGTCGAACATCGACGGGCCCACCGGGTCCTCGACCACGGCGTCCTCGGCGAACAACGCGAGCCACTCGTCCTTCGCGCCGCGCGTCACGGCGTCCATCGAACGCCACGACGCCACGCGGGCCGGGGTTTCCGTGCGAGAAGCCTTCCAGCTGACTGCGGTCACGCGAACTCTCCGATCACCTCGTCGGCGAAGCGCCGAAGTCCGTCCTTCTTGGCCTGCAGGCCGCCGTCGAAACCGACGCCGTAGAACAGCCACGGCACCACGATCACATCGGTCACGCCGATCTCGTCGAGCTGCCGGTAGCCGTCCAGGCCGAACCTGTCGACGCAGACGGCCTGGATCTCGAACGGACGCTCGAACGCACCCAGATCCGCGAGCTGCGCGATCACCGACTTGAGATCCGCGAATTTGATCATCGCCGACGTCCAGCCGTCACCGACCCGAGCGGCGCGCTTGAGAGCGGCGGGGGAGTGGCCGCCGACGTAGAACGGCACCGGCGAGGAAGGCGCCGGCGACATCTGCAGACGGTCGAAGTCGAAGTACTCGCCGTGGTACTCGACCATCCCGCCGCCGAGCACGAGCTTCAGCACGTCGATCATCTCGTCGACTCGCGGCCCGCGGTTCTTGTAGGGCGCGCCGCACCACTCGAACTCCTCCGGCGACCAGCCGAGCCCGACGCCGAGCCCGAAGCGGTTGCCGGTCAGGTGCGCGACCGAACCGACCTGGCGAGCGAGCAGCAACGGATTGCGGGAGCCGAGTTTCAGGACCTGGGTGTAGAAGTGGATCCGTGACGTCACGGCACCCATCGCGGCGGCGGCGACGAGCGGGTCGACCCACGGGGTGTCGGCGTTCCACATGCGCGAGCCGTCGGGCGTGTACGGGTAGTCCGCGGACACCTTCTCCGAGTAGAACAACGAGTCCGGCAGCGCGATCGAGGTGTAACCGCACTCCTCTGCGCACTGGGCCAGCTCGGTCAGCTGTCGAGCGGGCTCATGGCGATGCCGACGGTGAACTTCATGGCTTCTCCGATCCGACGACCCACATGGCGAAGAACTGCGAACCACCGCCGTACGCGTGGCCGAGCGCGACCCGCGCGCCGTCGACCTGGTGGTCTCCCGCGGTGCCCATGACCTGCATGGCGGCCTCGGCGAACCGCAGCAGGCCGGACGCGCCGATCGGGTTCGACGAGAGCACGCCGCCGCTCGCGTTCACCGGGAGCCTGCCGCCGATCTCGGTCTCGCCGGCCTCGGTGAGCTTCCAGCCCTGCCCGATGTCGGTGAACCCGAGGTTCTCGAGCCACATCGGCTCGAACCACGAGAACGGCACGTAGATCTCCGCGGCGTCCACTTCGGACAGAGGGTCGGTGATCCCCGCCTGCTTCCACAACGCGCGGGCGGCGTCGCGGCCGGCCTGCGGGTTGACCTGGTCGCGTCCGGCGAACGTCGTGGGCTCGGTGCGCATGGCGGTAGCGCGGATCCAGGCGGCCCTGCCGGAGGTGGGCTCCGCGGAGATCACCACAGCACAGGCGCCGTCCGAGGAAGGACACGTTTCGTCGTAACGGATCGGGTCCCACAGCATGGTGGAGGCGCGCACCGACTCGACGGTGATGTCCGGTTGCTTCAGGTGTGCGTACGGGTTGAGAGCGCCGTTGCGGCGGTCCTTGGCGGCGACCATCGCGCCCACGTGTTCGGGAGCGCCCGTGCGGCGGATGTAGGCACGTACGTGCGGCGCGAAGTAGCCACCCGCACCCGCGTGCACCGGCATCGTGAACGGCGTCGGCACGGACAGCGCCCACATCGCGTTGGACTCGGACTGCTTCTCGAACGCCACCGCCAGCACGCGGTCGTGCACGCCGGACTGGACGAGCGACGCCGCCACGTTGCCGGTGCTGCCGCCGACCGAGCCCGCGGTGTGCACGCGCAGCAACGGTTTGCCGACCGCGCCGAGGGCGTCGGCGAGGAACAGCTCGGGCATCATCACGCCCTCGAACAGGTCCGGCGCCTTGCCGACCACCACGGCGTCGAATGTCCGCCCAGTCCACACCGGCGTCGGCCATCGCGCGGTCGATCGCCTCGCGGCACAGGCCCGCCATCGACACGTCGAGGCGCTTCGCGGCGTGGTGCGTCTGGCCGGTGCGACCACAGCTGCCGGTCGCATCTACTCCCGCCCTTCCATGACGCAGACGAGGTTCTGTTGGAGCAGCGGCCCGCTCGTGGCATGACCGAGGACCTTCGAAGCCGAGCCGTCGTGCACCCGGCGTGCCGCCTCACCGATCCGCGCCAGCCCGGCCGCGAACATCGGGTTGCCTGCCAGCACACCGCCCGACGGGTTCACCACGACGTCGTCACCGAGCCCGAGCGCCTGGCGCAGCAGGATCTCCTGGTGGGTGAACGGCGCGTGCAGCTCCGCGACCTCGACACCGTCGGCACCGGCCGCCTTGCCAGCGGCCACCGCCGAAGGCGACGTCAGCACGTCACGCGCACCGAACGACGGCGAGTCCACCCGGTGCTCGAACCCGGTGATCCACGCCGGCCGCTCACAGAGCTCCCGTGCACGATCGCCTGCGGCCAGCACGATCGTGGCCGCGCCATCGGTGATCGGCGCGCAGTCGTGGCGGCGCAACGGACTCACCACGTAAGGCGAAGCGAGCAGTTCCGAAACCTCCACAGAACCCGACAGCTGCGCCAACGGGTTCGAGACAGCCGCGGCACGACTCCGCGCCGCCACCGCCGCCATCGACTGCTCGTCCCAGAGCCCGGCCTCGATGCCCATCCGAGCCTGAATCCCCGCCAGGCCGAGCGAATCCGGCCACAGCGGCGTCACGACGTAAGGATCGAGCTGCATGGCCATGACCCGCCGCAGCTCACCCGCCGACGACTTGCCGAAGCCGTAGACCAGTGCGGTGTCGACCTCGCCGCAAAGCAGCTTCACCCACGCCTCGTACAACGCCCATGCCGCGTCCATCTCGACGTGGGACTCCATGATCGGCGGGAACGCCCCGATCGCGTCCACCGCCGACACGAACGAGAACGCCCGTCCCGCCAGGTAGTCCGAGGAACCGGAACACCAGAACCCGATGTCGGTCTTGGAGAGCCCGAGCCCGCCGAGGACCTCGTGGAAGATCGGTACCAGCATCTCGACACCGTTGGTGGTGCCGTCGGTCTCGCGCACGCAGGGCGTCTGCGCGAACCCCACTACGGCGACGTCACGCATGCAAGCCTCACAGGTGCTGGGAGTAGGAGTCGAACGGCGCGTCCGGCTCGCCGGAAGGCTTGAAGTGATCGATGTTCTGCATCGTCGGGCCCCACTCCTCGCGCGGCTTCCACACCGCCTCCACGCGCATCCCCATCCGCACGTCCTCGGGCGCGACGCCGAGCAGCAGGTGCAGGAACGGGATGTCCGCGCCGTCCAGCAGCACGTAGGCCGAGACGTAGGGCGGTGGGATCCGCTGGCCGAGGAACGGCACGTTGACGACGCAGTACGTCGTGACGGTCCCGCGGTCGGCCAGCTCGATCTGGTCCGTCGTCGGCACGCCGTCGGTGGGGCAGGCCGGTCGCGGCGGGAAGTAGACCTTCTCGCAGGCCGGGCAGCGCTGGGCGATCAGCCGCCCTTCCATGAGACCGCGCAGGAACGGGTCCTCCGTCGGCGACGCCGAATGCGTGTAATGCAGGTTCACCGGCGTGATCACCATGGTGACGTCGTCGGCCTCGACGGGAGGGTCCGCGGGCTCGTCGGAGATCTCGAAGCACTCGATGTCGGTGATCGCTCCGGCTCGGTCGGAACGCCACCTCGCGCGCACGCGTGTTCCTGTCGACATCCGGTCCGGCGAACCCGCGTCCACCGCGTGCAGCAACGAGGTGTCCGCGCCGTCGACCTGGATCAGCGCCCACGCGAACGGCCGGTCGAGCGGCTGTCCTTCCAGCGGCTCGGGAATCCACGACCAGCCGCGCACGACACCCGTCGACGCCACGTCCACGAACTCCGACAACCGCTCGGCGGTCACCGGGTCGTACTCGAGCGGCGGCACGTGCACGCGGCCGTCCGAACCGCGGATCCCGGTCACCTTCCGACGGCGAAGATCGGAAAGGAACCGGCCCAGCGTCGGGCCGAGCGAGCGCGTGTAGTCGAAGCCCACGTCGAGCGGAGCACTCAGTGGCCGAGTCACAGATCAAAGTGAAACAGGTTCTCGAAATGGTGGCAAGATGGGTGCATGAAGCTCGGTCTGCAGCTCGGGTACTGGGGTGCCGCGCCGCCCACGAACGCCGCCGAACTCGTGGCGGCGGCAGAGGAGTTCGGCTTCGACGCGGTGTTCGCCGCCGAGGCGTGGGGCTCGGACGCCTTCACCCCGTTGGCGTGGTGGGGATCCGAGACGCAACGCGTCCGGCTCGGCACGTCCGTCGTGCAGATGTCTGCGCGAACACCGGCCGCCTGTGCGATGCACGCGCTGACTCTGGATCACTTGTCGGGCGGGCGGTTCGTGCTCGGTCTCGGCGTGTCGGGGCCGCAGGTGGTGGAGGGCTGGTACGGCCGCCCGTTCGCCAAACCCCTTGCCAGGACGAGGGAATACGTCTCGATCCTGCGTAAGGTGCTGGCCCGTGAAGCGCCGGTCACCAACGACGGTCCGCATTATCCGTTGCCCTATCAGGGGCCTGGCGCGCTCGGCCTGGGCAAGCCGCTCAAGCCCATCACGCACCCGCTGCGCGCCGACCTGCCGATCTGGCTCGGTGCCGAGGGACCGAAGAACGTCGCGCTGACCTCGGAGATCGCGGACGGTTGGCTCGCGATCTACTACGCGCCCAGGCTTGCCGGCATGTACGAGGAGTGGCTGGCGGAGGGGTTCGAGAAGTCACGCCAAAAGGATTCGATACGCAGCAGGGAGAACTTCGAGGTCGCGGCCACCTGTCAGGTCGTCGTGACGGACGATCCGGTCGCGGTCAGGGCGATGCTCAAACCGTTCGTCGCTTTGTACATCGGCGGAATGGGCGCGCCTGGGATGAACTTCCACGCCGAGGTGTTCACCCGCATGGGATACGGCGAGATCGTGCAGGACATCGGCAAGCTGTTCCTCTCCGGACGCAAGGGCGAGGCGGCACAGGTGGTTCCGGACGAGCTGGTGGCCGAGATCAGCATCGTCGGCACCGCCGAGCACGTGCGCGAGGAGGTCGGCCGCTGGGAGAAGGCCGGCGTCACGATGCTGCTCGTCGGATGCCGTGACGTTGCCTCGATCAAGGCGGTAGCTGAGGCTTGTCAGTAGGTGAAACGCGTTCTACTTTGAGGGTGTGGTCACAGGACTCTGGAACATCACCGCCGATCAGCCGGACCTGACCGCGCTGGTCGATCCGAGCGGCCGGGAGATCACCTACCGAGAGCTGGCGGCGCAGGCCGACCGCTACGGGCGCGGGTTCCAGGCCATGGGGCTGGAACCCGGCGACAGCATCGTGCTGATGCTGCCCAACAGCGCCGAACTGGTCGCGGTGTACTTCGCCGCCTACCAGACCGGCCTCTACGTCGTGATGGCCAACTGGCACCTGACCGGGGCCGAGGTCGCGTACCTCGTCCAGGACAGCGGAGCCAAGGCTTTCGTGTCCCACGAACGGTTCGCCGTCGCGGCAACGGAAGCCTCGGCCGGCCTGCCGGGTGACGCCCGGTTCGCCGTGGGCGACATTGCAGGGTTCGAGCCGCTGGCCAAGCTGGGAGAGGGCCAGGAAGGCAGGCCCGACGTCCGCACGACCGGGTCGCCGATGCTCTACACGTCCGGCACCACCGGCCGGCCGAAGGGCGTGCGCAGGCCGTTGACCGGCGCCGACCCGGACGTCGTTCCGCCGACGGCCACGTGGTTCTTCGGCGTCTTCGGGATCAAGCCGCACGACGGCCACGTGCACTTGTGCGGGTCTCCGCTCTACCACACCGCGGTGCTCAACTTCGTCGTCATCTCCATCGCGCTCGGGCACACCGTGGTCCTGATGGACCATTGGGACCCCGAGGAGATGCTGCGGCTGATCGAGCGGCACCGGGTGACGCACAGCCACATGGTGCCGACCCAGTTCCACCGCCTCCTGGCCCTTCCTGACGACGTCAAGGCGAAGTACGACCTGTCGTCGCTGCGGGCGATGATCCACGGCGCGGCCCCTTGCCCGATCGAGGTCAAGCGCAGGATGCTCGACTGGTGGGGCCCTGTCGTGATCGAGTACTACGCCGCGACGGAGGGCGGTGGCACGGCGATCTCGGCGCAGGAGTGGCTGCGCAAGCCCGGATCCGTCGGTCTGCCGTGGCCGTCGTCGGAGATCAAGATCCTGGGCGAGGACGGCACCGAGCTTCCTGCGGGCGAACGCGGCCTCGTCTACATGCGGATGGGCGACGCCACCTTCGAGTACCACAAGGACGCAGAGAAGACTCGCGCTGCGCGAGTGGGCAAGCTCTTCACGTTGCAGGACATCGGCTATCTGGACGAAGACGGCTACCTGTTCCTGTGCGACCGCAAGAACGACATGATCATCTCCGGTGGCGTGAACATCTACCCCGCGGAGATCGAGGGCGAGCTCGTGTGCCACCCGAAGGTCACCGACGTGGCCGTGTTCGGTGTGCCGCATCCCGACTGGGGTGAGGAGATCAAGGCGGTCGTGCAGCCGGCGGACGGCGTCGAGCCCGGTCCCGAGCTGACGGAGGAACTGCTGGAGTTCGCCCGCACGAGGCTCGCGAAGTTCAAGCTGCCGCGCACGATCGAGTACATGGCCGAGCTGCCACGTGACCCCAACGGCAAGCTCTACAAGCGAAAGCTGAGGGACCGTGCGTGATCTGATCAAGATGACGCCGGGTGAGGTCGAGACGTTCCTGGGCGAGCAGAAGACGTTGATCGTGGCGACCATCGGCCGCAACGGCCTGCCGCACCTCGCGCCGATGTGGTTCGCCTTGCTGGACGGCGACATCGTGTTCTGCACCGACCGCAAGTCGCAGAAGATCGTCAACCTGCGCCGCGACCCGCGCTGCAGCGTGCTCGCCGAAGCGGGGGAGACCTACGACCAGCTGCGCGGCGTGCACATGGAGGGCGTCACCGAGTTCACCCCGGACCTCGGCCGCGTCGTGGACGCGGTGGTGGCGCGCAACTTCGGCGAGGTCGGCGACGACGACACCGCGCGAGAAGCCCTGAGGAAGGCGATGTCCAGGCGCGTCGCCGTGATCTTCCGTCCGACCAGGACAGCCAGCTGGGACCACCGGAAGACGATGTCTGGAGTGAGACCATGAGTCTGAACCGCCGTCAGGTGCTCGCCGGAGCCGGTCTCGCGCTGACTTCCGGACTCGTCAGGACCTCCCCGGCCTCAGCGGCCCCCATCGGCGAGTTCGACGTCGTGGTGGTCGGCTCGGGAGCGGCCGGCATGACCGCCGCTCTCACCGCGGCCAAACGCGGGCTGAGCTGCGTGGTGCTGGAGAAGGCGCCGACATACGGCGGTTCCGCCGCCAGATCCGGTGCCGGGATCTGGATTCCCAACAACGAGGTGATCCTCGCGGCCGGTGTGCCGGACACGCCGGAGAAGGCGCGGCAGTACCTCGCCGCCGTCGTCGGTGACATCCCGGTGGTGCGGCAGCAGGCGTACCTGACGTTCGGGCCGCAGATGATCTCGTTCGTCATGCGCAACAGCCCGCTGCGCTTCCGTCACATGGACGGCTACAGCGACTACTACCCGGAGTTCCCCGGCGGCATCGCGAAGGGCCGCTCGATCGAGCCCGACATGCTGGACGGCAACATCCTCGGCGCCGAGCTCGCGCACCTGAACGCGCCCTACCTCGCCACACCACCTGGCATGGTCATCTTCGGCGCGGACTACAAGTGGCTCGCCCTGGCGCTGGTCAACGCGAAGGG
>NZ_VSRL01000115.1 GCF_012184385.1 Lentzea indica
CACCCGTGCCGGGCCAGGCCACGCCCGCCGGTGTCGCGCAACCGAGGAACGGGCTCGGGTCGTGACGACGCCACCACCCGAAAGGCCGGCGCCGAAGCCGGCCCAGCGCGTGGTGGTGACGAGCCCGCGTACGCGGGCACCCCGTGCGCGCCGCCCGTACTCGGGCGACACGGGAGATCAACGAGCAGAGCGAGCTCGGCGCCGTCTACATGCGCACGCTGATCCGGGCGCAACGGCGGCTGGGCCTGTCGGTGTGCCTGGTGGCGTGCGGGGCGCTCGGCCTGCTGCCGCTGTTGTTCGCGATCGAACCGGAGCTCGGGAAGGTCCGGGTGCTCGGGCTCGGGCTGCCGTGGTTCCTGCTGTGCGTGGCGACGTTCCCGATGCTGCTGCTGGCCGGCTGGTTCTACGTGCGGCAGGCCGAGCGCAGTGAGCGCGAGTTCGCGGAGCTGGTCGAACGTCCATGACGAGTGGTTACGCCATCGTGGCGGTGCTGGTCGTCGCACTGGGCACGATCCTGATCGGTACCTACGGACTGCGCGTTTCCCGCACCACGTCTGACTTCTACGTCGCCTCGCGCACGGTTTCCCCGTGGTGGAACGCTTCCGCGATCGGCGGCGAGTACCTGTCGGCGGCGTCGTTCGTCGGCATCGCCGGACTGATCTTCGCCTACGGGCCGGACATGCTGTGGTTCCCGGTCGGCTACACCGCCGGATACCTGGTGCTGCTGACCATGGTCGCGGCGCCGCTGCGGCGTTCGGGCGCCTACACGCTGCCGGACTTCGCCGAGGCCCGCTTCCGTTCACGGGTGGTGCGCGCGGTCGCGTCGGTTCTCGCGCTGGCGATCGGCTGGCTGTACCTGTTGCCACAGCTGGAAGGCGCCGGCCTGACGCTGAACACCGTGACCGGCGCGCCGGACTGGGTGGGCGCGCTGATCGTCACGGTGGTCGTGACCGCGAACGTGATGTCCGGCGGCATGCGCAGCATCACGTTCGTGCAGGCGTTCCAGTACTGGCTCAAGCTCACCGCGATCACCGTGCCGATCGTGTTCCTGATCGCCGTGTGGCAGGTGCACGGCGCGGATTCGCTGACCAAGCCGGACTTTCCGACGTTCCGGCAGGACACCGAGGTCGTGTTCAACCACCAGACCTCGATCCACGCCGAGCGGTCCATCTTCATCAAGGGCAGCGGCGAGGTCGACGGACTGCGCATCGAAAACGCGGGCCACGTGCTGACCGACGGCGACCACCGCATCGGGCAGGGCTCGAAGTTCACGTTCCCCGAAGGCGCCGCCGTACCGCATCTGTCCTCAATGGCGCACAACACCAACGAGTCGTGGGCGCTGCCGATGTCCAGCGGCGCGGACTTCCCGTTGTACGGGGCCTATTCGCTCATCATCGCGACGTTCCTCGGGACCATGGGCCTGCCGCACGTGATCGTGCGCTTCTACACCAACCCGAACGGCACGGCCGCGCGCCGCACGACGTTGATCGTGCTCGGGTTGTTGTCCGTCTTCTACCTGATGCCGCCGATGTACGGCGCTCTCGGCCGGCTCTACACGCCCGAGTTGCTGATGACAGGGCAGACCGATGCCGTGGTGCTCGTGCTGCCGACGCGGATGATCGAGGGCATCGGCGGCCAGCTGCTCGGCGCGCTGGTGGCCGGTGGTGCTTTCGCGGCGTTCCTGTCGACGTCCTCCGGCCTGGTCGTGTCACTGGCCGGTGTGCTGTCGCAGGACGTGCTGAGACTCGGCGGGGTGCGCGGGTTCCGGATCTCCACGGTGCTCGCGGGCATCGTGCCGCTCGCGATGACGTTCGTGTCGACGGGCATGCCGGTCGCGGACATGGTCGGCCTCGCGTTCGCGGTGGCGGCTTCTTCGCTGTGTCCCTTGCTGCTGCTGGGAATCTGGTCGCCGCGGATCACGACGGTCGGTGCCGTGGCGGGCATGCTCGCGGGCGGCGTGCCCGCGCTGACCGCCGGCCTCGTCACGATGTTCACCGACACCGGAGACTCCTGGTACGAGGTGCTGCTCTCGCGACCTGCCGCGTGGACGGTGCCGCTCGGCTTCACGGTCATGTACGTCGTCTCCCTGCTCACCCAGCGGCACGTGCCACCGGGCGTGCAGCGCACGATGGTCAAGCTCCACGCACCCGAGAACCTCGGGTTGGACAGCTCCAGCCCGGCCACGGGCGACGAGCGAAGCTAGAAGGTGACGCGAGAATGCAGGACTTCCTCACCGCCGCGGCGATCCTGATCGTCGGTGGAGCCGCGGTGCTCGTGCTGTGGCGCGGCACCCGCAACAAGCAGTCGCTCTCGACCGAGGCCCAGCGCGTCACCTACGAGACACTGCACACCGCCTGGTCCGCGGCGCCGCCTCTGCGCGCCGGTCTCGTGCCCGACGCCGCGAAGAAGTCCGCCCGGCATCTGCGGACCCTGTTGGACACGCCTGCTCTGGCGCTGACCGACGAGACGGAAGTCGTTGCGTGGGAAGGGGTTTCCGAGCACCACGCGGCGGAGGCCATGGCCCAGGCCGAGGACGTGTTCCTCACCGGGCGCACCCAGGCGTTCGACATCGGCTGCACCGAACCGAACTGCCCGATCAACTGCGCTGTAGTCGCACCATTGACCGTGGAAGGCCGCGTGGTCGGAACCCTGGCGGCCTACTCGCGCGAGGCGTCGGCCGGTCTGGTGCGCGCGACGAACCAGGTGGCGCGGTGGGCGGCCGGTCAGCTGGAGCTGGCAGAGCTGGACCGGTCGCGGACCCGGCTGGTGGAGGCCGAGGTGCGTGCGCTGCGCGCGCAGATCTCGCCGCACTTCATCTACAACTCGTTGTCCGCCATCGCTTCCTACGTGCGGACGAACCCTGAGCGCGCGCGGACGTTGCTGCTGGACTTCGCGGACTTCACCCGGTACTCGTTCCGGCGCCACGGCGACTTCACGACGCTGGCCGAGGAGCTGCGGTCGATCGACCAGTACCTGGCCCTGGAACGGGCGCGGTTCGGGGAGCGGCTGAAGGTGACGCTGCAGGTCGCGCCCGAGGTGTTGCCGGTGACCGTGCCGTTCCTGTGCTTGCAGCCGTTGGTGGAGAACGCCGTCCGGCACGGGATGGAGGGCAAGGTCGAGCCCGGCCACATCCAGATCTACGCCAACGACAGCGGCGCCGAAGCACAGATCATCATCGAGGACGACGGCATCGGGATGGATCCGGAGAAACTCCGCCGCACGCTCGCCGGTCAGGTCGACGAGTCGGCCGGCATCGGGCTCGGGAACATCGACGAGCGGCTGCGCCGCGTCTACGGGGACGAGTACGGGCTCGTGGTGGAGACGGCGTGCGGGCTGGGCACGAAGATCACCGTGCGGGTGCCGAAGTACCACGCGGGCATCAACGACATGTGAGTGCGATGAGCGGTCGTTCGTGCGATGAACGGTCAAAAAGCGCCGGGGCCACCCTTGTTCAGGGTGACCCCGGCGCAAGTCGGGAGATCAGCTGGCGGCCTTCGCGGCACGACGGTCCGCCGCGTCCAGCACCGCGCGGATCCAGTCGATCTCGTCGGCGCCGCAGGCACCCTCGGCCACTGCCCGGCGAAGACGAACCCACAGCCCCAGGTCGGTCCACTCCTGGAACCGCCGGTGCACGGTGGGCACGGTCACGCCGAACGAGGCCGGCAGGTGCCGCCAGGCACAACCGGAAGACAGCACGAACACGATCGCCGTGAACACGGAACGGCTGCACACCCGGCCACGGCCACCACCCTGGCGGCGCACCTTGGCCGGCGGGATCAGCGGCTCGACGACGGCCCACAGGTTGGGGCTGACCAGGCGGGACGAGAGCTGTTCGATGACGTCACCGCGACCGGGCTCACCGCTGTGCTCCGGCCACGTCGAGGAGCGCATCCAGGAGTCCTGGCGCGGCGCGGCGTCGGCGGGCCGCGTGTCCTGGCGGGCGGACTCGGCGCGCTGACGGGAGCGGAGCAGCGTGGCCAGTGCGGTGTCCTCGGCCGTGGTGCGGCGCTGAGGAACGGCGTAGGCCGAATGCTGCTGGGCGTGACGCGTGATCTCGGCGCCGACGGTGCGGCGGAACGAGGGGTTGGCCTGCAGGCGCGGGTCGACCGGCTGGCCGTAGCGCACGGGGACCTGGCCCTGACGTGGGGGGACGGGCCGCTGGGGCACTTGACGGGGCGGGACCTGCCGCGCGAGTCGCGGGTCCGGGGTACGTGCGAACTGTGAGTCGGTCATGGTGTGGTCCTCCGCCAGGACTTTTCCGTCAGGTGACAGCGCTCACAGTAGGAAGGACGCCAGAAAACAGGTAAGTAGGTAGGCCATAAAAGGCGATGAGCGGGCGTGCGACGGCGATACGCGGCTTACCCTGTTGAGACGAGTGGCGCACTGTCTGCGACGAACGGATAACCGGTCGTGGCACTCATCCCACGACCGGGTGGCGCTAGCCACGCCCCACCTGTCGGTAATGATCCGGTCGTTGACGCCAGAGATACCGTTCGAACTGTGAAGCTTTGGGCCACCAGCGACCTGCACGTCTCCTACCAGGACAACCGCCAGGTTGTGGAGGCGATCGCCGCACCGGACGCGAGTGACTGGCTGATCGTCGCCGGGGACATCGGCGAGAAGTTCGCCGACATCGAGTGGACCCTCGGGAAGCTCAGCCAGAAGTTCGGGAAGGTGATCTGGGCGCCGGGCAACCACGAGCTCTGGACCACCAAGGACGACGAGAACCAGTCCCGCGGCGAGATGCGCTACAAGCAGCTCGTGGAGCTGTGCCGCAGCCTCGGCGTGATCACGCCGGAGGACCCTTACGTCGTCTTCGACGGCGAACGAGGACCGGTCACTGTCTGTCCACTGTTCCTCGGCTACGACTACTCCTTTCGGCCGCATGGCGCCACGGACGTGAAGTCGGCCCTCGCCATCGCCCACGAGGCGGGCGTCGTGTGCACGGACGAGTACTTCCTGCACCCCGACCCGTACCCGTCCCGCGAGGCGTGGTGCCAGGCCCGCGTCCAGGAGACAGAAGAGCGCCTCGAAGCCGTCGACGGCCCGACCGTGCTGATCAACCACTATCCGCTCGTGCGCGACCCCACGTTCGTGCTGCGCTATCCGGAGTTCGCGCTCTGGTGCGGCACGACGCTGACCGCCGACTGGCACAAACGGTTCAACGCCGTCGAGATGGTCTACGGCCACCTGCACATCCCCCGCACGACGCACTACGACGGCGTGCGCTTCGACGAGGTCTCGCTCGGCTACCCGCGCGAGTGGAAACCACGCGGCACCACCAGGGTGAAGCTGCACGACGTGCTGCGGGAGTCATAAGTGCTGGAACAGCTTCTTCCCCCGCCCATCGCGGCGGTGGAGCGGTACGACGACGAGCAGCCGGTCGAGCTCTTCCCCGAGGAGGAGGCGCTGCTGGGCAACGCCGTGCCCAAGCGGCGGTTCGAGTTCGGCACGGCCCGCGCGTGCGCCCGCGACGCGATGCGACACCTCGGCGTGGAACCCGCCGCGATCCTGCCAGGCCCCAAGCGCGAGCCGCTGTGGCCGGACGGCATCGTCGGCAGCCTGACGCACTGCTCCGGCTACCGGGCCGCGGCACTGGCGCGGACGACCGACTTCCAGACCATCGGCATCGACGCCGAACCGCACGCCGCCGCACCGAAGGGCGTGC
Source organism: Lentzea indica (assembly GCF_012184385.1). Classification (GTDB taxonomy): domain Bacteria; phylum Actinomycetota; class Actinomycetes; order Mycobacteriales; family Pseudonocardiaceae; genus Lentzea; species Lentzea indica. Next base: position 5,669 of record NZ_VSRL01000115.1, read on the forward strand.
TGGAGGCCATCGCGATTCCGGCTGAGCTGCGGAGAATGCCGGGTCTGAAGGTCGACGACCCGAAGATCTGCTGGGACCGGCTGCTGTTCAGCGCCAAGGAGTCCACCTACAAGGCGTGGTACCCGGTGACCCGGCGCTGGCTAGGCTTCGAGGACGCCGACATCACGCTCAACGCCGACGGCACCTTCCACTCGCGCATCCTGCTGCCCGACACCCCGATCGCCGGGTTCCACGGCCGCTGGCTGGTGCAGGGCGACGTCCTGCTCACCGCCATCGCCGTGCCTGTTCGGCGTTCCAGAACCTGACACACGGGTGTCGGATTGATCAACCATGGTGCACAGTGGTGGGTGAACCCTCGACCGCCGGGAGGCCACCATGGGCGAGGACGTCGCGAGGCACGAGTTCACGCGCGAGGACCGCACGCGGTACCGCACCAAGGTGCGGCGATGCCTCGACGTGTTCGCCAGGATGCTGCGTGAGGCGCGGTTCGACTTCGAAAGGCCGATGACCGGCCTGGAGATCGAGATCAACCTCATCGACGAGCAGGGCGACCCGGCGATGAAGAACCACGAGGCGCTCCAGGTCATCGACGACCCTGACTTCGTGACCGAGCTCGGCCAGTGGAACATCGAGATCAACGTGGCCCCGCGCCGGCTCGCCGGCGGCGGCATCACCGCGTTCGAGGAGACCGTCCGCCGCAGCCTCAACTCCGCGGAGGAGAAGGCCCGCGAGGTCGGCGCGCACATGGTCATCAACGGCATCCTGCCGACCCTGCGCTCCAAACACATCGCTCCCGACCTGCTCTCCAGCAACCCGCGCTACGCGCTGCTCAACGAGCAGGTGCTGGCCGCGCGCGGCGAGGACCTGCAGATCTCCATCGACGGCGTCGAGCGCCTGCACCTCACGGCCAGCTCGATCGTCCCCGAGGCCGCCTGCACCAGCACGCAGCTGCACCTGCAGGTGAGCCCCGAGCAGTTCCCCGCCTACTGGAACGCCGCCCAGGCCATCGCGGGCGTGCAGGTGGCGGTGGGAGCGAACTCGCCGTTCTTCCTCGGCAAGGAGCTGTGGCGCGAGACCAGGATCGCGCTGTTCCAGCAGGCCACCGACACCCGCGGCGACGAGCTGAAGGCCCAGGGCGTGCGGCCGCGCGTGTGGTTCGGCGAGCGGTGGATCAACTCGATCTTCGATCTGTTCGAGGAGAACGTCCGCTACTTCCCCGCGTTGCTGCCCATCTGCGACGAGGAGGACCCGCTCACCGTGCTCGACAAGGGCGACACGCCCACGTTGAGCGAGCTCAAGCTGCACAACGGCACCATCTACCGCTGGAACCGCCCGGTGTACGACGTGGTGCGCGACCGGCCGCACCTCCGCGTCGAGAACCGGGTGCTGCCGGCGGGACCGACGATCGTCGACACGCTCGCGAACGCCGCGCTGTATTTCGGCCTGGTGCGGGCGCTGGCGGAGGACGAGCGTCCACTGTGGTCGCAGATGAGCTTCCAGGCCGCGGAGGAGAACTTCAACGCCGCCTCCCGCAACGGCATGGACGCGCAGATGTACTGGCCCGGCGTGGGTACCGTGCCCGTCATCGAGCTGGTGCTGCGCAGGCTTCTCCCCCTGGCTCACGAGGGGCTGATCCGGTGGGGCGTCGACTCGGCAGAGCGGGACAGGCTGCTCGGGGTGATCGAGCAGCGCTGCCTCGCCGGGGTCAACGGAGCGTCGTGGCAGGCGAGGGAGTTCCACCGCCACTACGACCACACGCATCTGGACCGGGCCGACGCGCTTCGCACCATGCTCCGGTCCTATGTAGAACTGATGCACGCCAACGAGCCGGTGCACACCTGGCCGCTGACCTGACCCGAGGGCCAGGCCAGCGGCTCACAGTGGTCAGCCGGTCGGGAAGTTGTCCGGTGTGCGGATGCGCTCACGCACCCAGACACCGGCAGGCTTCAGCACACCGGTTCCCGCGAACGTGTTGCCCGCGCACGTGCCGGTCTTGAAGACCGCGCCCGACAGACCGTCGTCGGAGTAGTTCCAGTTGGCCCAGGAGATCTTCTTCTGCGCCATCAGGTCCAGGTAGCGCTGCGACATGGTGAAGTCGTTGCCGCCACCACCGGACGAGGTCTGCGTGCCGAACTCGGTCACGAACACCGGGACCTCGCTGGAGACGCGGTTGAGGACGCTGAGGTAGGCGTCCTTGTGCGAGGCCGCGTAGAAGTGGAACGAGTACATGAAGTTCGTCGCGTTGACCTTGTTGTTCAGCACCACCGACGGGTCCTCGCCGTCGGAGTGGCCGAACGTCGACCAGCCGTGCGTGCCCGAGACGATGAGGCTGTCAGGGTCGATGTTGCGGATGACCGGGATCATCTGCTCGGCGTAGGACTTGACCCTCGCCCACGACGTGCCGTTCGGCTCGTTCGCGATGTCGTAGATGATGTTGGTCTTGTCCTTGTGCCGCTGGGCGATCTCGGTGAAGAACGTCTTGGCGCGGGACAGGTTGTAGTTCGGGTCGCCAGGCGAGAGCTGGTGCCAGTCCACGAGGACGTAGATGCCGCGACGCGTGGCTTCCTCGATGTAGCCGTGCATCATGTCGGTGAACTTGCGGGGGTTGGTCTCGTAACCGCCCTCCTGGATGTACATGGCGACGCGGATGAAGTCCGCGTTCCAGTCGTTCACCAACGCGTCCCACCACGCCGCCTTGGCGCACTGGTGGTACCACTGGATGCCGTGCGTGCTCATGCCGCGCAACTGGATCGGCTTGCCGTACTGGTTGCACAGCTGCACACCGCACACGCGCAGCAGACCGTTGATGTCGTGCGGCCTGGTGCCGCCGGGGGTGCCCGGTGTGGTCTTCACCGTGACGGAGTTCGACGCGCCGGACAGGTTCCCTGCCGCGTCACGCGCCTGCACGGTGAAGGTGTACGAGGTGTCCGGCGTGAGGCCGGTGACGGTGTGCGTGGTGCCAGTCGCGGTCTGACCGTTGGACAGCACGTACCCGGTCACGCCCACGTTGTCCGTGGACGCGTCCCATGCCAGCGTGATCGACGACGACGTCTGCGCCGTGGAGCGCAGGTTGCCCGGCGTCGAGGGCGCGACGGTGTCCGGCGGGCCCGACGGCGGTTCGACGTCGAGCCTGTCGAGGTTCGGGCCGCCGTTGGAGGTGGTCGCCACCGTCTTGATCGTGTTGGTGCCCGCGTTGAGGTTCACCGTGGTGGTGCGGGTCTGCCACGTGGTCCACGCGCCCGTGCCGGCGAACGACAGCTCGTCCGCCGCCAGCGAGCCGTTGACCGAGACGTCCATCGGGCGGTTGGCCGTGGTGCCGTTGGCGAACCGGAACGTGAGCGTCGCCTGGCCCGCGCTCGGCGAGCTCACGGTGAACTCGACGGAGCTGCCGACCTCGTTGTCGTAGTTGACGAAGCCCGAGCCGGTGAAGCCGGCGTGGTTGGACTCCACGAGGCCGTTCGAGATCGACGCGCTCTCCGCCTGGTACTGCGTGGGGGCGGCGACCGCGACGGCCGGGACTGCGAGCGCTAACGCTGCTGGTAAGACCAGGAACAGGGATCTGGCCACAGGTGCCTCCTGTGTGAGGGGAACAGCAGGGTGCGGCGGCGCTTTAGTTAAGAAGGTTTCCTATCAGTTGTGTGGTGAATCACAGCACTGGACCACTGCTCCTGTCAACAAATTCGCGCGACCGGAACCGGGCCGGTCGGGCATGCTCACCTGCGATGCGATCCACTGTCACCGTGACATCAGCACAGCTTCCTGCCGGACCGGTCCGGGACATCACCGATGACTGGTCCTGATGGAGATCGCCTGCGACGAGTCGGGATCCGAGGGCGAGAAGCTCGTCGGCGGGGTCACGGCGGTCTTCGCGCACGCCGGGGTGCGGATGTCGCGGGACGAGGCCGCTGACTGCGTCGCCTCGCTCCGATCTATGATCAAGTCACCCGCGCTGGAGTACAAGGCGAACCACCTGCTGCGGCAGAAGAACCGGTGGGTGTTGCTGTGGTTCCTCGGGCCTTCCGGGCCGTTGGCCGGCAAGGCGCGTGTCCAGCTCGTGGACAAGCGGCGGTTCCTGGCCTCGCGGGTACGGACGGAGTTCGGTCGCGTTTCAGGACCGCTGGAGCTCTACAACGACCTGCTGCGCGCTCGTGGACCGCGCGGGACGCTGGATCCGCTGTTCCCCGCGATCCTGCGTGCCGTCGCCCAGTGGGACGGGCCGGTGTCGATCGTGCACGACCAGCAGCTGTCTTTGACCGACGGGCGAATCCGGCAGCTCAAGAAGCTCGCACCACGGCTGAAAAGCCTCACACTGGTGGACTCGCAGCACGACGCACGCGTGCAGGTGGCCGACTTCCTGGCCGGGATCGCCCGCCGCGTCGCGGAAGAAGAACTGAACGGGCGGCCGGATCACGACGTGATCGGGCTGCTGAGACCTTTCGTCGCCGGACCTAGGATGTGGCATGCCTGACGCGATTTTCGCCGACCCGAGACTGGCGCGGATCTACGACGCCTTCGACGGGCCGCGCGACGACCTGGACCTGTACCTGGGAATCGCGGACGAGGTCGCGGCACGGTCCGTGCTCGACGTCGGATGCGGCACGGGCTCTTTGGCGGTGTTGCTGGCCACGTCAGGGCGTTCGGTCGTCGGGGTGGACCCGGCGCTCACGTCGCTGGAGATCGCGCGGGCCAAGGACTCCCGGGTGACGTGGATTCACGGGGACGCGACTTCCCTGCCCTCGTTGCAGGTCGATCTCGCGACGATGACCGGGAACGTGGCGCAGGTGTTCCTCGGTGACGACTGGGAAGCGACCTTGCACGGGATCCACGGCGCCCTGCGGCCCGGTGGGCACCTGGTCTTCGAGACGCGGCGGCCGCTGCGGCGGGCGTGGGAGGACTGGGCGCGCAGCGCGCCGCGGGTGCGGGGCGGGGTGCGGGAGCAGTTCGAACTGCTCGGCGTGAACATGCCGTTCGTGTCGTTCCGCCACACGTACCGGTTCCCGGACGGCTCGCGGATCGCGTCCGAGTCGAAGCTGAGGTTCCGCTCTCGTGCCGAGGTCGAGCACAGCCTGGTTCGCTGCGGCTTCGCGGTCGTGGACGTGCGCGACGCACCGGACCGGCCGGGGCGCGAGTTCGTGTTCGTGGCCAAGCGGAAATAGGATCCGCCGCATGGCGTTCGGCTACATCGGCTCGATGAGGACCAAGCCCGGTCACCGCGACGACGTGGTGGCGATCCTGACCCGCGGGCAGGACGGCCTCCGCGAGGCCGGCTGCCAGGTTTACGCGGTCGGGCTCGATGCCGAGGACGAGGACAAGATCTGGGTCAGCGAGATCTGGGAGTCCGCGCAGCACCACGCGGACTCGCTGCAGCTGCCCGAGACCAAGGCCGCCATCGCCGAGGCCATGCCGATGCTGACCGGGGAGTTCAGCGGCCAGAAGGTGGAGATCGTCGGCGGGCTCGGCGTCAGCTGACGAAGGCCGGTTGCTTCCAGGCCTGCACCAGCCACGGCAGGATCCGCGGCAGCCGGTCGGCCACGATGTCGTGCAGCACCAGCACCATCCGGCCGGAGTGCGCGGGTCCGGCGTCGAGCCACACGGCCTGCATCAGGACGCCCGCCCGCAGGTCCAGCCCCGCCTCCGCCTCCGCGAGGGCCGCGGGGGTGGCGGCGACGGGGTCCGCGACCTCGTGATGCGCGAAGCCGGAACGGCACAGTTCGGGGTGCAGTTCCACCAGGGAGTCCACCGCGGCGGCCAGGCGTCCCACGCCCAGGCCGGCCCGAACCTGCACCGTAATCGCTCTCACGTTAGGAGAGCCTAACCTAGGCTCCACTCGGGATTCCGCCCACTGAGTCCCACAACACGGTCGAGAAGAGGCGCGTCCGGGCCGACCTCCACCGCGGCTCCGAAGAGCGAGCCGTCGCGGTCGTCCGGGCCGATCGACGACACGAACCCGTAGACCACCTGAAGCAGGTCCGGATCGACGTCGAAGTCCTGCCCGGTCGCGCGGGCCAGGTCCCAGCCGTGCAGCACGATCTCGTCCAGCGCCACCGCGGCCGCGACCTCGCCCGGCAGGTCGACGCCGCCCGCCGCGGTCATGCCCTCCCAGGCCGACGGGGAGCGCCAGGCCTGCGCCAGCTCGGTCAGCCGCGCGGGAATCGACTCGCGGAAGTCCTCCGGCAGCCGAGCCGCGTCGCCGGAACCCGTGCCCTCCAACGGGGTCTTCAAGGCCGCCATCGTGAACGCGACGCTCAGTCCGTTGATGTGGTCGAGCAGGTCGCCGACCGTGTAGTCCGGGCACGGCGTCGGCGCCTCGAGGTCGCCGTCCGGCACGGTGCGCACCAGTCCCGCCAGCCTGTCGGCCGCGGGAGTCAGGTCGAACATCAGTAGCCGTCCCCTCCCCAGAACTGTTCCTCGAGCGTGTCCGCCGTGCCGGCGAGCAGCTGCAGCGGGTCGGTGAACTCGTGGATGTCGAGGTCCGACAGCGGCAGCGAATGCCGCACCACGACGTGCTCCCCCATGATCGCGAGACCGCACGCGACGGTGGACTTGCCGACCTCCTCCAGCACCGCGCGCAGGTCCACGTCCTTCGCGAGGCCGCACGGGGAGGCGATCTGCACCCATTCGTGCATCTTGTCGAGCACTTCCCGGACGATGATCACGACCTGCGTGCGGTCATCGTCGTCCTCCTCTTCATCCCCGAAGGTGAAGAGGACTCTCAGCTCCTCGTCCTCGTCGTGGATGACGTCGTACTCGGCGCGGATGTAATCCGCGAGGTCTCCCCAACTCGCCATGGCGCAACCCTACTTGCCGCGATCGCCCACAGCCCGACGACGAGCACGGCGCCCACCTCGGCGATCAGCAAGATCCTCTCGATGTAGCCCAACGGGAACACGCGCCACCACCGAACGTCGGAGGCCACGCCCATCGCAATGGCGTAGAGGATCGGCATGAAAGCGACAACGCTCACCACACCGGACACCATCGTCCACCTGGCGTGTCGTCCCCACACGTGATCCTTCAGCCACGGCCGCGCCAGCAGGATGACGGCGATCGGCAGGCTGACGAAGGCGATCATGCTGCCGAACCGGTGGATGCTGCCGCTGATCTCGTTGGTGCCCATCGCCCAGTTCGTCTTCGGGAACGCCACGACGAGCAGCAACCCGACCGACCACAGGATCAACGCGATCGACCCGCCTGAACGCCATCTCGCCAGTCCCTTGTGGACGAGCGCGACGAGGATCGCGAGTGAGCCCGCGGCCAGGAGCAGCACGGCGACGTCGAAGACGGGACGGTAGTCACCCAGCGCGTACTCGCTGATCGTGCGGCGCAGCGGGCCGACGGTCAGGTCGAGCAGGCCGACCATGGCCACCGTCGCGACGACGGCGAGTGAACCGCCGGTGGCGGCTAGTCGAGGAATCAGCACATCCAGTGCAACGCGGTGGCGAACCCGTGCGGTTCCTGGGTTCAGGAAGCCGACAGGATTCCCCCAGGTTCCCGACAGGTTCAGTCGAGGACGCTCCCGCAGGTGATGTTGACCTGCGTTCCCGTGATCGCGCTGCCCCAGTCGGAGGCCACGAACACCGCGGTTCGTCCGACGTCCGCCTTCGTGGCTGCCCGCCCCAGCACGGTCTCACCGACGATGTCCGCTTCGATCGGCGCGCGATGCTCGGCGGGAATCGACTCGGGGATGCCGCCTGTCTGCAGCGTCACCACCCGGACGCCGTGCGGCCCGAGCTCGGCGGCGAGCTGACGGCGCATGGACTCGACCGCGTCGAACGCCGCCAGCAGGCCTCCGAGCTGCCATCGGCGGTGCGCCGACGCCTCCCCCGTGCCACCGAAGAACAGGATGACGCCGCTCTTCTGCCTGATCATGTGCCGTGCGGCGGCCCTGGCCGTGAGGAACTTCGACCGGACGGCCGAGACGACGGGACTGAGGTAGTCCTCGACGCTCATCTCCACCATCGGCGTGCCCTGGACGTCGTTGTCGGTGGTGACGTTGACGGAGATGTCGAGGCGTTCGAACGTGGCCGCGTGCCGGTCCACCGCCCCCTCGTCGAGCGCGTCCACCACCGCGTAGCGGGCACCCAGCTCCCCGGCCTTCGCCTTGAGCGTCGCCTCGGTGCGGCCGACGAGGTGCACCTCGGCACCTGCCTGCACGAACGCCTCGGCGATCGCGCCGCCGATGTTGCCCGCGCCGCCGTAGATGACGGCGGTCTTCCCGTTCAGCGGTAGGCCCTGAACCATTCGACCTCGAACTCCTTCGGGTAGCGCCCTGCCCGTTCCTGCCCGAACTCGAAGATCGCGAGCTGGAACTGCATCGGGTAGTCCGGGGCCTGCATCACCGTGTTCACGAGCTCGTCGTCGACGAAGAAGTCGACCCGCCCCGGCTGCCAGTCGGCGCCGTAGACGTGGAACTCGCGCCCGTCGATCGGCACGTCCACGACCTCGAACTCGTCCTTGATGCGCGGGTCGCCGAACGGATGCAGGCCCATCCCGACACCGGTGGCCGCCGGGTAGACGTGCTTGCCGAAGATCTCCGCGATGCAGATCTCCGCGGACCGCTCCGGCACGTCCTCCAGCCCGATCATCCACAGCGCGACCATGCAGTTGGGGTCGTCGACGGCCTTGCACCGGATCTCGAACCGGCCGTACGTCGGGGTGTACAGCCGCACCTCGGTCTGGGGCTCGCGCACGACGAGGTCGGGGCGGAACTTCGACTGGCCTTCCGTCAGCGCGGTCTGCAGGCCCGAGACCCTGGTGTCGCCGTCGAACTCCGGGCACCACGGGTCCTGGTCGGCGTCGATGCGGAGAGTGAGGCCGTTGCCGGTGCGGAGGCGGGCGGCGGTGGCCGCGCTGGAGCTCCAGTGCGGCAGGTAGTGCGGGTACCACCGGTCCAATGTGGTGAACCGGTCTTCGAACTCGAGCTCTCGTCCGGTCATGTCAACAGAGGGTAACTCCTACCGCAGCGCGATGGCCGCTTCCTGTTCCACCGCGCCGGCCACCGCGTTCAACGCCGGCGAGTCGAGCTTCCACTGCTGCCAGTACAGCGGCACGGACACGGTACGGCCTGGCGCCAGGTCGACCAGGCCGTCCTGCAGCTGCTGCGGCGGCACCATGCCCCAGCCCAGGCCTGCCACGATCGCCCGCACGTACACCTCGGACGACGGCACGTAGTGGCGGTGTTCCGAGGCGCCGCGGCCGCGGGTCAACGTGCGCACGAACTGGTCCTGCAGGTCGTCGTTGCGGTCGAACACCACGACCGGCGCGTCCGGCAGCCACGACTTCAACGGGCCGTCCACGTGTTGATCCACAAAGGACTGCGATGCCATTGCGGCATAACGGATGTCGCCGAGCCTGCGCACCGTGCAACCCGCGACGGGCTCGCGCGAGGACGTCACGGCGGCCATCACCAGGCCCTGCCGCAGCAGCGCCGTCGTGTGGTCCTGGTCCTCGCGGTGCAGGTCGAACGAGATCTTGAGCGACGACGGGACCCGTTGCAGGGCAGGCAGGAACCAGGTGGCGAGCGAGTCGGCGTTCACCGCGATCGGCACCCGGACGGCGGCGTCCGTGCCCAGCGCCGCGTCGAGGTCCTGGTCCAGGGCGAGCAGTTGCCGACCGTAGCGGACCAGCACCTCCCCCGACGGCGTCAGCCGCACCGGCCGTGCCCGCACGAGCAGCACGCGACCGGTCCGTTGCTCCAGGGCCTTGATCCGTTGGGAAACAGCGGAAGGCGTCACGTGCAACGCGGCCGCCGCGGCGTCGAACGTGCCCGCGTCCACGACCGCGAGCAGCGTGCGCACCAGGTCGAGATCCATCACGACCGCTAATGATACGTAAGAATCTTTAGCTGGTCTCATCAAGACGGCGTCAATACCGTCGAACCCGTGACTGACCTGCTGCTCGGCTTCGGCACCATGATGACCCTGATCGTCGCGATCGGCGCGCAGAACGCTTTCGTGCTGCGCCAAGGGCTCCGGCGCCATGCCGTCGCGAAGGTCGTCGCCGTGTGCGCGATCTCGGACGCGATCCTCGTCGCGGTGGGAGTCGCGGGGTTCGGGGCGATCGTCCGCAGGTGGCCGGAGGCGATCACCGTCGCCGCGATCGTCGGCGGGCTTTTCCTGCTGGGATACGGGTTTCTGGCCGCGCGCAGAGCGTTCAACCCGCAGTCGATGCAGGCCGGTGACGGCACCAGCAGCCGGCCAGTCCTGACGGCGCTCGCGCTCACGTGGCTCAACCCGCACGTCTACCTGGACACCCTGCTCCTGCTCGGCTCCATCGCGGCAGGCCGGTGGCTCTTCGGAGTCGGCGCGGTCACCGCGAGCATCACGTGGTTCGTCGCGCTCGGGTTCGGCGCCCGGCTGCTCAGCCCGCTGTTCGCGAAGCCCCGCGCGTGGCGGGTGCTGGACGGCCTGATCGCCGCCGTGATGATCACTCTCGGGGTGACCCTGATCGCCGGGTGGTGATCATCACCAGCACCGCGGACACGGCCAGGACACCGCTCGCCACGGGCGCCGAGGCGCCGACGACAAGGGATGCCGAGGCGAGCCCCGCGCTGACCAGAGCACCGAAGACGACCCGCGGCCGAACATCACCCACGTTGATCACCCTAACCCACGACACGCCCATGTTGGGTGGCGATCCGGACCCCACCACCACATGTAGTATCTGCCGCGCTGGTGGTTCACCGACTCGGTTCAACGGGCCGGTGAGGAAAGAGGGAACCTGGTGAAAGTCCAGGACTGCCCCGCAGCGGTGAGTGGGAACGAAAGCCGTCAACGAAGCACTGGGTCGCGAGACCTGGGAAGCGACGGCCGGTAGGCGCGAGCGATACGCCCACGAGTCCGAAGACCTGCCACTGGTGTGCGCGCAAGCCTGCGCGCACGACACGGTGCCCCGAGGGAGGGCGACTGTGTGCATCAGTGGTGTCTTGCTGGCGCGCGCATGCGTTTCCTCGGGCTGAGCTCGCGAGGAGAGAGCGTGCCCGACCGCCATACATCCTTGGATCGCCTGTCCGGCGTCGTCAACGAAGCGTGTGCCGACCTTCCCACCGCGTCGGCCGAGGCGGTTCTGGCCGAGACCAAGCGCAACCTCTACGACGGCATCACCGACGCCGAGCTCGCGCTCGCGCCGATCATGGCCGCCCGCACGATGGTCGAACACGACCCGGACTACTCCTACGTCAGCGCCCGGCTGCTGCTGGACAAGCTGCGCGCCGAGGCCTGCGGCATCCCGCTGTCGCATGCCGAGATGACCGAGCGCTACCCGTCGTACTTCGCCGATTTCGTCCGCCACGGCATCGAGATCGGCCAGCTGGACCCGCGTCTCGCCGACTACGACCTGACCCGCCTGGGCGCGGCGCTGGACGCTTCGCGTGACCTGAAGTTCCAGTTCCTGGGCATGCAGACGCTGTACGACCGCTACTTCCTGCACCACGACGGCCGCCGCTACGAGCTGCCGCAGGCGTTCTTCATGCGCGTCGCCATGGGCCTCGCGCTCCAGGAAGACGACAGGAACGCCCGCGCGATCGAGTTCTACGAGCTGCTCTCGTCGTTCGACTTCATGTGCTCGACGCCGACGCTGTTCAACTCGGGCACCACGCGCCCGCAGCTGTCGTCCTGCTTCCTGACCACCGTGGACGACGACCTCGCCGGCATCTTCCACGGCATCAGCAACAACGCGCTGCTCAGCAAGTTCGCCGGCGGTCTCGGCAACGACTGGACCCCGGTGCGCGGCATCGGCGCCCACATCAAGGGCACCAACGGCAAGTCGCAGGGCGTCGTGCCGTTCCTGAAAGTCGCCAACGACACGGCCGTCGCGGTCAACCAGGGTGGCCGGCGCAAAGGCGCGGTCTGCGCCTACTTGGAAACCTGGCACATCGACGTCGAGGAGTTTCTCGACCTGCGCAAGAACACCGGTGACGAGCGCCGCCGCACCCACGACATGAACACCGCGAACTGGGTGCCGGACGAGTTCCTGCGCCGGGTCCGCGCGAACGGCCAGTGGACGCTGTTCTCGCCCGACGAGGTGCCGGACCTGCACGACGCGTTCGGTGACGACTTCGCTGCCAAATACCGGGCGTACGAGGAGATGGCCGACAACGGCGAGATCAAGGTCTTCCGCCGGGTGCGGGCCGTCGACCTGTGGCGGCGCATGCTGACCATGCTCTTCGAGACCGGTCACCCGTGGATCACGTTCAAGGACCCGTGCAACCTGCGTTCGCCGCAGCAGCACAGCGGTGTCGTGCACTCCAGCAACCTGTGCACCGAGATCACCCTGAACACCACGATCGACGAGGTCGCGGTCTGCAACCTGGGCTCGGTCAACCTCGCGCAGCACGTCACGGCCGAGGGCATCGACCACGCGCGGCTCGAGAAGACCGTGCGCACCGCGGTGCGCATGCTCGACAACGTGATCGACGTGAACTACTACACGATCCCCGAGGCGCGGAACTCCAACCTCAAGCACCGCCCGGTCGGCCTGGGCCTGATGGGCTTCCAGGACGCGCTGTTCACGCTCGGCACGCCGATGGCGTCGAAGGAGGCCGTCGAGTTCGCTGACCGCTCCATGGAGGAGATCAGCTACTACGCCATCGAGGCGTCCGCCGACCTCGCCGGCGAGCGCGGCGCGTACCGGTCGTTCGACGGATCGCTGTGGAGCCAGGGGATTCTGCCGATCGACTCCATCGGCATCCTCGCGCGCAACCGCGGCGACGACGAGCTCGACGTCGACCGCGAGTCCACGATGGACTGGGACAGGGTGCGAGAGAAGGTCAAGCGCGGCATGCGGAACTCGAACGTCATGGCCATCGCGCCGACCGCGACCATCGCGAACATCACCGGCGTGAACCAGTCGATCGAGCCGCTGTACCGCAATCTGTACGTCAAGTCGAACATGTCCGGCGACTTCACCGTGATCAACCCGGACCTGGTGCGGGCGCTCAAGCAGCGCAAGCTCTGGGACGAGCGGATGATCTCGGACCTGAAGCTGCACGACGGCAGCCTCGGCGCGATCGACAGGGTGCCGCCGTACCTGAAGGCGTTGTACGCCACCGCGTTCGAGGTCGACAGCTCGTGGCTGATCGAGGCGGGCTCTCGCCGGCAGAAGTGGATCGACCAGGCGCAGTCGCTGAACCTGTACCTCGCCCAGCCGAGCGGCCGCAAGCTCGACGAGCTGTACCAGCTGGCGTGGGTGCGTGGCCTGAAGACCACGTACTACCTGCGCACGCAGAGCGCCACGCACGTGGAGAAGTCCACGCTGCAGGGCACCGACGGCAAGCTCAACGCCGTCTCCCCGGTCGCTGTCGCCGACCCGAACTGCTCGATCACCGACCCCGACTGCGAGGCCTGCCAGTAATGAGCACCGAGAACATCATCGACGCTGGCGCCGCCCGTGTGTCCGTCGACGACAAGGCGATGATCAACTGCCGCGCCGACGTCAACCAGCTGCTGCCGCTCAAGTACCACTGGGCGTGGGACAAGTACCTCAACGGCTGCAACAACCACTGGATGCCGACCGAGGTGTCCATGCAGGCCGACATCTCGCTGTGGAAATCCAAGAACGGCCTGACCGAAGAAGAACGCCGCATGATCAAGCGGAACCTCGGCTTCTTCGCCACGAGCGAGTCGTTGGTGGCCAACAACATCGTGCTCGCGGTGTACCGGCACCTGACCAACCCCGAGTGCCGGCAGTACCTGCTGCGCCAGGCCTTCGAGGAGGCCGTGCACACGCACACGTTCCAGTACATCTGCGAGTCGCTCGGCCTGGACGAGGGCGAGCTGTTCAACATGTACCGGGAGATCCCGTCCATCACGGACAAGGCCGCGTGGGCGCTGCAGTTCACCCAGCACCTGGAGGACCCGGAGTTCAGGACCGGCACGCCTGACAACGACCAGGCGTTCCTCAAGGACCTGGTCGCGTTCTACGTGGTCTTCGAGGGCATGTGGTTCTACACCGGGTTCGCGCAGATCCTGTCGCTCGGCCGCCGCAACAAGATGGTCGGCATCGCCGAGCAGTACCAGTACATCCTGCGCGACGAGTCGATCCACCTGAACTTCGGCATCGACGCGATCAACCAGATCAAGATCGAGAACCCGCACCTGTGGAACGACGTGTTCCAGAAGGAGGTGCGCACCATGCTCGCGGAGGGCTGCGAGCTGGAGATCGCGTACGGCAGGGACACGATGCCGAGCGGGATCCTGGGCCTCAACTCCGAGCTGTGCGAGCAGTACATGCGGTTCATCACGAACCGCCGCTGCGCACAGCTCGGCCTGGAGCCGGTGTGGGAGCAGGTGGAGAACCCGTTCCCGTGGATGTCCGAGATGATGGACCTCAAGAAGGAGAAGAACTTCTTCGAGACCCGCGTCATCGAGTACCAGAACGGTGGCTCACTGGAGTGGTGAGCCCAGCCTGACGGCGCTGGGCAGCCCGGACCGGTCCGCGACAGGCCACTGGAGCGGATCGGGCCCCAGCTTCACCAGTTCGGCGACCTGGAGCCTGGCCCACGGCGAGATCTCGCGCGTGCCGTCCAGAACGCCGGAGGCGAACTCGGACCACGCCACCCGTTCGGTGGAGTCGACCTCGTCCGGGTTCGGCGTGGGCTCGTCGTCGGAGAGCACCCGGAACACCGGGCACATCTCGTTCTCGACGACGCCACCCATCTCGGCGCGGTAGCGGAAGCGCGGCAGCAGCAGCTCCGGTTCGGAGCACTTCATGCCGAGCTCGTCCTGCAGACGCCGCAGCACGGCCTGAGCCATGTCCTCGTCAGGAAGCGGGTGACCGCAGCAGGTGTTCGTCCACACGCCGGGGAACGTCTTCTTGTGCAGCGCCCGGCGGGTGAGCACGATCCGCCCTGCCGAGTCGAAGACGTAGCTGGAAAACGCCAGGTGAAGCGGTGTGTCCGCGTGGTGCACGACCGCCTTGTCCTCGACGCCGATGGCCGAACCGTCCTCTGCCAGGAGGACCACCTGTTCCACAGTCACGGCACCACGTAATCACACGTGCGCCGGGATCGGGAACCTGGGCTGGGAGAGTGAGCTTGAGCGCAGAGATAGCCGGACCATAGGTGGTTCACGTCACCCTGAGGTCATGACCACCCCGTTCGTTCAGGCTCACACCATGTTCCTGGTGCTGGTCAGCCCAACGGGCCAGTACTCGATCTGGCCGGCGGTGCTGCAGGTGCCAGCCGGGTGGCAGGTCGTCCACGGAGTCGCCTGCCGCCAGTCCTGCGAGGACTTCGCTGCGGCGCTCCGCGTCGACCTGCCCACCGCCGCCTAGCAGCTCAGCCGCGCGTCACCCCACACCGCGTTGTCGAGACTGGTGCCATCGCCGCCATCAGTCACCCTCAACGTCAACGACCTCACTCCACCGACGTCCACGCTGATCGGCAGCGCCGGGTCGACGGACCTGCGCAGCGGGCTCTCGTGGAGCACTCGCCCGTCACCGACCACCACGAACGTCACCGAACCGCCGGCACCCGCCGCGCGGTCCACCCTGCCGTCGACCTCGTCGTCCACGCCGACCGTCGCCTCGAACCGCGAACAGGTCCCCAGCTCGACGGTCCTGTCCGCGGGTGTCGTGCCGATGCCCTTGCCGAACCGCACACCGCCGGTCGTCAACGTCCTGCCCTCGACGGACCTGTCGTTGCCCGCGACGTAGAACTGACCGGCGGGCAACGGCTTCCACACATGGGTGCGCGTCGCCTTCTCCGCCTCGACGCTGGAGCCGAACCGGTGGTACGGCGTGAACGTCGCGACGGCGGGCACGTCGGTCAGCCCCACCACCGGGTTCGCGCCGACCTTCACGGTCCACCTGCCGGCCAGGGACTCTCCCGGCGCGACCCGGAACGCGCGAACCGCACCGGACGCGCTCCAGCCGGACGGCACACGCGGCGCGAACGTCACGTCGTACAGCGGCTGGTTCGAGGTGTTGGTGAACGTGCCGCTCATCTCGAACGACTGCCCCGGCTGCACCGACACCTGCTCCGGCGTGGCACTCACGGTCGTGGACGGGATGCCGTACGTGGGCCGCGCGCAGGTGTCGCGATCCGGGCGGCAGACCAGGGCGGCGAAACCGCCGTCCTTCGCCACCGGGATGGTCAGTTTCTCCGAGGTGACGTGGGTTTCCTTGACCAGACCGGCAGGGCCGTCGCGCACGACCTCGACCAGCCAGCGACCCTTGCCGAGCGCGGGCAGGTCGAGCGTGCGGGCCTCCCCCGCGATCGCACCGCCGACGAACCAGCGGTCATCGCTGCGGCGCGCCATCACGACGCTTTCGGTGGGGCGGCCGGACAGCAGGCGCGTCTCGTCCCACGCGGCCGGCGTCTGCTCGAGGAACCAGCGCGCGAGCGGGCGGGCATCGTAGGAGTCCGGCCGTCCGGCGAGGTTCTGGATGCCCGACTCGTACAGCACGGACAGCGCGAGCTCACCGCCGTCTGTGTTGGCACGGGCGCGGTGGAAGCCGCCCGGCGTGTAGTCCATGCCGCCCACCACGTTGCGGGTGAACGGCAACGCGGTGATGTGACCGGTGGTGAGGCCGCTGGACTTCTCCGCCCCGTGCACCGCCTCGGTCGTCATGACGTGCGGCCAGGTGCGGTGGATGCCGTGCGGCAGCGTGGCGCCGTGGAAGTTGATCAGGAAGTGCATGCGGGCCGTCTCGGGCAGGATCTCGTCGTACCAGCGGTAGCGCTCCTGGCCGTCGGAGTCCATGAAGTCGATCTTCAGCCCCTGCACGCCCCAGCGTTGCAGCCACGGCAGGTAGTCCGCGCGTTTCTCCGCGGTGTCGACGCTGCTGAACCGCACCCACGTGTGGATGCCGACGTTGCGCGCCTTCGCGTACCGCACGAGCTCCGGGACGAAGCTGGTCCGCCGCCAGTTCGGGTCGTCGTACCACCCGGCGTCGACCACGACGTACGGCCAGCCGCGCGCGGCCGCGTAGTCGACGAACTCCTTCTGCCTGGCCAGGTCCTGCTGGACCGAACGGCCACCGGCGAGCCAGGTCCAGACGGCCGGGCCGGGCTTGATCCACGACGTGTCACGCACGCGGGACGCCGGCGCGAGGTCGTCCACCAGGGTCGACTCGACGACCGTGGCGAGCGAGCCCACGATCACGGTGCGCCACGGCGTCTTCAGCGCGCCGGACACCGCGACCTTCTCGTCCCACAGCTTGACCTGGTACCGGCCACCACCGGCGTGCACCAGGCGGCCACCGGAGTAACGTCCGTCCACATCGGACTCGGTGATCAGCGCGTACGTGCCGCCGACGTCGAACAGCGCGGGGTGCATGTACTCGGCCTGCTCGGCGCTTCCGGCCATCAGCTGCAGGAAAGGGTTCTCGTAGTCGCGCCGGAACTTCGCGAGCCACGCGGTCGCGTCCGAGGGAAGGACGAACGCCGAGGCCTCGCCCGTGACCGCACCGGTGTCCTGCGGCAGCTCGTACCGGTACGCGACACCGTCCGCGGATTCACGCACCACGAGGTTGAGCCTGTTGGAGCCGGACGTGAACCGGTACGTCGTCTCGGTGGCCCGCACGTACCGGTCGCGCTTCTTGCCGGACGCCGTGCGGTAGTGCTCGAAGATCGCCCGGCGCGACTTGCCGGACGGGGTCAGCCCGAGTGACAGGTCGGCGCGCTCGGTCGTGATCCCGACCGGCGACGGCTGCACGACCGTCTTGCCGTTGTGCGTCACCGCCAGGGTGACCGCTCCGCCAGAGGTGCTGACGACCGCCTGCGGGCCGCGTTCACCGGCCTGCGCGGGTGGCACGACCACCAGTCCCGCGACCAAGGCAGCCACGGCCAGCGTTCTCACCGCCACGGACACTCCCCTCGTGATCCGGGGCGGCGGTCACCGGAAGACATCCAATGACTCGGACGCTATGCCGGGCATTTCGTCCGAGTCAAGGGATGTAACAACCGTGACAACTCCGATGTCTACAACAGGGTGATGGAACCGTGCGCCGCAGCGCCACCGTGCTCGTCGTTGCCTGCGTACGAGGCCGTGAAGCCCTGCAGCAGCGTTGACAGACCGACCAGCAGCGACACGTTCGCGTCGCAGGTGGCCTTGCCGGACGAGTTGGTCGTGGCGGTGCAGAGCGGGTTGCCCTTCACCGTGCGGAACACGATCTTCTCGCCGGCGATCGGCGCCCCGGTGTGCTTCTCGGTCAGCGTCGCGTCGAGCGAGCGGACCGTGAAGCCGAGGAGCCGCAGCTGCAGCTGGGCGCTGCCCGCGACGAGCTTCGACGCGGCGGGCGGCACGAAGTTGATCGCGATGCCCACCGGGCGCTCGCCGACCGCGATGGAGCCGGTGACCGTGCTGGACGCCGTGTCGATGACCGACACCGTGTTGCTGTTGAAGTTCGTGACGTAGGCGCTGGCACCGTCCGGCGTGAGGGCCACGCTGATCGGGCGGTCGCCGACCACGATCTTCTGCAGTTCCGCCATCGCCGTCAGGTCCACAACGGACACCGAGTCGAACTCGCTGTTCGTCACGTACGCGCGGGTTCCGTTGGGCGACAACGCGATGCCGTGCGGCACGAAGCCGACCTTCGCGGTGCCGACGACGGTGCGCGTGGCGACGTCGATGGCGGAGATGTCGTCGGAGCCCTTGTTGACCACGTACACGCGCGTGCCGTCCGCGGAGGCCGCGACCGCGGTGGGCGTGCTGCCCACGTTGATCGTGGCGACGACCGCGTTGGCCGTGGTGTCGATGACCGAGACCTTGCTGGGGCCCACGACGTCGTGCGTGACGTAGACGGACTTGCCGTCCTTCGTGACGACCACGCCGTCCGGGTTCTGGCCGACCGTGACGGTCGCGGTGACCGTCAGCGTGGCGGTGTCGACCACGGAGACCGTGCCGTCCGCGTAGTTGGTGACGTAGACGAAGCCGCCACCAGGGGCGACCGCGACGCCCGCCGGGTGGCTCCCGACGGGGATGGACTTGTCGACCGTGTTGGTCGGTGTGTCGATAACGGTCAGCGTGTTGTGCACGGAGTTCGTCACGTAGCCGCGAGTTCCGTCGAACGCGACCGCCGCCATGTACGGCGAGCTGCCGCCACTGTCGGCGATCGTCTCGGACACCGCGTTCGTGGCCGTGTCGATCACCGACACTCCGCCGCCGTTGTTGGCGACGTAACCTAGGACTCGGCCGGCCGGTGCCGCCGAGGCCGGGGTCACCACCAGTGCCGAGGTGACGGCGACAGCCATCACCAGTGGACGCAACCGCATGTTCAATGCCTCCTGGCGAGCGTCATCCCGACCTTCTCAGGACATCGCGACCGGATGAGCGGACGTTAGCCTTTTCAGACTCTTCTCGAACCAGTGATCGGCGTATTCGGCGTTGTTGTAGCGGTCGATCTCGGCGAAACCGTGCTTGGCGTACAGGCTTCGCGCCTCGACGAGATCGTTGCGCGTGTCGAGCCGCAGCACCGTGACACCGTGCTTGAGAGCCTCGGCCTCCATCGCCACGAGCAACGCCGAGGCGGCGCCCTGCCCGCGGAACGGCGCGCGCACGAACATCCGGGTCAGCTCGCCGGCCCCGTCGCCGAGGAACCGCATGCCCAGGCACCCCACGTCCTCGCCGTCGCGCGACACCACGAGGAACACCGGCACGTCGTGGTCCTGCTCGTCGCGTTCGTAGGCGTCGATCTCGGCATCGTTGGTGGGCCGTCCCCAGTAGCGGCTGATCATTTCCGCGTTGTACTCGCGGTTGAGCTGCGAACGCGCGGCGTCAGCGACCCTCACGGTCCAGTTCGTCATGCGAACATCATCATCAGCCCGTCCACTCCAATTGGGAATCCAACGCAGTGTGACCCAGGTCACTGCAACACTGGTGCCGCGAGAAGCCAACTGGGGGCGTGATGTTCGCGGAGCTGTTCGACGAGCACGCCCATCCGCTGCACCGATATCTGGCGCGGCGGGTCGGTGTCGACGTGGCTGACGACCTGGTCAGCGAGACGTTTCTGGCCGCCATGCGCGGCAAGGAGACCTACGACCCGGAGAGGGGCAGCATCGTCGGCTGGCTCTACGGCATCGCCACGAACCTGTTGCGCGGCCACGCCAAGCGCGAGACCCGCCTGCTGCGGACCGCCGAACGCTACGGCGTCGACCTCGGTGTCGCCGAGTCGCTGGAGCACACGGTGGTCACCCGCATCGACGCACGCTCGCACCTGCGGCGCATCGCCGGTGCGCTGGCCAAGATGTCCGACGCCGACCGCGACCTGCTGCTGCTCGTGTCGCTCGCCGGGCTGAGCGTGCAGGAGGCGGCGGAAGCCCTGGAGATGAACGCCGGCACCGCGAGGTCCCGCCTGCACCGCCTGCGCGCCAAGCTGAAGGAAGTGGAACATGCGTGACGTGCTGGACGACGACCTCGCCGAGCTGTACCCGATGCGGCCCGCCGACGACGTGCGGCTGGCCGCCTGCGCGAGCAGCTCCTCGCCGAGAAGCCGAAGCGCCGGTCGCGCAACTGGGTCGGCATCGCCGCGGCCGCCACGGCGGTCGTGATGATCACCGGTCTCGTGGTCCTCCTGCGGCCCGCGCAGCGCGACGCGCCCGCCACGATGCCGACGGCCCCCGCCACCTCGCTGACCGAGGCGGCGACCCTGCTGGAGGTGGCCGAGAAGCCGGCGGCCAAGTACCGGCACATCAGGTACCTGGGGTGGCAGACGTTCGCCATCAACGACAACGGCCGGACCGGCGTCACGGCCATCGAGTTCGAGATCACCGTGTGGCTGCCCACCGCGCCGGGCGAGATGGTCGTGATCTATCGCAACTTCACCGGCAGGCGACGCGCGGTCTCCGGCTTCCAGCCACCACCGGAGGAGGCCCGTCCGGACAGCTTCCGGGGCCCGCTGCTGTGGGGCTCGTTCTGCGCGGCCACCCCGTGCAAGGAAGACAGCCTGTCGCTGCCGTTGCGCACGGATCCCGAGCAGAAGCTGGAGGACGCCTCGTCGGCGATGCTCTCGCCGTTCACCACGAACGAGGAGAAGGCCGCGCTCTACCGCAAGCTCGCCGAGTCGCCCGAGATCCGCTGGGACAACGGGAAGGTGTCGGCAGGCGGCGGCCGGACCCAGTTCACGATCGACCCCGTGACGGGGCAGGTGACCGGCTTCGAGGAACGCAAACCCTCGCAGGAGAACCACATGCCGGAGGGCATGGTGACGATGACGGCCACCATCACCTACGAGTGGACGGATCAGCGGCCGTCGTAGGACCGCGGCAGGTACCAGGCCAGGGCGGCGCGCAGCTCGGCGACATCGCGCTCGCGCCGCCGCCTGGTCCGCTCGTGGGCGATCGGGAACACCCGCACACCGCCGTGATGCGCGCCGAAGAAGCGGCGCGGGGCCGGGTCCTTCAGCCAGACGACGACCCACGGCCGTTTCTTGTGCGGCACCACGCGCACCCGTGCCAGCTCGTACCACCAGTACTGGTGGAACTTGCCGTTGCGGGTCGTCGCGATGCCCTCACGGCTGATCTCGACGACGACCTTGCGGCGGGCGGCGGCGCCGAAGTACCGCACCGCGCGCACGACCAGCACGCAGAACGCGGCCAGCGCCAGCAGCTGCGTGGCGCCGTTGGCCTGCGCGGCCGGGTCGGCGATCG
>NZ_VSRL01000116.1 GCF_012184385.1 Lentzea indica
CAGGCATCCCCTTGCGCCGCACCAGCATCGCGGGCCGTCGACGTCCAGGCAGGCGTGACCGATCTCGCCTGCGTGGCCGCTCGGGCCCCGGTGCGTCGTCCCGCCGAGCACCACCCCGGCGCCGAGGCCCGTTCCCATGTACAGCGCGGCGAACGTCGACGTGGCTCCGACGCCACCGGACCAGTGCTCGCCGATCGCCGCCGCGGTCGCGTCGTTGTCCAGCACCACAGGCAACCCGGTCGCCCGCTCGAGCGCCTGACCGAACTCGTGGTGCTCCGACGGACGCGCGGACACCAGTCCCAGTCCGAGGATTCGATCGCGTTCGACACCGACGCTGTCGATCAGGGCGTCGACCTCGCGGGCCATCCTGGCGACCACGACAGAAGCGTCGTCGGTGCCGCTGCCCGCGCGCGAGATGCGGGCCACGACCGCCCCGCCGAGGTTCGTCAGCACGTAGGTGATCCGCGCGTCGTCCAGGTGCACGCCGACGGCGTAGCGCGCGAAGTGGTCGAGCTGCAGCATGACCCGGCGTTTGCCGCCGGTGGACTCGGCGTGCCCGGTCTCGGCGACCAGGCCCTCGTCGATCAGGCCGCGCACGACCGTGGAGATCGTCCCGCCGGTCAGGCCGCTGGCGTTGACCAGGCCGACGCGGCTGATCATGCCGGCGGCGCGGATCAGGTCCAGCACGGCCGCCCTGGTGCTGGCGTGGGTCACCCGCGCCGGTCCGCTCACAGCATTCCTCCGTCGAACGACGAATTTGTCTCATCGACAAGTCGCGACCAGTAAACCATTCGGAGCCGTTGACTTTCTTTGTTTAGTATCTGAAGAATCCTCGCCGCGAACCACCCAGCCACGGGGAGGATCAACGATGTTCCTGCGCAAGCGGCTCTTCGCACTCGGTCTGGCGGTGGTCGTCGCGGCCACAGCGGCGTGCTCCGGATCAGGTGGCGGCGGTCAGGCCAAGGACACCCTCGTCGTCTACACCGGCCAGGCCGGCGACTTCCAGCTCAACTTCAACCCGTACTCGCCCACCTTCATCGAGGGCATGGGCACCATCAACGAACCGCTGTTCTTCTTCAACATCGCCGCCGACCAGCCACCGAAGCCCTTGCTCGGCACCGAGTTCACGTGGAACACCGACGGCACCGAACTCTCGATCACCCTGCGGGACAACGTGTCCTGGTCCGACGGCCAGAAGTTCACCGCCAAGGACGTGGTGTTCACCCTGGACATGGTCGCCAAGAACCCGGCGCTGAACAAGACCGCCTACAAGGGCACGGCCACCGCGACCGACGACACGCACGTGGTGGTCAAGTTCCCCGAGCCGGCCTACATGGACGGTCCGCAGGTGCTCGGCCAGATGTGGATCATGCCGGAGCACATCTGGAAGAACATCGCCAACCCGGCGACCGAGGTCAGCCCGAACCCGGTCGGCACGGGCCCGTTCGTGCTCGGCGACTTCAAGGCGCAGTCGTTCACCCTCAAGGCGAACCCGAAGTACTGGGGCGGTGAGCCCGCTGTCAAGCAGATCCGTTACCTGTCGCTGTCGGGCAACCAGGCGGGCGTGGACGCGCTCAAGGCCGGGTCCATCGACTGGCAGACCGGCCCGATCCCGGACATCAAGGACATCGAGAAGAACTACCCCGGGTACAAGGCGATCACGTTGCCGCTCAACCAGGTCGCGTTGTACACGTGCTCCAACGCTGCGCTGGGGTGTCAGGGCGCGCAGACCGATCCCGCCGTGCGCAAGGCGATCTACTACGGCATGAACCGCACCCAGATCAATTCGCTGGCCTTCCAGAACGTCAACAGCGAGATGTCCCCCGGCTTCACCCTGCTGCCGCGGGACACCGCTCTCGTGTCCGGCAAGCTCACCGACCGCATCGCGCCGATGAACCCGAACACCGCCAAGGCCAACGAACTGCTCACCTCCGCGGGCTACGTCAAGGGTGCGGACGGCATCTACGCCAAGGACGGGAAGCCACTCGCGTTGACGGTGAAGGTGGTCGCCGGCTGGACCGACTACATCACTGCGCTGGAGACGCTGAGCCAGCAGCTGCTCCAGATCGGTGTCAAGATCACCCCGCAGCAGCTGTCGTGGAACGAGTGGGCCGACGCGCGCGGCCGCGGCCAGTACGAGCTGTTGATCGACTCCGTCGAGCAGGGCCCCGCACCCGACCCGTACTACACCTACGCTTACTTCTTCTCCACGACGGCCACGGCGCCGGTCGGGCAGTCCGCCTACCCGAACTACTCCCGGTTCAGCAACGCGACCGTGGACAAGGCGCTGGCCGAGCTGAAGAAGACCGACCGGGGCAACCCCGCGCGGCAGCCGCACTACGACGCCATCCAGGTCGAGCTCGAGAAGTTCATGCCGTACATCCCGGTGCTGACCGGCGGAATTCCGAACGAGTACAACGACAAGGCCTTCACCGGCTGGCCCACCAAGGACGACCTCTACGCGTTCCCGGCGGTGTGGAAGCGGCCTGACGCCTCGCAGGTGTACGTGAAGCTCAAGCCCGCCGGGAAATGACGATGAACTACTACGTGCGCAAGGCCGCCTTCTACCTGGCGGCCCTGTGGGCGGCGGTGACGCTGAACTTCGTCATTCCCAGGATGCTGCCGGGCAATCCGGTGGACATCCTGATGGCGAAGCTCCAGCAACGCGGCGGGACCGTCGATCCCGCCGCCCGTCAGGCCTACGAAACACTGCTGGGCACGGGCGGGCGTGACTCGGTCTTCCACGAGTACGTCACCTACCTGGGAAACCTGCTGCGCGGCGAACTGGGCGTGTCGGTCAGCGCGTTCCCGGCGAAGGTGTCCGACGTGATCGCCGGCTCGCTGCCGTGGACCATCGTCCTGGTCGGTCTCTCGACGCTGCTGTCGTTCCTGTTCGGGGTCGGGCTCGGCGCGGTCGTCGGCTGGAAACGCGGCACCTGGCTCGACTCGCTGGTGCCCGCGACCACGGTGTTGTCGGCGGTGCCGTACTTCTGGCTCGCTCTCATCCTCGTCGCGCTGCTCTCCACGGGGCTGGGCTGGTTCCCGCTCAGCGGTGGCTACGACGTGGTCCTGGATCCCGGCTGGAGCGCGGAGTTCATCGGCTCGGCGATCTACCACGGCATCCTGCCCGCGCTGACGATCGTGATCTCGTCGATCGGCGGGTGGCTGCTGGGCATGCGCAACATGATGGTCTCGGCGATGTCCGAGGACTACGTGCTGACCGCGCGGGCGAAGGGACTGAGGGACAGCCGGATCATGATCCGGTACGCGGCCCGCAACGCGGTGCTGCCCTCGGTCGCGGGGTTCGCGATCTCGCTCGGGTTCGTGGTGTCCGGGTCGATCGTCACCGAGCTGGTGTTCTCCTATCCCGGCATCGGGTCGAAGCTGCTGCAGGCCGTGCAGAACAACGACTACGCGTTGATGCAGGGGATCTTCCTGGTGATCACGATCGCGGTGCTGGGCGCCAACCTGGTCGTCGACCTGCTGTACGGCTTGATCGACGCTCGGACCAGGGATCGGAGCGCGGTGGCATGACCAACCTCAGTCCGCTCACCGAGGTCACCCCCGAGGTACCGAGATCGCGCAATCGCTGGCGGGGCCTGCTGCCGCGCTGGTCCCCCAGGCTGGGCGCCGGTCTCGGCCTGGCCGGCGCCATCGTCCTGTTCGGACTGATCGGCCCGCTGCTCACCAGTGATCCCGCCACGATCAGGGACATCGGACTAACCCCACCCAGCGGTGAGCACGTCCTGGGCACCACGGTCACCGGCCAGGACATCCTCGCTCAGCTGGCCCTCTCCACCCGCGGGTCGCTGCAGATCGGCCTGCTCGTCGGGATCATGGCGACCCTGCTGTCGGGGGTCTTCGGCATCGCGGGCGCGTACGCAGGCGGCGTCGTCGACGAGGTGTTCTCGTTGTTCTCCAACGTGATGCTGGTGATTCCCGGCCTGCCGCTGGTCATCGTGATCGCCGGCTTCGTCCCTCCCGACCAGCGCGGCACGGCGACGATCTCGCTGGTGCTGGCGATCACCGGGTGGGCAGCCGCGGCCCGCGTGCTGCGGGCGCAGACGCTGTCGTTGCGCAACAGGGACTACGTGGCCGCGGCGCGCGTGTCCGGTGAGAAGACCTGGCGGGTGATCTGCGTGGAGATCCTGCCGAACCTGTTGCCGATCCTGGCGTCCCAGTTCGTGTTCGCGGTCGTCCTGGCGATCCTCAGCGAGGCCGGGCTGTCGTTCCTCGGACTGGGCGCGGCCAACTCGTCGACGCTCGGCACGATGCTCTACTACGCCCAGAACGGGTTCGCGCTGCAACGTGAGGCGTGGTGGTGGTTCGTTCCGCCAGGGCTGATCATCGCGTTGTTCGGCGGCGCTCTCGCGTTGATCAACTTCAGCATCGACGAGATCATCAACCCGAAGCTGCGCGATCGTGCCCGGCGCAAGCGTGACGTGGTGGCCGTTCTGCCGGAAACCGCCGCTGCCGAACAGGACGCCGTGCTGACGGTCAAGAACCTCAACGTCGTGTATCAGGCCGATACGCCCGTGCACGCGGTCAAGGACGTGTCGTTGACGTTGCGGCGCGGCGAGATCCTGGGTCTGGCCGGGGAATCCGGCTGCGGCAAGACCACGCTCGCGTATGCGATCAACCGCCTGCACCGGCCGCCGGCCGAGGTCACGTCGGGGTCCGTCGTGTTCCACGACCGCGACGGCGAGGACATCGACGTCCTGGCACTGGCACCGGAAGAGCTCAGGGCGTTCCGCTGGGTCAAGCTCTCCATGGTGTTCCAGGGCGCTATGAACTCCTTGAACCCGGTCACGCCGGTCCGCGCGCAACTGCAGGACGTGCTACGCACCCATCGGTCCGACATGTCCACTTCGGACCGAGAGCAGCAGTGCGTGGAGGTCTTCCGCCTCGTCGGCATTGATCCGGAGCGACTCGGCTCCTATCCGCACGAGCTGTCCGGTGGCATGCGGCAGCGAGTCATGATCGCCACGGCGCTGCTGCTCGATCCGCAGGTGATGATCATGGATGAGCCCACCACCGCGCTGGACGTCCTGGTGCAGCGGGAGATCCTCAACGAGATCAGGCGGTTGCGTGACGAGCTGAGCTTCGCGGTCGTGTTCATCACGCACGACCTGCCGTTGCTGCTGGAGCTGAGCGACCGCATCGCGGTGATGCGCGACGGCGAGGTCATCGAGTACTCCACCGCCGAGGACCTGTACCTGCGGCCCCAGCACCCGTACACGCGTCAGCTGCTGGCGTCGTTCCCCAGCCTGACCGGCGAGCGAGGAGCGCTGATCCCATGACCACGCTGGAAGTGCGCGGCCTGACCAAGACGTTCCACAAGCTGTGCGCGGTGGACGACGTGTCGTTCACCCTCACGCCGGGCAGGACCGTGGCCCTGGTCGGCGAGTCCGGTTCCGGCAAGTCGACGATCGCGAGGATGATCGCCCGCCTGGTCAGGCCCACGTCGGGCGAGATCGTGCTGACCGGGCAGGACGGCGAGCCAGTGCCGCAGCGGAAGTATCGCGACCACGTTCAGATGATCTTCCAGGACCCGTTCGCGTCGCTCAACCCGTTCCACACCGTCGAGCACCACCTCGCGCGGCCGTTGCGACTGCATGGGCGTTCTCGTGCTGAGGTACCGCACTTGTTGGAACGCGTCAGCCTCACCCCGGACTTCGCGCACCGGCGGCCGCACGAGCTGTCCGGCGGGCAGCGGCAACGGGTGGCCATCGCTCGTGCGCTCGCACCCGGCGCCAAGGTGATCGTCGCCGACGAGCCGGTGTCCATGTTGGACGTCTCGATCCGCCTGGGAGTGCTCAAACTCCTCGCCCGGCTGCAGCGCGAGGAGAACCTCGCGGTCCTGTACATCACACACGACCTGGCCACCGCACGGCACTTCTCCGACGAGGTCCTGGTGATGCACCGTGGCCGGATCGTCGAGCGCGGGGACAGCGACGACGTGCTGACGCGCCCGGAAGATCCGTACACCCGCCGGCTGGCCGCCGCCGCTCCCGATCCCGAAACCCGTTTCTCCAGCGCCCGTTTCTCCAGGGGAGGACCGTCTTGATCCGCCAGTACCTGCACGACGGCTGGCAGCTGGCCGCGACCACGAACGAGGTGCCGGACAACATCAGGGGCAGAACGGTGCCCGCGGCCGTGCCCGGCAGCACCCACCTCGACCTGCTGGCATCCGGGCTGATCACCGACCCGTTCCTCGACCAGGCCGAGACCGAGCTGACCTGGATGCACCGCGCGGACTGGCACTACAGCACCACGTTCCTGGCCGCCGCGGTCACGCCGGGCCAGCGGGTGGACCTCGTGTTCGACGGGCTGGACACCATCGCCACCGTGGAGCTCAACGGCCACGTGCTCGGGCACACCGCGAACATGCACCGGAGCTACCGCTTCGACGTGCGGCAGTTCCTGGTCGACGGCGGCAACGACCTCACGGTGTCGTTCTCCTCCGCGCTGGCGCACGCCGAAAAGGTCGAGGCGGCACTCGGCCCGCGGGCCCACGTCAACGCGCATCCGTTCAACATGATCCGCAAGATGGCGTGCAGCTTCGGCTGGGACTGGGGACCGGACCTGCAGACCGCGGGCATCTGGCGGCCGGTCCGGCTGGAACGCTGGCACACCGCCCGGCTCGCCCAGGTTCGCCCGGTCGTGACCGTCTCCCCTGACGGGACCGGCCACGTCGAACTCCACACCGACGTCGAGTGGACCGCCGCTTCGCGGGAAAGCCTGACGCTGCAGATCGCCGTCGGCTCGTGCGAGCACACCGTCGTCGTCCCTGCCGGACAAGAAACTGTGGTCGCCCGTGTCGACGTCCCCGATGTCGAACTGTGGTGGCCGACAGGATACGGTTCGCAACCGCTCTACGACCTGGAAGTCGTGCTGCGCGGGCAGTCGGCCACGATCGACAGGACTACGCGCCGCATCGGGTTCCGCACGATCACCGTCGACACGACACCGGACGAGATCGGCACGCCGTTCACCGTCGTCGTCAACGACAAGCCCGTCTTCGTCAAGGGCGCCAACTGGATTCCCGACGACCACTTCCTCACCCGGATCACGCGCGACCGGCTGGCCCAGCGCGTCGATCAGGCCGTAGCCGCGCACGTCAACCTGCTGCGCGTGTGGGGTGGCGGAATCTACGAGTCCGATGACTTCTACGACGTGTGCGACGAACGCGGTGTCCTTGTGTGGCAGGACTTTCCGCTCGCGTGCGCCGCCTATCCAGAGGAAGAGCCGGTGCGCGGTGAACTCGAGGCCGAGGCACGCGAGAACGTCGCCCGCCTGATGCCGCACGCCTCGCTGGCGCTGTGGAACGGCGGCAACGAGAACCTCTGGGGGTTCGCCGACTGGGGCTGGCCCTGGCAGCTGGAAGGCCGGACCTGGGGTCTGGGCCACTACACCGAGCTGCTGCCGAAGATCGTCGCCGAGCTCGACCCGACCCGTTTCTACTGCCCCAGCAGCCCGTACAGCCCGGTTCCCGGTCTGCATCCGAACGACGAGAACCACGGCACGCGGCACGACTGGCAGGTCTGGAACGAGGTCGACTACACGCACTACCGCGACCACGTGCCGCGGTTCTGCTCGGAGTTCGGGTTCCAGGGCCCTCCGGCCTGGGCCACGCTCACCCGGTGGATCCACGACCAGCCGCTGACCCCGGCGTCGCCGAGCTTCCTCACGCACCAGAAAGCCGAGGACGGCAACGGAAAGCTCGACCGCGGCCTGGCCGCGCACCTGCCGGTCCCGAAGAGCTTCCCAGACTGGCACTGGGCGGCGCAGCTCAACCAGGCCCGCGCGGTCGGCTTCGGCATCGAGCACTTCCGCTCGTGGTGGCCGCGCACGGCGGGCGCGGTCGTCTGGCAGCTCAACGACTGCTGGCCGGTCACGTCCTGGGCGGCGATCGACAGCGAGGAACGCCTGAAGCCGCTGTGGTATGGGCTGCGGCACGCGTTCGCGCCGCGGATCCTGACCTTCCAGCCACGTGACGGCCGCTTCGTGCTGATCGCCGTGAACGACCACGACGAGCCGTGGGACGCGCACCTCACCCTGGATCGGCAGACGTTCCGGGGTGTCACGCTGCATTTGACTAGACTCCGCCGGACGGTGCCGCCCCGGTCAGTCGTTGTGCTGGACCTGGACGAAGCGCTGCAGCAGCCGGTGAACGACGACGCGGAGGTGATGGTGGCGACCACCGCCGACGCCCGCGCGATCCTGCCGTTCCGGCCGGACTTCGAGCTGTCGTACGCCCCGCGTCCCCTTGTCGCCCAGGCAGAAGCCGTGGACGGCGGCTACGAGGTCGAGGTACGCGCCGAGTCGTTCGCCCAGGACGTGGCGATCCTGGCGGACCGGGTCGCGCCGGACGCCGTCGTGGACGACATGCTCGTGCCGATGCTCGCCGGAGAGGTCCGCGTGTTCCACATCCGCACGGACGCCGTCGTCGACCCGGCGGCCTTCACCGATCCGCTGGTTCTGCGCTGTGCCAACGACCTCTGCGCGGTGCCCGAGTGACCAGCTCGCTGACGGGCGCGGTCGGGCTGGTGCTGGCCCGGCCCGCGCGACTGCTCGGCGTGGAGCCGTTCTTCATGGAGTTCATCGCCGGCATCGAGGAACGGCTGGCCGAGCGCGACCTCTCGGTGCTGCTGCACGTCGTGGCGAACCACGAGGCCGAGATCGCCGCCTACCGCCGCTGGGCCGCCCGCGGCCTGGTGGACGCGGTCGTCGTAGTCAATCCGACGGCCGACGACCCCCGTCCGGCCGTGCTCAGGGCACTCGCCCTGCCCGCCGTCGTCGTCGGCGACGATCCAGACCTGCCCGAGGTCCGCACCGACCACGCGGGCCCGGTCACCGAAGCCCTCGGCCACCTGCTCGACCTGGGCCACCGCCGGATCGCCAGAATCACCGGGCCCCAGCCTTGCAGCACACGCGGGCCCGCACCGCGGCGCTGCTCTCGGGCTGCGCGGAGGCCGGTGTCGAGCCCGTGATCGTCGAGGGCGACTACTCGGAGGAGGCGGGCGCCAAGCTGACCACCGGGCTGCTGACCGGACCGGAACCACCGACCGCGATCCTCTACGACAACGACGTGATGGCCGTGGCGGGTCTGGGCCGCGGCCGCCTTCACTCGGCGTGGCCGTGCCGGCCCAGCTCAGCCTCGTGGCGTGGGACGACTCGACGCTGTGCCGCCTGGCCTCCCCCGCGCTCACCACGATGAGCGTCGACGTCCACCAGTTCGGCGTGTCGGTGGCGGAGTCGGTGCTTGAACTCATCGACGGCGTCCCCGTGACGCCGCGGTGGTCCCCCACCGCCCGCTACGTGCCGCGCGGGACCACGGCGCCGGCCCTCTGAGCAAGCTGCCTGACGTCCTGTCCGTTGAAGGGTCCCTCAGCGGCAGAAGAGTGCGTTCGAGGGGCTGGACGGGAAGCTGATGTTTGCCGACATCCGTCCCGCTCACCAAGACCACGCCATGCCGGCCATCCGTTTCTGCGGGTGACAGCGTCGACAAGGCACACTCTCCAGTCCCGCATCTGTCGGTCAGACGGCCGCTGGTTCCGAATTCGGTGTGTCGGGATGTCAGTGGGCGGCGGGGTCGTAGGTCATGGCCCCCACGACGTTGCCGGACGGGTCGGCGAGCCAGACGAGGTGCCCGACCCCGGCGATCGTGGCGGTCTCCATCAGTACCTGGCCGCCCGCCGCGAGGGCCGCTGTCCGGGTGGCGGCCACGTCGGCCACCGCGATGGTGCATTCGAATCCTGTGGTCGGCCGGTCCGGCAGCAGGTCGCGTCGCTGTTGCAATGCGGCGGTGACCCCGGGCCCGCCCGGCGCGCCCGCCTCGATCCGGTAGAAGCCGGGCGGTCCCCAGGGCGTGAAGTCCCAGCCGAAGGTGTCCCGGTAGAAGCGTCGGGCCATCGGTAGGTCGTCCACGTTGATCGCGATGTGTGAAAGTTCGTTCATGTCAGCACGGTAGAAGTCGTGGCGGGTTGCGCGCAGTCGCATATGCGGCTAATTCTGTCGCGTATGCGTCGCGAGCCGGACTTGCGGGGGTATGCGGTTACCCATCCGTCGGGACCGCTGATCCCGCCGCAGGCGGCGGGCTGGCATCAGTTGATCTACGCCGTGTCCGGTGTGCTGGTCGTGGATACCGCCGAGGGTCGATGGACGCTGCCTCGGCACCGCGCGCTGTGGGTGCCGGCGGGCGTCGCGCACAGACTGCGGGTGGTGCACCGCAGCGCGCTGCGCATTCTCTACGCAGGCGAGCGGGCGCGGCTGCTGCCGGCCGGTTGCCGGGTGCTCGACGTGCCGCCGTTGCTGCGCGAGCTGGTGGTGCATTTGGTGGAGCACGCGCCGATGAGCCTGGATGAGCCCCGGCATGCCCGGCTGGTCGCGGTGCTGCAAGATCTGCTCGTCGAGCTGCCGGCAGACGCGGCACTGCTGCTGCCGGCACCGGTCGACACGAGGGCGATGGCCGCGACAGAGCTGGTCACAGACCTGGATGTCGCTGCCGTGTGCCGGCGGGTGGGTGTCGGCAGGCGCACCCTGGAGCGGCTGTTCCTGGCCGAGACCGGGATGAGCATCGGACAGTGGCGGCGGCGCAGGCGGATGCTGGACGCGGTGGCACACCTCGCCGGGGGGCTGCCAGTCGCCGACGTCGCACTACGGGTGGGTTACACCACGCCCAGCGCATTCAGCGCCGCCTTCCGAACCGAACTCGGCATGTCTCCATCACGCTGGCAACCCAGCTGACCCCACCAGTCGTCGAGCCGCCCTCGGCCTTACCCAGGGCACGAAACTCGCATCTCGGCATGACCGCACGTTGGACGCTCGGTCGATCGTCCACTGTGGAGAACGCCGATCACACCCTGACAGCGGCATGAGCGGACGTGGACGCTCAGGACACGTCGCTTCATCGGCGCACGCATGGGGAAGGTCGTCTCGCGGTGGACTGCGGGGTACGGGTGATCGTGCGAAGGCAGGTGCTGGATGGCGGTTGTGTTCGAGTTGGTGGTCAACTTTGGCGCTGCGATGGACGCCGCGCATCGCGCTCGAGATCTGGTTCTGGCGGCGCAGCCGATCGATGTGGGCGGGCGCGTCTCGGCAGCCGCGCAACGAGCCACCCACGCCATCAGCCCGTCCAGCTTCTCTCACCAGCCAATGGGATCCACACCCGCCGCGGGGTCTGCGATGGCGCCCGTAGCCACCACCTGATCTTGATTTGTCCACAAAACTAGAAAGTGGTCAAATACAGGTCAAGGGCAAAGGTGAGCGCGTTAAGCGCTCATTAAACAACTCTATGCACCATATTCCCAGTGCAGGGTCATATAGGTAGCCAACGGGAAGTAGTTGGGGTTACTGCGAAGTTCGTCAGGTCGTATCTGTCCACGAACGGCTGATTCAGCACGTTGAGCGGCTCGACGCCCATAGCCGCGACCGATCACGAACGCCGAACTCGCGTGATTCCCCCTATCGCCGGAAGTTGGTGCCCGCTATCGTGCGCTCTTCCTCTGACTTTCCCGGCGATAGGACGATAGGGAAAACGCATGACTGAGCCGTGTCCCGAGACGGTCGACCTGGCGCGACGATGGTTTGGCGGGCGATCGAGACGAGTCCGGAGCGAGCGCGGGTTCTCGGTGCGGCGCGTGGCGCAGCCGGCGGGTTACGCGTTCGGATGGCTGCCGCAGCTCGAGAATCTCAAGGCGTCGATGTGTGACCGGAAGTCGATTGTCTTGCGGGACGCTCACCCGATGATCATATGGCGTGCCATGAACACGGGGGCACGATGACGTCGGCAACGCGCAGCCTGTGCACTGGCGCCTATCTCGACCGCAAGTTTCGGGCGCGAGTACTCCGCGAGGTCTATTCCGAGGATAGGCGTGCGTTGGCACCGTCGTACGGTTTCGACGCAATTCCCGTGCTTCTGCACTGTCGGCGCGCCCGTGATTGGGCCGTGGTCCGAGATGTTCTCCTGTGCGTGTGTTTGGCGCTGTCTCTGCTGACCGGCACCCTGAACACCCTGGGCGTGGTCCTACTGCTGATCCTCTGGGCGCTGGTGACATACCTGGCCTGGCTGAGCCGGGTCGTCATTGGCCTCGACCGCGAGCGCCGGGTGTCCGCACGGGCGCAGGCCGTCCTCGCCTACGCCGGATTCTCCACGTTGTTCGTCTGGGTCCTGACATCCGCGTTGCCCGCCACGCTTGAAATCCTGACGCAGCTGTCGCAGGTGATCCTGATTACCGGCGACATTCCACAGCCCTGGTTCGGTCTGGGTGAACTGGATCCGCCGTCCGACACCGCGATCGTCCTGCTTGTGCTTCTGATGTTCGCCGTCGTGGCAATGGAGGCGCTGCAACGGCAGCTGGCCCTGGAGCAGTTGGCGCGGGGCAACCGCTGGCCCCTTGGGCTGCGCCGGCGCAGGCTGGCGACCTTCGCCGAGCGCCAGGCCGGAAACGTCACGATGTACTCGGGCCTTTCCCCGTTCGTCGGCGCAGGACAGGAACTGCGAACGTGGTCGTTCGCCCTGCGGATGGTCCGGGCCGGCCAACCGCCGTGGTTCGCGGAGGCCGGCCGACAACGGCAGGCGCCGGTCCGAGCGGTCACAGAGGAGAACGGTGAGCTGCTGTTCAAGGTTGAGGATCTGATCGCCCACCTGCGGAAACAGCTCAGCATGCTGTCGATCGAGTCCGAACCCCGGCTGGTGCTGCCCGGCCTGACCGTTCAGGACCACGTGTTCCAGGCTGCGGAGGGAGCGGGGAGCCTGACACACACCATGGACCCGTCCGCGGTGTCCGGCATCATCGCGGACCCGACCACCGCGGCGCGGCACTACCTGACCTGCCAGGTCCGGTCCTGGGACGGCGAGGTGGTCACAACGGTGTTCGTCCACGTGGCGGTGCAGGGACGAACGCTCTACCTGGAGTTCTCGGCGTGGATGTTGCCGCCGACCCAGGCCGGGTACCAGTTGCTGCGGGACCCGCGCAGAACCGAGCCTGGTGCACGGTTGGACGCCGTCGGCCAGGCTCTGACCACGTTGCCCCGTCTGGTCGTCGGCGCACCGTTCGGTGTGCTGCGTGCAGGCCGCGACGCGATGCGCGCGATCCTCAGCGCGGCCCTCCGGGTCCCTGCGGCCGACTACGACTTCGGTGCCCGCACCAGCATCCGGGAGCTGGGCGCGATGACGCTGCCTCAGGTCCGGCGCGAGAACCGGGACATGTACGTGCCCGACAACTACTTCCAGTCCCGAGACGTGGTCAAGTACTGGAAGATCCTGGAACGTCGGCTGATCGCCGCCACGTTCGACTTCCTCGCCGCCCACGACGTCGACACGGCCGAGTACGCCGAGCGCGCGCTCACCGTGCTCAACACCGGCGTCATGCAGTTCGGCGGGACCATGGGCATCCGGGACAGCGCGATCGGCACGGGCGGTTCGGTGGACCGCTCGCGCCGTGGGAAGAAGGACCGCTCCGGGAGAAGGGGCCGCCCGTGAACGAGGTGACCAACAGCGGCATCATCCAGACTGGCGGGCACATGCGGATCGAAGGCTCGGCGATCGGCGACAACGCAGCGGTCAGGCCCGGCGACGTTGCCCGAGACCGCCCGCGTCCGGCGGAGCCGCCATCAGCTATGACCGGCGTTCGAATCTTCCTCAACTACCGCAACGAGGACGAGCCGTTCGGTGCCGCTTTGGTCGACCACGAGCTTTCCGCCAGGTTCGGTTCGGCGAGAGTGTTCCGAGCCTCCAAGTCCATCAGCCTCGGCGAGGACTTCGCCGACGCCATTCTCTCGGCGGTACGCCGGTCCACGGCACTGCTGGTCCTGATCGGACCGCGATGGTTGAAGGCCGCGGACAGCAGGGGGATCCGTCGGCTCGACGATCCGGATGACTGGGTCCGCCAGGAGATCGCAGAAGCGTTGCGGCACGGGGTTCGCGTAATTCCCATTCTGCTCAACACTGACCTGCCTCGACCCGGAGATCTTCCGGAGGACATCGCGCAACTGGTGCGTGGTCAATATCTTCGCATCCATCACCGCAACAGTCGTCGCGACATCAGACGGCTGATCGACGAACTCGCCGAACTCTTACCGGAGCTGACGACGGAGAGTCAACAACCGGACCACTGACAGGTGCCAACTGCTCGACGCGTAGCTGCCGCAGGCAGACATCGCTCGACCACGCGGCCACGAGCGACCACAGGCATGAGCGCGCGTTCGAACGCTCGTCACGTTTG
The DNA here is from genome assembly GCF_012184385.1 of Lentzea indica. Taxonomy (GTDB): domain Bacteria; phylum Actinomycetota; class Actinomycetes; order Mycobacteriales; family Pseudonocardiaceae; genus Lentzea; species Lentzea indica. Next base: position 14,229 of record NZ_VSRL01000116.1, read on the forward strand.
TGCGGGCCTGGTCGTTTCACTCGGTCGAGGAGGGGATGACGCGTCTGGCGATCTCGGCGTCGAGCGGGTTCATGTCCTCACCGACGGGGTTCGACGGCGGCCACCACAGGAAGTCGAGCGCCTCGTCGTTGACCAGCAGGCGGGGCGCGGCCTGGAGCCGGACCCGGTAGACGGCGAGGAGTTCGTGACGGTCCGGGTTGGTGAGATCGAACTCGGCCACCGCAACGCCGTCTGGTTCCACTCCGTGGATGCCGGTCTCCTCGCGCAACTCCCGGACCGCGGCCTGACGCGACGTCTCGCCCGGCTCGCGTGTTCCTCCCGGGAGTTCCCACTGCCTTCGCCAACTGTCGAACATCATGAGTACGGCGCCCGCGTGCTCGACCACGACCAGGGCCGCCGGAACGGCCACCCGATCGTCCAGGCGCTCCAACTCGACGTCGGTGACGACACGAAACCCCACCAACGCGTTGCCTGCGCGGTCACGGATCGGAAGCGGAGTCACGAGAGGACGTCAGAGACGGGCCGTTGCCGAACGCCAGGCAACTCGTCTGGAATTGCCGGCGGAGCGGTGAGTTGCATGGCGCGCTGATCGAAGAACAGGCGGGCGATGAGGTCTCCGCGGGAGCCTGCGCCAGTCTTGGAGAAGATCGACTTCAGGTGGTCCTGGACGGTGTAGGTCGACATCCGGAGCTGGTTGGCGATCTGTCTGGTCGGCAGGCCTTGCGCTACACGTTCGGTGACCCGTCGTTCCTGGAGGGTCAGGCCGTACACGTCGGCCAGCAGTGGTGCCATCTCTGCCGGACGAGCTGCTTCGAGCAGCACCGCGACCGGTGCCGTCGTGCCTTCGCCCAGCAGGGATGCCCGGACTATCACCCAACGCCCTGCCTTGGTGCGCACACGCGCTCTGGCCAACCCAATGCCGGCTTCTTGCCCCTCCTCCCGGCCGCCGATGGCACGGGCCTGCTTGGCGACCGCACGGATCACCAGTGGGAGCGTTGTGCCTGCTCTTGTGCCGACGCCGAGTTCGTCGATCCATTTCTCGGCCACCTGATTGGCGAGGTCGACGCCGTCATCGGGACCCAGGACGAGCATTCCGGCGTCGTGGCGGTCGGCGCAGGCGTCGTCCAGCAGCAGCGACCGGCGCAGTCCGTCCGAGATCAAACCGGTCAGCGATGTGACGAGCCGGACCTCGGCGGGCGAGAAGTACGGGCGGTCCTTCTCGCGGAACACGGTGAGCGCGCCCCAGGTGCCGGTGCTGCTGGACAGGACGACTCGGAGTTCGTCGGAGTAACCCTCAAGGCGCCGGACCTCCCGGTGACGACGGCTGAGGTCGAGCTCGCCCGCTGTGACGTCGCTGAGGCTCGCTGCGGTTCTGCCCGCGCGCGCCATGTCGACCCACTTGGTGTAGTCGGGTTCGCGCAGCTCGATCTCGACGAGCCGGCTGATCGCGTCCGCGGGCATCCCGTTCTCGACGAACTCCGCGGTCGGCAGCATGGTGGCCGGGTCCATCGTCATCAGGCAGGAGCCCTCCGACGGCACCGCGCCATCGAGCGCATCGCTCACCGCGCGCCAGTAGTCCTCCACACCGAGCCCGCGGTGGACCAGCCGCGAGATGGTGTCGCGGAGCCGGTCGTGCACTGGCTGGGCGGTGGCCATGCCTCAACCTAGCCGACCCCCCAGAAATGTGGGGATGGCCGCGAGAACCCAGGTCGCAGCATGATCGCCGCAGGCAATGGAGGTACCGGGAATGAGAACGTTGCACGTCGGATTGCGGGTGACCGATCTCGGGCGGTCGCTGGCGTTCTACACGGCTGTCGGCTACGAGGTCGTCGGCAGCGTGCCCGAGGCGCCGATCGGGCATCTGACCATGATCAAGCTCCCCGACGACGAGTTCGTCACCGTCGAGCTGGTTCACGACGGCAACCCGGTAGACCGTGGCACCGACGTGAGTCACTTCGTCGTGCAGGTCGAGTCGATGGCCGACACGCTCGACAGGCTGGCCGGCCACGGGATCGAGCCGGACGCCCCAGGGCAGGAAACCGATGACGGCATGAAGACGACGTTCATCACCGACCCGGACGGTCGCCGGATCGAACTCGTCCAGTGGCCCGCAGGCCACACCGACGGCATCACCGCCGCCGACTGGCCAGAGAAGGGGAATGAGAATGGGTAGGACGCCTCTGCGGCTTTACATGTCCATGTCGGTCGACGGGTACATCGCCGGGCCGGACGACCGGACGGGCCAGGAGCTCGGCCGCAACGGAGGGCGGCTGTTCAACTGGCTCGACGACCGGATGTCCGAGGGGATCAACGGGCAGGTGTACGCGGAGGCCGTGTCGACCGGCGCCGTGATATCCGGGCGCCGCACGTACGAGCTGGCCGGTCGATGGCAAGGCGACCACCACGACGGAGTGCCGATCCACGTGCTCACGCACAACATCGACCCGGCCGACGAGCCACCGGGCAGCGTGAAGTACTACACCGACGTCAACGCGTGTGCCAACGAGGCCCGGGAAGCAGCGGGAGATCGAGCCGTGCTGGTCCACGGCGCGGGTGCGGCGCAGGCGTTGCTGGCAGCCGGCCAGCTCGACGAACTCGAACTGCACCTCGTCCCGGTGCTGCTGGACGGCGGACGGCGGCTGTTCGAGCCGACCGGGCACGGCCACGTCGAACTGGAGCTCGTTCGCCGGCTCGAAGGCCGCGACGTCACACATCTGCGTTACCGCATAGTCCATTGAGAAGGGATCAGGACCGCTTGCGGGCCAGCAACGTGAACGTGTTCGGCAGCTGTCCCCGCCACGCCGCCGCGTCGAGACCGTCCCACCGCCAGAACGGCTCCGCGTGCTCGGCCACGTGCAGCAGCTCCAGGCCGGCGCCGAGCACCGCAGTGATGATCTCGCCCAGCGTCGCCTGCCACTCCACCGCACCGTTGCCGGGGTAGCTGTCGTTGACGTGCGAGCGCTCGAAATACCCGCGATCCGGCCGGATCCTGGGCGCGTCCTCGTCCCACGTCCACAACGGCACCATCGGATGCGCCTCGTGCACGAACAGGTGTCCGCCCGGCCGCACCAGCCGAGCGACGTCCGCGGCCCAGGCGTTGAGGTCCGGCATCCAGATCAACGCGCCCTTGCCGGTGTAGACCAGGTCGGCGCAGCCGTCCTGCAACGGAGCGCCCGGCAGCGCGGCGACCACGTACCGGCAGTTGACGCCCAGCTCGTCCGCCCTGCGTTGGGCCGCGGTGGCGGCGACCGCACTGAAGTCGACCCCGACGACGGACCGGGCGCCCTCCGCGGCCAGTGCGAGGTCGTCCAAGCCGTTCCCGCTCTGCAGGTGCACAACGGCAGGTGAGGCCGCCAGCAGCGGGCGCAGCAGTTCGAGTTCACACTCGACCAGCGACGACTCCTTCCTGGCTTGGTCAAGCACTTCCTCGTGCTCGACGACGTACTTCTCCGACGCCGCTTCCCATGCGATCCGGTTCCGCTTCATGCTGGAATCCACTGGGACACCTCCCCTTCCACGGGAAGATCATGCCCCAGACCGGCGGACGTCAGAGGAACATCGGGATCGGGTTCAGCTCCGAACACGGGGTGGGGAAAGCGAGCCTGCCGAGCCGAACCGGCACGTCGAACAGCCGCCCTGGTGCGTACCGGGCCCAGAAACCGCGCAGCCCGGGCACGACCACCTTCACCACAGGTAGCCCGATGTCAGGCCGAGTCTGGTCGAGCACGAACACCTCCAGACCCGCCTTCTCCAGCCGCGCCTGTACATCCAGCACATCGCTCAACAGATCACCGGAAGAGGCGTACGAGTGATGAACCGGAGACCCCGAGGGCAGCAGGTAGGGCTGGTTCGACACGGTGGCGGTGGAAAGCCAATGCCGGAAGTCGGGGTCGTCCCATCCGTCGCCCTCCAGAATGGCGGGCATCATCTGGTTCACCTCGGTCAGCGCGCGACGCAACGCCAGAACCGGATCGAGGTGAGCGCCGAAGCCCATCATGATGTCCTCGCGTTCGCCGGAGACCCGCCTGGACAACGCCACCACGACAGGCACGCCGATGTCGGACGTCAGGTCGAGCGCCCACACCTCGCGACCGAGTCCGGCGTGCACGGACCGGAACGACTCGATCCACGGATCCCCGCCCAGGTCGACAGGGAGCTGCGAAGTCCGGTTGTACCACCACAGAGCGGCAGCATCGCGTTCGACGAGCTCCAGCATTCCTTGCAGGACAGCGTCTTCCAGCGAGGACCCTGCCGCGTTGCCGTTCGAGTCGGCCGCGAGCCGATCGTCCGCCTCGTGGTTGAAGTAGAGGAGACCTGTTGGCAGCAAACGGTGTTCGCTGCGCGTCAGCGACCACACCGGCGTCCAGTCGATCTCAGCGTCGTCGTCGAACGGGGCGCAGACGTACTGGAAGACCGAGTGTGCGGCGTTCCAGGACGAGCGATCCTCGAACTGACGCGGGTCGTACAGGTGAACCGTGTCGGGATGGATCGCCTGTGCGCCAAGCGAACGGTAGCTGCCGCGTACGCGCGCCTCGTCGCCGTCGGCGTGAGCGCTGTGCCGTTCCAGTGCCTCGCACAACGCGCCCACCTCCGCGTCCAAGGCGGTGACACCCTTGCCGCCGTTCTGGGAACGCAAGGCGGAACGGAGGCGGGCCGCGCCGCGGTTGCCGAGTGCGAGGTTCGGTCCGGAACGGAAGGCGTTGAAGAACGCCGGGCCACGGTCGTCGCGGACGACGTCCTTCACCACACCGGTCACCGGGCTCACCAGGTGACGGTAGGCGGACAGAACCTCTTCTGGCGTCGAGGAACGGTGTCCACCACCCGACGTGTGCGCCTTGGGTCGCGAGGACAGCTTCACGGGGCGCCAGGCCTGCTCGCTCACCAAGGACGGGTTGCCGCAGGAACGGCACTGCGGACGGGCGGAGACGGAGTGCCGCCTGCCCGTCAGGTCGCGGCTGTCGAACATCCACACGGATTGCTGACCGTCGTAGCGGTGGCCCGCGACCCACTTGGCCGCCTCCAGGGCGACCAGGTTCAGCGCGACGGCCTGCAGGGGCTCGAAAACCACAGGAGACCGGGGTACCGCGCCCGGAAGGCCGAGGGCGGAACGCACGTGGGCTTCCGCGGGCCGGTTCGCCCAGAGCCGATGAGAAAGGCAGTGGTAGCAGGGTCCTGAGCCCGGCGTGAAGAACGGGCCGATGCACACCTTGGCGCCGACCGGCTTGGCCAGCAGCCACGGGCGACCGGAAGCACGAAGCTTCTCGTCCACTTCGGACAGACCGTCGACCAGGTAGTCGGAGACCAGGACGACGGTCAGTGAGCCGTCGCCCTCGGCGATCGAGGGCAGGTCAGCGTCGACACCGAGGCAGATCACCTCGACGTCAGGCGTTCCAACGGGTTCGACGCCCAAGGCGTCCCAGTAGGCGGAGCCGGACGTGCGCAGGCCGACGAGCCCCGCCTCCGCGAGCTCCGTCAGCAGACCGGCGGTGTGTTCGGGCGAGGCGTCGAGCTCACGGCACAACGCGGCGAGATCCCGGCTGCCGTCGAGCAGCGGAGCGAATGCCGCTACGTGGGGGCCGCGCAACGCGGTGGTGTTCTCTTCAGAGAACACGTACACCGCGTCGCCCGGTACCACCTCGGCACGCAGGTGCCGCTTGAACCCGATGTGTCGCGACGTCACGCCTGGGCGGAGTGATCGCCGCGGGTGCAGCCGGTTGTGAAGCAGTCACGTGCGTCGCCGCCGAAGCCGGCGCCGTCGAACGTGTCGATCATCAGGCCGGTCCGCCCGCTCGGCGTGATGTCGAAGAACTGCTCGAGCTCAGCCGTGAATTCCTTCATGACAACCTCCCCTTTGTGCACTCTGATTCACAACCACGTGGAACGCTTCTCATCGTGCATCGGCATGATCACCTCGAACAGGTCACGAACCGGTCACCTGTGACCGGTCCGGCCTGACAGGATTCGCACACGACAACGGCGTACCGCCGGATGGCGGTACGCCGTTGTTTCCGAAACTTGCTGGGGAAGTGTCAGCTTCCGGTCAGCGAGATGGCCAGGTCGGTCATCGCCAACGGGAACTGCCCGATGCTGGTCGCCGTGCCGTTCAACAGGTTCACGCTGTACAACGACGACGTGCCGTTCGGCGCGACCAGAGTGGCGAACCCTGCCGCCGACACCGCCTTACCGCCACTCAACGTGCTGAAGATGTCGAAACCCGCGTTGCTGCCGCCATCCACCGTGAACTTGCCGGTGGCGGACAACAGGCCGTTGTTCGCCGGCGACTGGATGAGCATTTCGTCGGTGCCCGTGCCGATGTCGAACAACGTGGTCGCGGTGTCCTGGTTCAGGTCGTTGTTCGTGTACGCCGCGGCCGTGACACCCCTGGTCGGCCCGAGAGCGGGTGGGGTGGACAGGACGGCGTCCTCCGTCGTGGTGTGGTCGCCGAGGTTGTGCCGGAGGTTCTGGCCGGTGTCGCTGACCACCCGCAGCCGATCGGCCGCCGGGTTGAAGTCGACGCCGAAGTTCGTCCCGTACAACGCGACCGTCAGCTGCGAGACCTTCGTGATGACCGGGTCGGGCTGCGAGGGCAGGTTCGGGAGCTTGACGGTGTAGATGCCACCCTTGTTGCCCACCAGGTACATCAGGCCGTCCTGAACCCGGAAGTCCAGGCCGATCGCCACCGTGTCGCCCGTGAAGCCCTGGATCTGTCTCACCCAGTCCAGCACCTGCGGCCGATCGGTGGTGAACGTCGCCATCAACGTGCCGTCAGCCGAAATTCCGAACGCCCTCAGGCCGGACGGCTGAGCAGCACTGCTCCCACCGCCACTCGCGACGGCCGCAGCCACCGACACGACCACGGCCGCCGCAGCGACACTTCTCTTGATCCGCGCCCTCATCTGCCCACTCCCCTGTGCGAAAGTCCTTGCGGCAGAAGCTATTCGACAGGTCTGGACGTCGACTGGACGACAGCGGCGAGATCAGTAGTTCCCGGTCAGCGAGATGGCCAGGTCGGTGATCGCCAGCGGGAACTGCCCGATGCTGGTCGCCGTACCGTTCAACAGGTTCACGCTGTACAACGACGACGTGCCGTTCGGCCCGACCAGGGTCGCGAACCCCATCACCGAAACCGCCTTACCGCCACTCAACGTGCTGAAGATGTCGAAACCCGCGTTGCTGCCGGCATCCACCGTGAGACTGCCGGTCGGCGCCAGGGTCCCGTTGTTGGCCGGTGACTGGATCAGCACCTGGTCGGTCATCGTGCCGATGTCGAACAGCGTGGTCGCGGTGCTGGGATCCAGGTCGTTGTTCGTGTACGCCGCCGCGGTGACGCCCTTGGTCGCTCCTGGCGTCGGCGGGGTGGAGAGAGTCGTGTCCGTGACGGTGGTGTGCGTGTTGAGGTCGTGGCGCAGGTTCTGGCCGGTGTCGCTGGTCACCCGCAGCCGATCGGCCGCCGGGTTGAAGTCGACGCCGAAGTTCGTCCCGTGCAACGCGACCGTCAGCTGCGAGACCTTCGTGATGACCGGGTCGGGGTACGAGGGCGGGCTCGGGAGCCTGACGGTGTAGATGCCACCCTTGTTGCCCACCAGGTACATCAGGCCGTCCTGGACCCGGAAGTCCGTGCCGATCGCCACCGTGTCGCCCACGAAGCCCTGGATCTGTCTCACCCAGTCCAGCACCTGCGGCCGATCGGTGGTGAACGTCGCCATCAACGTGCCGTCGGCCGAGATCCCGAAGGCGCGCAGACCCGCGGCCGGAGCAGCGCTGCTGCTGCCGCTCCCCGCGACGGTGGCGGCCACCACCGACGCGACCACCGCCGCGGCGGTGACACCCCGCTTGATTCGTGCGTTCATCAGACTCACCCATTTCCCCGTGGAAACACCTTGCGGCACAAGCTATGCGGCCGGACTGGACGTCGATTGGACGTCGGTTGGACCTGCCGCGGCTGCCTCTTGCGGGCACCCCTGAGCAGGCACCACATTGGGAGCACACGAATTCGAGGGGGCGCAATGAGGATCAACGGGGTGATGGTCACGGGAGCAGTGGTGGCGTTCGTTGCGGGGATGTCGCTCACCACGGGCACGGCGGCCGGGGCCGAGGAGAAGAAGTGCTCGACGCCGGTTCTGACGTCCGTGCCGGTGCATCTGACCGATCCCGGCCTGTGGAGCTACACCTACCGGGTCACCTGGTGCGTGGAGGAAGGAACGATCACCGACATCACGCACGTGGTAACGCACGAGGAGTACAGCAGCACGTGCGTCTGGGTGGCCAACATGGAGGAGTCGGACAAAGACGCGCCGGACGGCAACGGGGCCAGAGAGGCGTTCAACATGGCCGAACTCTCCTGCAAGAACGCGGCCGGCACGCAGGGAAGCGTGAACCCGTGGGGCGCCATCCTCGTCCGGCCGGACGGCACCAGCGACGTCCTGCGCAAGGGAATCGGGGATGTCATTCAGGCCTAGTGGTGTGGGCTCACGCCACTAACTCCGGCCCGCCGCAGCAGAGCGAGGGTGGCCGCCTCGGCGTGGCGATGACCAGTCTCCCTGTGGATGGCGAGCGCACGGAGCGCGTGATCGGTGCCGTCCCGTGGATTGCCCGACGCCATCAGGATGCCGGCGAGTGCGGTCATCGCCTGGCCTTGCAGCGCAAGGTAACCCGCGCTCTCCGCGTGAGCCAGGGCTTGCCTCGCCTGACCGAGGTCCGCGGTGACGGTGGCGAGGCCGATGAGGATGTCGATCTCGGGATACCGGTCGCCGATGTTGCGGACGAGATCGAGTGCCTGACGGTAGTGCCGGATCGCGTCCGCCCGATGACCGAGCCGGTGGTCCACGGCGGCGAGCGTGGCGAGCGCTTCCACCTCGGTACGGGGATCGCCCGTCTCCTGCGCCAGGACGAGGCCGGTGCGGGCGTGCTCGAGTGCTTCGGCCACGCGGCCGAGGTCGCTGTACGCCGCGGCCAGCCTGCCGCGCGCCAGGGCCTCACCACTGCGGTTACCGCCCTCGTGATGGAGGGCGAGCGCACGGGTGAGCAGCTCGGCCGCTTCGACGGCCAGCCCGCGGGCGCGCTGTGTCTGGCCGAAGTTGCCGAGGTTGAGCGCTTCGCCGTAGCGCGACCCGATCTCCCGATACCGGCCCAGCGCCAGGGTGTAGTGCTCGGCCGCCTGCTCCAGCCGGCCCATCTCCCAGTGGACGAGGCCCAGATTGCCCAATGCGACGGCCTCGCCAGCCGGCTGGCCGATGCGCCGGCTCAGCACCAGGCACCGGTCGAAACGCGCCGCGGCGGCGGCGAGCCGCCCGGACTGCCAGTAGACACCCCCGAGGTTGCCCAGCACGGCGGCCTGGGCCTCAGCCCACTCCGCTCGCCGCGCAAGCAGTTGCGCGTGGGTGTAGTGCCGGACCGCCTCCTGGTAGCCGCCCTGCCGGTAGTACAGGTCGGCCAGGCTCAGCCGGGCAGCTGCCCGCGCGCGGGGCTCGCCGGACTCCTCGGCCGCGGCCAGTGCCGCTCGCGCCGTGGCCAGCCAGTCGATCCGGCGTGTGCACATCCAGAAGTAGCCGCGGAGAGCGTCGGAGAGCAGCCACGCCATGGCTCGTGGCCCGCCTCGCGCCGCGCTCCTGACCGCCGCGACGAGATTGGCACGTTCGGAGTCGAGCCAGTTCGCGGCCTCGGCCGGACCGGTGACGCCGGCCGGTGCCCGTGCGCCGAGCTCCGGTACCGGCAGTCGCAGCATGTGCGGGTAGAGCAGCCGGGCCGCGATGTCGACCGCCCGCAGGTACCAGTCGTACAGGCGCTGAAGGGCGGACTCCCGGTCTTCCTCCGTCTCCTGGCTGGACGCCTGCTCGGCCGCGTACAGCCGGAGCAGGTCGTGAAAGCTGTAGCGGCCGGGTGCGTGGAACTCGACGAGGTGCACACCGGCGAGCCGATCCAGCAACCGAGTGGCCTGCTCCGGCTCCTCGCCGATGAGCGCCGCGACCGCCTCCGCACCGGTGTCGGTTCCCGGCACGAGGCTCAGCAGGCGGAACAACCGTTGCGCCCGCGCGGGCAACGCGGCGTAGGAGAGCTCGAAGGCGGTTCGCACCGCGGTGTGCTCATCGCCCGGCACCGCGAGGGCGGTCAGCAGGTTGCCTTTCCTCAGTTCGGCCACGTGGTCGTCGATCCCGCGGCGGGATGGTCGGCGAGGTTGGCGGCCGCGATCCGCAACGCGAGCGGCAGGTGGGCGCACAGCTGGGCGAAGTCCGCGGCCGCCACCGGTTCGGCGCGGACACGCTCGGGACCGAGCACGCTCGCCAGCAGCTCCAGGGCGTCCGCGGGGCTCAGCACGTCGAGGCTGACCTGACGGGCACCGTGCGAGGCGACCAGGCCGGTCAGCCGGTCGCGGCAGGTCACCACCACCAGACATGCCGATCCCGCCGGCAGCAGTGGCCGGACCTGGTCCGGGTCGGCGGCGTTGTCCAGCAGTACCAGCATTCTCCGGTCCGTCGTCAGGGTGCGGAACATCGCCGACGCCGCGTCCAGGTCGACCGGCACGCGCTCGGCGGGAACCTCCAGCGCGGACAGGAACTGGGTGAGCACCTCGATCGGCGGTGTCGGCCCGCCCCTGGTGTGGCCTCGCAGGTTCGCGTAGAGCTGCCCGTCGGGGAACCGGTCCCCAACGCGGTGCGCCCACTGCACAGCCAGTGCCGTCTTGCCTACTCCCGCGGTGCCGGAGATCGCGGCGATCGTCACCGCACCGCCCGAGCGTCCTTCCTCCGGCACCAGACCGTCCAATGTGGACAGATGCGCGGTCCGGCCGGTGAACCCCGCGGGCTGCGCCGGCAGCTGCCTGGGCACCCGCGGCACGGGTCTGGGCACGCGCGGCGGTACCACCTCTGGTGCCGCCGTAGTCGTTGTCGTGCAGCAGTGTCGCGTGTGCCGCGCGAAGTTCCGGCCCGGGGTCGATGCCGAGCTCCTCGACGAGCCGGTCCCGCACCTCGTGGTAGGTCTGGAACGCCTGGGCACGGCGTCCGACGGCGTGGTACGCGCGGATCAGGCGAGCCTGCGCGGGTTCGTCCAGCGGCTGGTCTGCCGCTGCTTGGGCGATGTCGGCGAGCACGTCCGCCGCGGACCCGATCGCGATCATCGCGTCACCGTGGCGGGCAAGCGCTTCCCGGTGCTTCGCGACCAGCGACACGACCTTCGGATGTGCGGCGAGCACGGGAAGATCCGCGAAGGGCGGGCCGTGCCACAACCCGAGCGCCCTGCCCAGCCCTGCCGCGGTCTTTTCCCAGTCGTCGTTGCGATAGGCGTCGTTCGCCTCGGCGACGAGGTGGTGGAAGGCCACCAGATCGACGTCCACGGCATCCGGGTTCAGCGCGTAGCCGCCGTTCGCGAAGGGCAGGATCTCACTGGTGGAGCGCGCCGAGCGGCCGGGCTCCAGCCGCCGGCGCAGGTGTTTGACGTAGGTCTGCAGCACGTTCACGGCACTCGGCGGTGGCCGGTCACCCCACAGCGCGTCGACCAGGGTGCCGGTGGTCACGGGCTCGCCCTCGGCGAGCACGAGAAGTCCCAGCACGGCTCGCCGTCCGGGAGGGCCGAGTTCGAGCTCCTCGCGGTCGTGCCACGCCCGCATCGAACCCAGCACCTGAATCCGCACCGATCTCATCGCACCGCGACAGGAGCCGGACTGCCCAGCCGATCAGAGCACTGAACTGCTCCCAATGCGACTCGAACGGCAAATGCCGCAGTCGTTCTCTCGGGTTCTCCAGATGGCGAACTGTCATTCAATTCGTCGGCCACTCCCCTAATCCTAGGCATGCGGACAACAGGGGGCGGAAATGCCAGCCGGGGAAGAATTCACATCTTCACGTTCACCTGTCGAACAAGTCGAACACTGGGCCGGCCGGTCCAGCGAGTGAGGATCGAAAGGCGCCTTGTGTGCGTCCGTTGGAATGCCGGTTCTGGGTCTTCCTTCAACGCAGCAACGAGATCCTCAGATCACGCGTGATCTGAGGATCAGTGGTGTTCGTCGAGGCCGTCGAGCTGCCGTTGTACCCGTTCGACGTCTGCGGTTCGTCCCTGTTCCCTGAACAGCTCCAGCGCTTCCTGCCAGGCCGTGCGTGCCTGGTCGTGGTGGCAGAGGGCGGCGTGCGGGTGGCCGAGGTTGTCGAGGGTGCGGGCGACCTCGGTGGTGTTGCCGACGACGCGGTACAGGTCGAGAGCCTGGCCGTAGTGGTGGATCGCCTGACTGTGCCGGCCGGTGTGGTGGTCGATGAAACCGAGGCTGTCCAGGGCTCCCGCCTCGCTGTCGGCGTCGTGGTGGTGCCGGCGGTACAGGGCGAGAGCGGCCTCGCAGTGCTCGCGGGCGGTGTCGTAGTCGCCGACGCGGGCCGCGTACCAGCCCACCGCGTTGAGCGCGAGGGCTTCCCACACCGGTTGGTCGAGGGTGCGGTAGTGGGTCAAGGCGTGGCGGGCGTGCTCCAGGGCCTTCAGGTCGTCCGCCCGCTGCTCCCAGGCCCACGCGTGGGCACGATGGGTGTGGGCTTGTTCCGCTGGGTCGTGGTGGCGTTCGGCCAGGGCGAGGGCCCGGTTCAGGTGGTCGATCCCGTCCTCGTGCCGCCCCAGTTCGGCGAGGGCCTGGCCGAGGCGCCGGTAGGCGACTATGCGGGCGGCGGGGTCGGGCAGGTGATCGGCGGCGTCGGCGGCGGCCTGCCACACGGCCAGCTCGGCGTG
>NZ_VSRL01000117.1 GCF_012184385.1 Lentzea indica
CGAGCATCGTGCGGGCGGAGGACGTGGCACGGCTGCGGCCAGGCGCCACGGTGCCGGCGGGCATGGAGTTCGTCAGCGCTCCGGTGCGCACGCCGTCCAGCAGTGTCATCGGCACCGTCTCCGCGGTGCTCGACAACGGCCGCAGCGCCGCCGCTCTGAGGGAGGCCGTGGGGCACGCCGCACGGGCGATCAGCGCGGCCCTCGCGAGCTGATCGAAGCAGTGCCGGCCGGGATTTTGATCACGGCGCCGCGTCCGAATCGTGGGACGTTCGTGACCTGTTCGCTGCGGGCGGACAAGCGCAACCAGTATCACACTCCCGGTCGCACGCAACCGACCGAACGGCCTGAACCCGCTGCTCCACCAGCGGGTTTCCGGTTGCGCAGCGTGCGTGTCAAGACGGTGAACCGGTGGCGAACCCGGGTGTAAGCCTGCTGCAGTCGGGTAAATCGTGGAGTGACGCGAGTCGCCACGCACACGGGAACACTGACTATCGCCAGAACGTCTGTCAGAGTGGAGCCAGCGAGCACCGCGCACCGGCCAGGGGCGCTGTGGTCGCAGCTTGGTAAGAGGGCACCGAAACACTTCGTATCGGTGCTGGGACGGAGGGAGATCCATCATGACTGCAGCACTCACCCGCCCCGAGTTGACCGCTGCCGACCGCTGCGACCGCTGCGGGGCTGCTGCCCAGGTTCGCGCCGTTCTCCCGTCCGGGGGCGAGCTGCTGTTCTGCGGGCACCACTCCCGCGCACACAGCGAAAAACTGCGCGAACTCGCTGCTGAGATTCAGCAGGGCTGACTTCCACCCCACCTAGCCGCTCGGGGCGGGGATCCTTCGGGATCTCCGCCCCCTTCGCTTTCCAGGGCTTTCTAGAGGGTGTCGAGCACGGGCTCGAAGGCCAGCTCGGCCGCGCCGATCAGCTTCGCGTCCCGGCCCAGGGGCGACGTCACGACCTGAGTTCCACCGACGGCGCGCGACACGAGACTGCGTTGCTGCACAGCGGAACTCACCGCGTCGACCACCGACGCCGGCAACGCCGTGTAGAGATCGCCTAGCACGACCAACTCGGGGCCGAGGATGTTGACGATGTTCGAGAGCCCCAGTGCCAGCCAGTCCGCGAACTCGTCCAGCACCGAAGGGTCGTCGAGCGCTCGCAGTGTCGCGACGACGGCGCCGCGCGGCGCGTCATCGGGCAGGCCCAGCGCCCGGCACAGCGCCGGTTCGCCGACCTCGGTCTCCCAGCAGCCGTCGCAGCCGCAGTAGCAACGCCGGCCACGCGGGTTGACCACCATGTGCCCCAGCTCGCCGACGTAACCGCCGCTGCCGCGCAACGGCTGCCCCGACAGGATCACACCGCCGCCGACGCCGACGTCCGCGGAGATGTAGACCATGTCCGAGGACTCCTGGGCCGCGCCGCGCACGTGCTCCGCGAGCGCGCCGAGCTCCGCGTCGTTGCCGACCTGGACGGGCAGCTTCAGCACCGCCTCCAGGCGTTTGCCGAGCGCCACGCCCGTCCAGTGCAGGTTCGGTGCCTCGTGCACGTGCCCGTCGGAGCGCCGCACGACGCCCGGTACCGACACGCCGACACCGACAGCGGTGGCGTCGAGGTCGTCGGCCATGAGGCGCGCCGACTCGACGATGTGCGTGATGACCTCCCCCGGATCACGCGTCCGGTGCAGGTTCCAGCTGTCCCGCCCGAGGATCTCTCCGCCGAGGCCGACGAACCCCATGGCCACGTGCTCCACCCGCACGTCGATCGCGATGACGACCGCCGCGTTCGGCTGGGGCAGGACCAGCAGGGACGGGCGGCCCGCTCCGCTGCGCAGAGCGGGCACGCGTTCGGCTACCACACCGGCTTCGGCGAGGCCGTCCACCAGGGCCTTGATCGTGCTGCGGTTGAGCCCGAGCTCAGCCGCGAGCGACGCCCTGGTGGACGGTCCGTCGACGTGCAGGCGACGCAGCAGCGCCGTCCTGTTGTGCCTTCGGATCTCGTCGGGACGAGTGCCGGACGTCGGTCCGGTCACCGCGTCAGTGGCCGGTGGCGGCGGCCCGGCGACGGGACAGCGCGTCGACGCTCGCAGCGAGCAGCAGGACCAGACCGGTCACCATGAACACGACCGCTGCAGGCTGCTTGAGCAGGCCCATGCCGTTCGCGATGATCGCGAGAACCGCGCCACCGATCACGGCGTTGCTCAGCCGGCCCTTGCCACCGAACAGCGACGTGCCACCGATGACAGCCGCACCGACCGACATCAGCAGCGTGTTGCCGCCACCGGCGTTCGGGTCGACCGAGCCGACCTTGGACGAGTACACGATCGCCCCGATCGCGGCCGCAGAGGACGCGATCACGAAGACGCTCATCCTGATCCGCTCGACGTCGATACCGGCCCGGCGCGCGGCCTCCTTGTTGCCGCCGACGGCGTAGATGTGCCGGCCGTAGCTGGTGCGGTCGAGCACGAACGTGCCGATCACGAGCAGCACCAGCACGAGCGGCACGACGTACGGCACACCGGCGATCACCACGAGGTTGCTGGGTGACCGGTTCAGCGTCAGCGCGTAGGTCGCGACGGCGGCAAGCAGGGCGAGGCCACCGATCTTGGCCAGCACCAATGCCGTCGGCTGGGCCACGAGTCCCTTGCGCAGCCGGGTGAAGTGCCGGCTGAGCACGACCGCCGCGTAGCCGCCCACTGCGACCACGAACAACACCCACGAGCCGACCGTGTTGAGACTGCGTTCGCGACGTTGAAGATCGTGTCGTCGCGCAGGCCGAGCGTGCCGCCCTGACCGATGAACTGCAGCACCACACCGTTCCAGACGAGGAACAGCGCCAGAGTCACGACGAACGAAGGGATACCGACCCTGGCCACCAGGTAGCCCGTGATGCAGCCGATGGACGCGCCGACGCAGATCGCGAGCAGCATCTCCAGCCACGCGTTCGGCGCCACACCCAGGACGGCCATGAGCAGCGCGATGAGCGACAACGCGGCGCCGGCCCAGATTTTCATCAGCACGGAGAGCACGATCGCGAGGATCAGCCAGCCGCAGAACACGTAGAAGACCGTGTCGCCCATGCCGCCGAGCAGATTGCCGCCGTTGATCAAGTGCAGTGCCATCACCGACGCGGTCACGCCGGACGCGGTACCGGCTGACAGGTCGATCTCGCCGAGCAGCAGCACGAACACCAGGCCCATGGCGATGATCGTGATGCTGGCGCCCTGCTGGAGCAGGTTGGCGAGGTTGCCGAGGGTGAAGAACGTGTCGGACAGCGAGCCGAACACGATGAGTAGCACGACGAGCCCGAGCAACGCGGGCAGCGAGCCGAGCTCGCCGCCGCGGACCCTGGACCAGTAGTCGCGCACCGCCTCACCGGTGGACATGGAGGTCGTGTCGATGCCGAAGTCGGAGATGGCGCCCGGCTGCGGGGTCTCCTGCTCCGGCGTTTCGGTGGTGTTGGTCATGCTGCCCTCTTCGGAACTCATCAGATCGTCGCCGCCTCGGGGCGGGCGATGCCCAGGTCACCGGAACGACCGGCGGTGATCAGCTCGACCACCTGGCCGTGCGTGACGTCCTTGGACCCCACGACGGCGGCCATACGGCCGAGGTAGAGGCACGCGATGCGGTCGGCGACCTCGAAGACGTCGTTCATGTTGTGGCTGATCAGGACGACCCCCAGGCCCTGCTCCGCGAGCCGGCGGACCAGGTCGAGCACCTGCCGCGTCTGGGCGACGCCGAGTGCCGCGGTGGGCTCGTCGAGCAGCACGACCTTGCTGTTCCACAGCACGGCCTTGGCGATCGCGACGGTCTGGCGCTGACCACCGGACAGCGACGCGACCTGCGTGCGCACCGACTTGACCGTGCGCACCGACAGCGAGGACAGCGTCTTGCGCGCCGCCTGCTCCATGTCCGTCTCGTCGAGCAGGCCCAGCTTGGTGCGCTCGCGGCCGAGGAACATGTTCTGGACGATGTCGAGGTTGTCGGCCAGGGCAAGGTCCTGGTAGACGACCTCGATCCCGAGCTCCGCGGCTTCGCGCGGGCCCTTGATGTGCACCGGCTGGCCCTCGAACAGGACCTCTCCCGAGTCGGTCGGGTGGATGCCCGCGATGCACTTGACCAGCGTCGACTTGCCCGCGCCGTTGTCGCCGACGAGCGCGGTGACCTCGCCCGGGTTGACGGTGAGGTCGATGTCGTGCAGGACGTGCACGGGGCCGAAGCTCTTGTTGATGCCGCGCAGCTCGAGAATCGGCTCGCTCACTGGGGTTCCTCCGTGGTTACCACGCGCCGAGGCGGGGTGCGCAGTTCCGCACCCCGCCATGACGCAAGCGGTCCTACTTGATGCCGAGCTCGGTGCAGGCGGCCTGGGTGTCGGCCACGCAGATGTCGGCGGCCTTGACAAAGCCGGCGTCAACGACCGACTTGACCTTGTCCTTGGTGATCAGCTGAGCGGTCAGCAGGACGGACTTGACGTCGCGGCTGCCCTTGGTGTCCTTCGTCTTGCCGGACGCGAGAGCGTCGGCGGCGGCGGTGTCGCCCTTGGCGAGCGCCGCGGCCAGCTTGGCGGCGGCCTCGGCCTCGTCCTTGATCGGCTTGAAGACCGTCATGTACTGGTCACCGCGGAGCACGGCCTGCAGACCGTCCGGCGTGGCGTCCTGGCCCGTGACCGGCACCTTGCCGTTCAGGCCGACCTTCTTGAGGATCGTGATGACCGCGCCCGCGAGGCCGTCGTTCGCCGCGACGACGCCGTCGACCTTGCCGCCGTTGCTGGTCAGGATCTGCTCGAAGACCTGGCCGCCCTTCTGGTTGTCCCAGTTGTCGATCGGCTGGGACTGCACCAGCTTGAGCTTGCCGGACTCGTACAGCGGCTTGAGGACCTTCTGCTGGCCCTCGTGGAACAGGGTCGCGTTGTTGTCCGTCGGCGCGCCCTCGATCTCGATGACGTTGGCACCCTGCGGGGCGCTCTTCATCGCCTCGGCGAAGCCCTGACCCTGCAGCTCGCCCACCTTCACGTTGTCGAACGACACGTAGTAGGACGAGGAGCCACCGAGGTTCAGGCGGTCGTAGTCGATGACCTGGATGCCCTGCGCCTGCGCCTTCTTGGCGACAGAGGCGCCGACCTCGCTGTTGGGCGTCGCGATGATCAGGACCTTGACGCCGCCGTTGATCATGCCGTCGGCCAGGGTGCTGAACTTCTGGACGTCACCCTGCGCGTTCTGGATGTCGGGGTCGAGCCCCTCCTTCTTCAGAGCTGCCTCGAGCAGCGGCTTGTCGAAGCCCTCCCAACGAGCGGAGGAGGCAGTCTCAGGAAGGATCACGCCGACCTTTGCGCCCCCGCCGCTGCCAGAGTTCGTGTTCGTGCTTCCTCCGCCGGAGGACGTGTTGGCACCACACGCCGAAACAGCCAGGGCGAGGCCCGTGGCAACGGCGATGGAAGCGAGGCTCTTGCTGCGCATCCGCCATCCCTTTCACTGCGCTGTGTCACAGAGAATGTTGTGGCGCACAACGTATGCCCCAGATATGCGTGACCGGAACCACACTGGATCGATTAAGTCGCAACGATGCGGTAACCGTGGCGAAATTTAGTCACCGAGAGTTGTGAGAGCGTTACCACCACGCTACTGCATTCAGCAGCGATATATTGGATATCGCCAGCGGCGAACACTCGCCGGCTTCCTCCTGGACACCCCTATGTTGGGTTCATGACCATGGACAAGGAAGCCACCGAGCGGCTCGCCAACTCGTTCGGCGCGGAAGCCGCGCTCTACGACCGCACCCGGCCGTCGTATCCGGACGCGTTGGTCGAGAAGATCGTCGCCGCGAGCCCTGGTCCGCGTGTGGTCGAGGTCGGCTGCGGCACCGGCGTCCTGTCACGGCAGCTTCAGGCAGCCGGGCTCGAGGTGCTCGGCGTCGAGCACGACGAGCGGATGGCCGAGTTCGCGCTGGGCACCGGTGTGGCCGTGGAGGTCTCCAAGTTCGAGACCTGGGACCCGGCCGGCCGCGAGTTCGACGCCGTCGTCGCAGGGCAGTCGTGGCACTGGGTCGACCCCGAGGCCGGGGCCGGCCAGGTCGCACGGGTGTTGGGGCCCGGCGGGGTGTTCGTGGCGCTCTGGCACGTGTTCGCGACGCCGGAGCCGATCGCCGACGCCTTCGTCGCCGCGTACGAGAAGGTGGCGCCGCAGATCCCGCTCCGCGTCGGCCACTCCTACGACGAGGCGTTCAAGTCCTACCAGGCCGGCTGCGTCCGCACGGGTGAGGCGTTCGCCGGCACCGGGTTGTTCTCCGGGACCGACCAGTGGCAGGCGAGTTGGGAGCGGAGCTACACGACGGTCGAGTACCGCGACCTCATGCTCACCATGAGCCCGATGGCGCTGCTCACCACCGAGCAGGCCACCGAACTCCTGGACGACGTCGGCAGCGCGATCGACGCGATCGGCGGCCGGTTGACCACGCGCTACGACACGCTGGCCGTCGTCATCACGCGCAGCTGATATATCGGATACCGGCTACCAGGAACGCAGGGTCGCGATCCGTTCTTCGAGCTGCTCGATGCTCGCCATCGCAGTGGGCGGCCCACCGCAGTACTCGCGCAGCTGGTTGTGAATCTTGCCGTGCGGCTTCTTGGTGCGGTGGTGGTGCATCGCGACGAGGGTGTTGAGCTCCTTGCGCAGTGACGCGAGGCGTTCCTGCACGCCCGCCGGTCGCACCTCCCGCACCGCCACCTCGGGCTTGGGGCGCTTGGCCGCGGAGGCCAGCTGCTCCTCCTGCCGCTGCAGCAGCAGGGTGCGCACCTGGTCCGGCTCCAGCAGCCCCGGCAGGCCGAGGTATTCCTGCTCCTCCTCCGAGCCCGCGATGGTCGGGGCACCGAACGACGAACCGTCGAAGATCACCTGGTCGAGCTCGGCGGTGGTGCCCAGGGCCGTGAAGGCGCGCTCGTCCTCTCCAGGTTCGTCCTTCGTCTGGTTCGCCGCGGCCATCAGCTCGTCGTCCCAGCCGTCCTTCTCGCGGTGCGGCTTGCCCAGGACGTGGTCGCGCTCCGCCTCCAGCTCGGACGCGAGCTGCAACAGCACGGGCACCGAGGGCAGGAACACCGACGCGGTCTCGCCGGGCTTGCGGTTGCGCACGAAGCGACCGACGGCCTGCGCGAAGAAGAGCGGGGTCGACGACGACGTCGCGTACACGCCGACCGCGAGGCGCGGCACGTCGACGCCCTCGGACACCATCCGGACGGCGATCATCCAGCGTTCGTTCGTCGCGGCGAACTCGGCGATCTTGCCGGACGCCTTCGGGTCGTCCGACAGAACGACGGTGGCGACCTGGCCCGTGACGCGGTGCAGGACCTGCGCGTAGGCCTTCGCGGTCTCCTGGTCGGTGGCGATCACCAGTCCACCCGCGTCCGGGATGCCGTTCTCCCGCTTCTGCGTAAGACGTTGGTCGGCGGCACGCAGCACGGACGCCATCCAGTCGCCGGCCGGGTCCAGGGCAGTGCGCCACGCCCGTGCGGTCTGTTCCTGCGTCAGCGGCTCGCCCAGGCGCGCGGTGAACTCCTCGCCCGCGCTGGTTCGCCACGACGCCTCGCCCGAGTACGCCAGGAACAGCACGGGCCGGACGACGCCGTCGCGCAGCGCGTCGGAGTACCCGTACGTGTGATCCGCCTTGGACGTCTTGAAGCCGCCGGAGCTCTCGTCGTACTGCACGAACGGGATCGGCGAGTCGTCCGAGCGGAACGGGGTGCCGGTGAGGCAGAGACGGCGGACCGCGGGCGTGAACGCCTCGCGGATCGCTTCACCCCACGACTTGGCATCACCACCGTGGTGGACCTCGTCGAGCAGCACGAGCGTCTTGCGGTTCTCCGTGCGCACGCGGTGCAACGTCGGATGCGCGGCGACCTGCGCGTACGTCACGGCCACACCGTGGTAGTCGCGGGAGGTCATCGCGTTGGTGTTGCGGAAGTTCGAGTCGATGTGGATGCCTTGCTCGGCGGCGGCCTTGGCCCACTGGTGCTTGAGGTGCTCGGTGGGCGTGACGATCGTGACGGACTCGATCGTCCGGTCGGCCAGCAGCTCGGCGGCGACACGGAGCCCGAACGTCGTCTTGCCGGCGCCGGGTGTGGCGACGGCGAGGAAGTCCTGGGGCTTCGCGGCCAGGTACTTGGTCAGCGCCCGGCGCTGCCATGCCCGCAGCGGTCGCATTGCTGCTGTCGCTGTCACAGACGTGTTTCTCCTCATTTGTGCAGTTCAGGCATGGTCCAGGCATGCAACAGCCCTCAGGCAGGCCGTTGCCGAGGGCACCGTGACTCTACCTGTTCGCGGCGTCGATGCCGCGAAACGTGGCGGCATGCACCATGCTTGTCCCTGCGATGGGTTCGCCTACCGACGACGACGACGCACGCAGGTCCGGCCGCAAGGGGCCGCTGCGTCTACTCGCGCGCACGCTGTCGAAGGCGTGGCAGGGCAACATCTTCTCAGAGGCCGCCGAGGCGGCGTTCTGGCAGACGCTGTCGTTCCCGCCACTCCTGCTCGGCGTGCTGGGCGCGATGGGCTATCTCGGCGACTGGTTCGGCGACGAGGTGGTGAAGGCGGTCCAGGAGAAGATCATCGGGTTCACTCGAACGATCTTCAGCGCGGACGTGGTCAACGACGTGATCGAGCCCACGGTCGCGGAGATCCTCACCACCGGCAAGGGCGAGATCGTCTCCGTCGGTTTCCTCATCTCTCTGTGGGCGGGCTCGTCGGCCATGTCGTCGTTCGTCGACGCGATCACGGTCGCGCACGGCCAGTACGGCGTGCGCAACGAGCTGTGGCAGCGGATCTTCGCCTTGCTGCTCTACCTGGTGTCGCTGGTGGCGCTGGTGATCGGGCTGCCGGTACTGGCGCTCGGCCCGGACGTCCTGCCGCAGTTCTTCCCGACGTCGTGGCGGCCGTTCATCGAGACGTGGGTCGGCCGGTTCTACTACCCCGGCGTCGCGTTGCTGCTCGTTCTGTCGCTGTCCGTGCTGTACAAGCTCGCCCTGCCGAGAAAGCTGCCGTGGCACCGCGTGCTGCCGGGGGCGATCCTCGCGATGGCCGTGTTCATCCTGTCGTCCATCGGCCTGCGCCTGTACATCCAGTGGATCACCACCACCGGCTATACGTACGGCGCCCTGGCGACGCCGATCGCGTTCCTGCTGTTCGTGTTCTTCATCGGCCTCGCGATCACCATCGGCGCGTACTTCAACAGCGCCATCCAGGACATGTGGCCGGCCCGCATGACCCGCCGGCAGCGCCGCCGCTGGCGCAGGCTGGAGATGGAACGCGCCGCCTCCCGCATCCGCGAGGAGAACGCGCAGCCCAAGCAGGAAAGCAACAACGACAGCTACTCGGCGCCCTCCCCCGCCGACACGCAGCTGACGACGCCGCTCAAGATCCAGCAGCAACGCCAGCACACGGAGGAAGAAAAACAGCGGGGGTAGCCGAAGCCACCCCCGCCGTCGTGGTCCGCCCGATGGATCAGCTCGGGTTGACCGGTGTCGCCCACCTCTGGTTCAGGCCGCCGTGGCAGTCGCCGATGATGATCTGCGTGGTGTTGTCCGGCTGGGCGCCGTAGACGTCCAGGCAGCGGTTCGACAGCGGGTTCATGATCGTGCCGTCGTAACGGTGCGACCAGACCTGCCCGCTGTCACCCCGGCACGGACCCGCCAGGACCACCAGCGCCCCGTTGCCGGGATGCTGGATGTCGAGGCAGTGGCTGAACGCCCGCAGGGTGCCGTCACCGGTGATCCACCAGTTCTGCGCCACCGATCCGTTGCAGTCGTACAGGTTGATCTTGCCAGCGGGGTCGCCGCCGGCCACGTCCAAGCACTTCGTCGCGAGGCCCACGATCGGGCCGACCGACGTCACCTGCGAGCTCAACCGGAAGCTCTGCGACGGCGTACCGCCGCACGTGGTGATCGTCATCGGCGAGAAGTCCTCACTCGCCGACGTCAGGCAGCGGCCCGACAACGGGTTGACCAACGTGCCCTCCGGCTGCGAGACCCACTGCTGGTGCTGTGAGCCGTTGCACGCCGCCAGGGTGACCGAGCTGCCCTCCCCCGGAGTGAGCGACGCGACGTCGAGGCACTTGCCGGAGCCCCGCAGCGTGCCGTCACCGGGCGCGGCCCAGACCTGGTTCACGCCGCCGTGGCACTGATGGATTCCTACCAGGTTCAACGTCGGGTCGGAGTAGGCGACGTCGAGGCACTTGCCCATCTGCGTGACGACCTGGCCGACCCTGCCCCCGTTGGCCTCGGGTGGCGTCCACGTCTGGGACAGGTTCGCCGTGTCACAGGCGCGCAGTTCGAGCCGCGCCTGGTTGGCGTTGGCCCGCGGGGTGAGGCACCGGCCGGATGCCCGGTGGATCAGCCTTTTGTCCCCGCGCAGCACCCACTGCTGGAGGTCGTCGCCCGCGCAGTTGCCGATGACCACCTCGGTGCCGTCGGTGGTGGCCGGCGCCCTCAGGCACTTGCCGCCCGCCTGCAGCAGGCCCCCGTACATCGTCCACACCTGGGCAAAGCCGCCGTGACAGTCGAACAGGTCGACGACCGTCTGCTTCGGGTCGGCCCCGAACATGTCGAGGCATCGGCCGCCGGCGTTCTTCAGCACACCCGACAACACCGGCGTGTCCCGCTTGATCCGCACGTTGCGGAACCGCACGGGGTCACCGGTGTTGTCGTTCTGGAAGCCGACGAAGGTGTTCCTGCCCGCCGCCGTCGCGTCCGAGAAGCCGTACTCGTTGACGAGCTGACCGTTGAGGTACACGGTCACGGTGTTCCAGCGGTACCTGAGCTCGTAGGTGTTCCACTCGCCGACCGGCTTGACGGCCGAAGTGGTCGTCGGTGGCCGCACCCCGACGATGGCGCCGGTCTGCCACTCGGCCGGCGTGCCCACCGGGCCGATCTGCACCTCGTACCCGGTCTGGTGCGGGCGTCCCGCATCCGTGCCGGGGTTGGTCATCCCCACGTACACACCCGAGTCGGACCCGGCCGTCGTGGCCTTCCAGTCGACCTTGAGCGTGTAGTCGTTGCCGTACGTGTGCGCCGCGTACCAGGTGACGTCGGTGCCGTTGGCGGTGACGATCTCACACCCGTCCGCCGTCATCTTCGCGCCGGTGGACTGCCACCCGCCGAGATCGGACTCGGATCGCCCGTCGAACACGCTGGTGAAGCCCGGCTCGTCCTTGGCCGTGACGCAGTTGCCCGCCACCGCGGGAGTCGCGACCCTGGTGCCGCCGATGAAGTAGCCGGTGACGTCGGCCGTGAGCTTGGTCTGCCCGCGTTCGTTGCGCACGTCGACCTTGCCGCTGTCACCGAGGGGAACCAGCGTGAGCCCGGACGCGGTCTCCGCCTTTCGCGTGGCCACCTGGCTCGCCGCCGCCCAGCCCACCTCGCTCGCCACCGCGCTGAGCTCGGTACCGAGGTCGTCGTCCCGCCCGGTCAGCACCACGGCCGCCGTGGTCGCCGAGGCCGGAACGCCCGCGACACCGGTCACCTGGAACGAGGCCGTCCGCCCGTGCCCGACCGGAGCCTTGGGCACACCGTTGCCGGTTGCGGTGTCCGCGACGCGACCGGCGTCGGCCATCGTCACGTACTTCGCGCCGGCATCGCCCTCCGCGAACCAGCCGAGAACGTCCAACGCCGCACCGACGGTGTAGCCGGCGCTGATGTTGGTCAACCGGATCTTGCCGTCCGGCCCGATCGGCACCACCACGAGGTTGGTCCGCCGGTCACCGGGGGCCACCACGATCGACGTCGTGGCCGCGTGGGTGGTGCCACCGGCGTGTGCGACCAGGTACTGCTCCGTCGTGGCCTCGAACGCGGTGAGGTTCGCGACCACCGAGGTCGCGGTCTGCGGCACGCCGGCGACACCGCGGATCTGCACGTCCACGGTCTTCTCAGCGTCGTTGCCACCGATGAGCGGCGCCTTGCGACCGTTGCCACCGGAAGCGACCGCGAAGCCGCGGGTGTCGAGCACCCGAGCCGGCGCGGCCTTGGCGAAGTAGGTGTTCGCACTCTGCTCCGGGTGGAAGTAACCCAGTCGCTCGACCACGACCCACGCAGGGCCGTTGCCACGATTGCGCAGCTTGATCGACCGAGCGCCGTCGAGCGGCGCGAAGAGCGTCAGCGACTGCCACGTGAAGGCGTTGTCACCGCGCGCGTTCAGTGCGGGCACCTTGCCCGCGAGCGCGGCGGGGTCACCGGGAGCGACCTCGATGGCGAAGTCGCCCATGTCCTTCTGGTCAGCCTTCGCGGACACCGTGATCGCGACGGCGGTCGTGCCGCCCGGCAGGGTGGGGAACGGGAGCATCTTGGTCTCACCAGCGGCGAACCGCTCGATGAGCGCGCGCGTCGGCACCGGGTCGATCGTGAACTTGGCTCCCGCGGGGGCGGTGGGCGTATCGGTCGGCGCGCCCACGTTCAGCACACCGCTGCCCCACGTGTTCAGGTCCGCGTTCGCCGGGCGCACCGCCCGGCTCTGCAACACCGCCTGCAGCTGCGTCGCGTCGAGTGCGGGATTCGCGGACTTGAGCAACGCCGCCGCGCCCGCAACGTGCGCCGCCGCCGCGGACGTGCCCCTCAGGGTGCCCATCACCCTGGTCGAAATCTGGTCGTAGCCCGTGATGTCCGGCTTCTGTCTACCGTCGACCGTCGGGCCGCGACCGCTGTAGTCCTGCACCCGCCCCGAGTTGGGCTGGGTGGCGCCGGCCGAGATCACGTGCGGCGAGGTGGCGGGTTCGACGAGGCTGCCGGCCTCGGTGTACTGCTGGAGCTGCTGGTTGATGCCAGGGCCGTTGACGAAGAGCTCCATCGGCGTGTTGAGCGCCGTGTTGTGGTTCTTCACGAACACCCAGTAGGTCTTCGTGGCGCCGCCGGTGTTGCGGAAGGTGACCGACTCGGTCGGCGCCAGCCCGTCGGGCGTGTCCCGCTGCGACCGCGTCGACACCGCGACGATGCTCGGATCGTTCACGCCGGTGGGCGGGTTCTCGGACGTCGTGACGTAGAGGTCGAGGTCCTGCCTGGTCTTCGGCCAGGCGTCCCAGCGCAACCCCACCGTGGCGGTGGCGGCGGCGTCCAGCGGGAACCCGTTCTGCCGGGAGATGCCGAACTCGACCCAGCTGTCGCTGTTGGAGTCGATCGCCTTGCCGCCGTAGTGCAGTCGCCCCTGGTTGCCCGCAGCGACGCTCCACAGGACGCCCGCCTGCCGGCTGCGCTTGACGACCTCAGCCGGGCTGCCGGCGTCCCCGGTGCCGTCACCACGGCTGCCGGCGGGCGCCAGGAACCCGACCGCCGACGAGATCACCTGCACGCCCTGCTGCCGCAGCCACGCCTCGGCCTGGTCGAAGCTGAACGTGTCCTCGATGCACGCGAGGAACAGCTGCGCCTCGGGAGCCATGTCGTGCACGATCTCGGCGATGCCGGTGCCGTGCTGCGACTTCTCGGCCGCGTCGAGGCAGTTGTCGTTGTTGATGGTGACGCTGGCCGGCAGGTCCCCCGAGGCCTGCGAGGCCGCCACGTCACCGAAGCCGACGTCGATGATGCCGACCTTGACGCCGGCCCCCTTCTTTCCGGCGTCGTGCCACAGGTTCGCCTTCGCCGCGGCCACGCCCTCGGACGTGATCGCCATCGGCACCGCCCGGTCGGGCAGCCGCACCTCGGTCACGCCGGGCTGGCTCGCGACCACGTCCAGCTTGTCCTTGGGGACGGCGGCCTTGATCCGGCCGTTGCCGGAGCCGCTCACCGAACCGCCCGCCTTGATGACCGCGGCGCGGAGCTGGTTCGCCTGCGGGCCCTCGACGTAGACGAGGCTGCGGCCCTTCGCGTCCTTGGGCACTGTCTGGCCGGGTCTGGCGTCGGCCGCGGAGTTCACCACGTCCGGTCTGGTACCGGTGGGCGGCGCGGCCGCCCATCCCGGTGTTGCGACGACAGCCGCCCCCAGCGTGAAACACACGGCCGAGACGGCCGCACGTCGCAATCTTCTCATTTCATTCCATTTCAGTCTTCGAGAACAACCCAGTAATAGTGATCTTGCGCAAGGAAATCCGTCGTGCCGTCATCCGGCACAGCCGAGACGATCACGTCGTCCACGATGTCTATCCGAAACTCCGTATCGTCGTCGTATCCGCAGTGCGGACAACCGGAGTTGAATCCCTTGACAGCGACGTGATGGTTCCCCGGAACTCCTTCCTGACTCGCCCCACCCCATTCGATCCGCTCTCCGATCTCATAGTCACGAAGAGCCATGAACCCGTAGTAGAACTGGAGGTACCGGACCGTTTCACGACCACACCGCTGACATTTTTCGGCATCAGGCACCCTCAGAACGTTGAACATACCCATGTCGCCGCCTGCTTTTCTCGATCACTTAGGAGGTCTCGGACAGGACATAGGGTACGTCTTACCCGTCTTGTGCTGCAGAAAGAGCACCGGATCCCCTTGAGCGACCATCGAGGCGCAGAACTGCCTGTCCGCGGTGTAGAGAAGGAGACCTTCGGCCTGAGCGGAGGCGAGCACCTTGGAGTCCGATTCCTGGACCTTCGCAGTGTTCTTCGGCACCGGGCGATTGCGTACTGCCTCGATCTGATGCTCAGTCGGCCGAACACCTGGACGTACCTTGTGCCGCTTGCCGAGCCCTTGCAGCCACTCCGCAGCTTTGAAGTCGAACTCTCGCGCCTTGTTCCCGTAGATGAATTCCCACTCCGCCTGCGGAGAAATGACGATCGTCTGATTGCCGATGACGTTTTCGATCTCCTTGGCGTTCCCGTTCTCGTTCTCGGCCCACGCCATCAGAATGTTGGCATCGACAGCGATCTCCAACGGAGGCACAGGTGGGCTTCCGGGCGGATACGGGCTGTGTTTGCTGGTCGGCTGCGTGTTAGGAGCGTTGTTGCTCTTGTCGTCCTCGGTGGTCTGGGTGGAGTCCGTGGTGTCCTTGTCGCGGTCATCCTTGACCTGGTCCGCAGGCGGCAGAGTCACGACATCGGGCGAGCGCGGGACGAGGTTGGTACCGAAGTCCGGACGCGGCAGGTACCGGTGCGCGTCCCGCCACCACTTCGGCGGAGGCGGCGGCCGCGGAGCCACCACGGTCGGGCGCTTGCCGGGGTTCCCGGGCTGGTTCGAGTTCTGCTGCGGCCTCTTGCAGCCACCCACGAAGGTCTTGCAGTCGCCGGGCCGAAGGGCGTCGTCTTCATAGAAGCCGCCGCAGTGGCCGTACTTCTCCGGGAACCCGTCCGGGCACATCGTGTACCCGGGACAGAGGTTGCCGTGGTCGTCATAGATGGTCGAAACGCAGGTCCCTGCTGTCTGCGCCAGGCACTCCGACGTGCCGGTCATCTGCCTGAAGAACGACTCCCACGCCTGCGCGGCGGGGTTGAACTTGCGCAGATCCCAGATGCTTCTCAGGGTCAAGTCCCAGTCCTGCGGGCAGAGCACCGGAACGTTGTCGTGCCCGTCCAGGTCCACGCCGTTGACCGGGTCGTTCCAGGTGTAGGCGTAACGGTTGCCTCGCGACGACGGCGACGGGTCGAGCGTCCAGTCGTCACGGCTGACGAACTGGCCGGCGCCCGGCGAGTACCAGCGCGCCCCCATGTTCACCGAGCCGGTCGCCCCGTCGGTCCAGTCGCCCTGGAAGCCGAGCGGAGACACGTCGCCGGACGAGCTGGTCACCGCGCCGAACGGGTCGAAGGCGCGCAGACCGTCAACGGCCGCGCCGAGGTAGCGGCCGATGATGTCGCCGTGCAGGTCGGCGAACAGCATGCGGCCCTTGGCCGTGCTGCCTGCCGCCTTGTCGGAGAACGCCGTGCCGTCGGGCAGCCTGCTGACCAGCCTGCTGCCGTCGCTGACGGCGTCGTTGGTCTGGCCCTGGTACTTGAACGCGACGCCGTTGCGGTCGGTGACACGGTCCAGGCTGTCGTAGCGGTAGCTGACCGCGCCCGCGGAGACCAGTCGGTCGAAGGCGTCGAACGAAGACGTCGTCGTTTGACCGTTCTGGGTCACCGAAGCACGGGTACCGCGCGGTGTGTAGGTGTACGTCGCGCCGCCGCCGGACTTGAGCCGGTTGCGTTCGTCGTACTCGAACGTCGCCGCGCCGGCGCCGACGCGGTTGCCCGAGTCGTCCCAGCGGTAGTCCGTCGTGCCCGCCGGGCCGGTCCACGAGGTGAGCCTGCCCGCGCCGTCGTAGCCGTAGGTGCTGGCCGCCGAGCCCGCGGTGTCGGTGATCTTCTTCGAGGTCACCTTGCCGTCGAGGTCGTAGCCGTACTCGGCGCCGACGAGGACACGCAGACCGCCTTCCACCGTCTGCTGCACCTGGTCGGACGTCTGGCGCCCGAGCGGGTCGTAGGCCAGCCTTCGGGACGACCACGCGCTCACCGTGCGGTCGGAGACCACGCCGAGCCGACCGGCGGCGTCGTAGCCGTAGTCGACGGTGCGGCCCGACAGCGGGTCGGCGGAGCTGAGCAGCCTGCCCGCCTTGTCGTAGGTGAACGACGCCTCACCGGTGAGGTCCTTGCGGGTGGCCACGGTGCCGTCGCCGTTGTAGGTGTAGGTCGCCGAGCCGCCCGCGCCGTACGACGTGAGCAGGTTGCCGCGATCGTCGTAGGTGTAGCCGCTGGCGCCGGCGGGCCGCCGATCGTGATCATCCGGCCAGCGATGTCGTAGCCGAACGTGCGGTCCGCGGTGGCCGCCTCGCCGCCCGTGCCCCGCTCGAGCTTCACCCGGCCCTGCGCGTCGTACTCGCGGTCGAGGGCGACGCCGCCGGGCTTGAGCTCGCGGATGATCTGACCCGCGGCGTCGTACACCGTGGTCCATGTGCGGTCCGCCGCGTTGGGAGTGGTGGCCGTCGCCGGTTCGACCGTCGACTCCGGCAGGCCGCTCGCGGTGTAGGTGTAGACCGTCGCGTTGCCGCGTCCGTCCACGAACCTGCTGCGGTTGCCGAGTTTGTCGTAGCCGAACGACGTCACGATCGACTTGGTCGCGTCGACCTTCTCGGTCTGCGTGACCACCCGGCCGAGCGCGTCGTAGTCGTAGCTCGACACGCGGCCCTGCGGCGAGGTGCGCTTCAGCACGTTGCCGGCCGGGTCGTACTCGGTCGTGCTCGCACGCAGTTCGGTGCCGTCGACCAGGTTCGCCGACCGGACCGGCCTGCCGAGCAGGTCGTAGGTCTGGCTGGAGACCAGCCCCGACGGATCGGTGGTCGTCGCGACGCGGCCCGCGATGTCGTAGGTGCTCTTCGACACGCGGTTGGTCGGGTCGGTCGAGGTGAGCATCTCGCCCGCCGCGTTGTAGGTGGCGCTCGACGTGGCGTTCATCGAGTTGGTCACCGACAGCGCGTTGCCCGCGAGGTCGTGGTTCGTGGTGGTGGTGAAGTAGACCGGCGAACCGGACGAGCGCTCGATCTCGGTCTTGGTGATCTGCCTGCCGAGCTCGTCGTAGGTGAACCGGTTCTCGACACCCAGCGGGTCGATGCTGGTGATCAGGTCACCCGCGCGGTTGTAGCGCGACCTGACCACGGCGGGCGTCTCGCCCACCTGGGGCAGGGTCGTCGCCGTCACCCGGCCGTACGGGTCGTGGTCGTAGCTCGTGACCCTGTTCAGCCCGTCGATCGACTTCTTCAGCCTGCCGCCGTGGTCGTACTCCATCCGCTTGCTGTGCACGACCGGCTGTCCGCCCGGCGGCGTGTACGCGGGAAGGCTGACCTTGGTGGCACGGCCCATCGTGTCGAAATCGGTGACCGACACCGAACCGGCCGCGTCACGGGTGTGCGTCTGCTCCCCGAACGCGTTGCGGCCCGCGGTGTTCGTGCCGGCGAAGCCCGCCATCCGCACGCCGCCGACCCACGCCTCCACGGAGGGCGAGGTCACGCTGACCTGGTTGCCCCTCGCGTCGTAGGTGAACGCCGTCGTGTTCAGGCGGCGGTCGGTCACGGACTTCAGCAGTCCGCGCTCGTCGCGGTCGTACCTGGTGGTGAAGACGGTGTTCGCGTTGAGATACGCGTGTTCCGCCGTCACCTGGTTGCTCGTGTCGAACTCGTACGCCGTGGCCTCGACGCGAGTGTCGTCTGCCGCACCACGCCGTTCGGTCCTGACCGCGTTGCCGTCGGCGTCACGCGTGTAGGTCACCGCGCGGCGCAGGCCGTCCGGGTCGAACGTCGACGTGATCGGCAGCCCGGCCGCGTCGAACGTCTGCGTGGTCTTGCGCCCGCCGGCCGAGACCAGCAGCGCGACGTTGCCCACCGGGTCGTACGTGCGGTCCTCCAGCACCACGTCCCGCACCGTGTCGTCGGGGTCGTGGTACCCGTTGCGCGTGGCGGTCGCGAGAAGACCGTCGTCGTAGTAGGTAAAGGTGGTCTTGCGGCCCATCGCGTCGTCCGACGACCGCACCTTGCCGGCCGGGTCGTACACGTGGGACTCGACCAGCAAGCCCGACGCGTCGGGGTCCTCCGGGTCGGCACCGGGAGCGGTCGCGGTGCGCGACAACAACAAGCCGCGCTCTTCGAACTGCGACGTCCACACGACGCCGTTGACGTCGGTCACGGTCTCGGTGAGGCCGTTGTCCGCGTAGGCGCGCGTTTCCGTTCCACCGTCGGGGAACTCCGTGCGCACCAACCGGTCCTGAGCGTCGTACGCCGTCTTCGTGGTGCGCGACGGCGTGCCTCCGTCCGCGACCGGCAGCACATCGGAGACCGTGGTCTCCAGGATGTTGTCGTTGCTGTCGTACTTGTACGTCGTCACCTGCTGGTGCGTCTTGCCGGTGATCGGGTTCTGCACGGCGGGCGCGGTCACCTTCGCGACCTTCGAGCGCGGCGTGTACTCGTAGGACGTGGTGCCGAAGACACCGCCGCCGGCGTTGCCGCTGGTGACGGATTTCTGCCTGCCGAGCGCGTCGTAGACGAACCGGACCTTCAAGCCGGACGGGCTGTTGATCTCGGCCTGGTCGCCGTTCGCGAAGTACGCGAACGAGGTCACCTGGCTGCGCTTGCCCGTCGCCCTGATCGGCAGACCGGCCGGCACCTTGCCGCCGCCGACCGCGTCCTCCGCGCCCGTGGCGTAGGTGATCGACGTGCTCGGCCGGACGGTCACACCCGCGGGCGCGGGCGTGGACACGCCGATCGGCCTGCCCGCCGCGTCATAGCTGTAGGTCGTGCGGAAACGGGTGTCCGCCGCGTCGGTCGAGCGAGCGTCCGAAGTGGACTCCAGCTTGTCGCGGCGCGGGTCGAGCGGGTCCGTCGACTCGATGTAGGTGAAGTAGCTGGTGTTGCAGGAACCGGCCGCACGACACGTCTTGCGGCTCAAGACGTTGCCGCGGGCGTCCGTCGTCTGCTCGGCACGCAGCCCGCTCGGGTCGACCGTCGCGGACAAGAACCCGGCGGCGTTGTACTCGTTGCGCGACGTCGCCCCGTCGTGCGCGACCGACGTGAGCCGACCGCCGTTGTCCAAGTCGAACGAGTACGTCCAGTCACCGAAGTTGCTGGGGCCGCGCAGCACGGCGGTGCGGGTCGCGCCGTCGATCCGTGGCGTGTCGAGCGACCACGACCGGCCGGTGTGATCGAGCAGGGTCGCGACCCTGTCGTTGATGTCGTCGTAGGTGAGCTTGGCGAACTGCCTGTTGTCCTGCGGCAGCTTGATCGCCGTCAACTGGTCGAGCTTGCCCCGTGCGGCGTGGTGCTCCGCCACGGCGAGCGAGCCGAGCGGGTGCAGGTAGACCGCGGCCTCGTCGATCGAGCCGGAGAAGTGGAAGTTCCCGCCGTTGGTCGCGGGCCAGTCCTTGCCCGAACCCGCGCCGAGGGTGAGCTTCACCTGCTGCTTGTGGTCGATGAGACCGGCGAGGGGGTCACCGACCTTCTTCCCGTCGAGGTACAGCGTCTGGGTGTCGACCGCGGCGGACAGCACGACGTGGTGCCACTGGTCGTCGTTGACGGCCTGCGTGCTGACCACCTGACGTGGACCACCGGCGTCCCGGCGGGAGAAACCGCCGTACAGCAGGCCATCGGTACCCACGTACAGCACCGGAGTCGACCTGTCGGCCGCCGCCGGGAACCCCTTGTCCGCGTAGCTCAGCAACGTGCCCTGCGAGGTCGTCTTGAACCACAGCTCGACCGCGAGCGACATCGACTCGGACGTGAGCTTGTCCGGCAGCGTCACGTAACTCGAGTTGCCGTCGAACGTCGCCGCCCGATCCGAGGTGCCCTCGAGCGCACCGGCGGTGCCCAGCACGACGTTGTGCGGCTGGGCGGCGTACTGGCCGTTGCTGCGCGCGGTGACGTTGGCGAAGGTGTCGCCGGAGGTCTCACCGAGCCGCCAGTAGGTCTTCGGGCGGTCGTCGAGCACCGTGCTGCGGTAGTGCGAACCGTCCGTGTAGTCCTGCGTGGTGCAGTTCGGCACGGCGCCGGGAACGCAGGCCGTCTTGAGCTGATCGCCGACGTAGGTGTACGTCCACACCAGCGCGGGACTGCCGCTCTCGGGAACCTGCGTGGTCACCGACGAGACGTGGTTGCCTTGCCACGCAACGGTGAGCGTCCGCTTGCTGGTGTCGTTGGTGATCGTCTTGACTCGGTCGTTGCTGTCGTAGTCCAGCGTTTCGGTGAGCCCTGCCGGGTTCACGATCGTGACGAGCCGGCCCAGCGGGTCGAACTTCCACTGGGCGCCGGTGGTGTCGCGCAACGTGTACAGGCCGGTGGCCGGGGTGTACACGAGGTCGGCGGTGCTGCCGGTGGGCGAACCGAACGTGCCGTCGGGGTTGCGGCCGTAGCGCACCTGACGACCGGTCGGGTGGGTGATGACCACGTTGCCGGAGTTGTCGTCGTCGAGCTTGAGCCGCATGTCCAGCCGGGACGACCAGCCGGTGCCGAAAGCGGTGTCCTTGCGCGGGTCGAGGCTGTTGTAGGTGCGGCTGATCGTGAGGTCCGGCCCGACCGTCGCGATCGAGGTGTCGGTGACGACGGTGGAGTAGTTGCCGATGTTCGGGTCGAGCCCCGGCCCCTGCGCCGAGTTCGGGCTTCCCGCGAGGTGCGAGGTGATCGCGGGCTGCGGCACACGCGTGGTGAGGGCGTGCACTGCGGCCCAGAACGGCGTCTCGTCAACCGTGTCGTAGGTCTTGACGCCCCAGTAGTAGGTCTTGTTCCAGCGGGTCAGCTGCGGTGAGAACGACTGGCCGGTCCAGTCGGGGGTCTCCTGGCACTCCTGCGTGAGGGCGGCATCCGTGCAGATCTTGAACTTGTAGGTGAGACCGCGGCCGGGCCAGTTGTCTATGTCGACGCCCTCCGCGTACAGCGTCGGCCGGAGTGACTCAACGGTCGCCCCGTTGCCGGGCTGCTGGTAGTTCGTGCTGGGCGCGCGGTTGAAAACGGTGATCGGCATCCGCCCGTACGGCACGCCGTGCACGTCCCGGAAGTCCGCGCCGTCCGGGTTGAACATGGTCAGGAAAACGTCGTAGTCGCCGGGTGCGAGCGCCGGGACTGGCAGGTCCACGAACTGATGCGTCGCCATCGGGGCGACATCAGCGCGGTAACCGTTGCGGCGCGCGATTTCGCGGTCGCCCTGCTTGATGATGAATCCGAAGTGGACACCGCCGCCCGCCGACCACGTCGACGAACCCATGTTGGTGACCTTGGCGCTGAGCTTGCCCTCCTTGACGTTGGACGGCAGCGTCACGCCCGTGGCCTCGTAGGAGGCACCCTCCGGCGAGTACCGGACCTCCAGGTACGGCTTGTTCACGGTGCTGGCCGACGCGAAACGGCGTCCC
The DNA here is from genome assembly GCF_012184385.1 of Lentzea indica. Lineage (GTDB taxonomy): Bacteria > Actinomycetota > Actinomycetes > Mycobacteriales > Pseudonocardiaceae > Lentzea > Lentzea indica. The sequence goes on from NZ_VSRL01000117.1 coordinate 21,739, forward strand.
TCGCGCAGCGTCTCGTCGGACATGCGCAACGACAGGCCGTGCGCCAGCGCAGAGCCGTGCGTCCACCGCGTCATCAGATCGGGATCGAGTGCGAAGTACACCCACGCCGGGTTGCTGCACGCCGTACCGGCTGCACCGCCGTGCGCGAACGTCTGCGACGACAGCGACTGGCCGACGGCGGCACCCGGCCACCTCATCGACGACGACCACGGCTGCGTCACCTCGAACACCGACACCGACCGCGCGGTGCAGTTCGTCGAGAAGACGTTGTCGACAGCCAGCGAGGCGCTGACGACATAGTGGTTGCGCAACGCGTTCTGGGCGTTGGCGAAGTGCAGGTAGGTGCGGGAGACCGGGTTGCCGTCGACCCTGCCGACCTCGAGCCCGCCGTTGGCACCGCCGAAGCCGTTCGAGCGGACGAACATGGCGTCGGCGTCGGTGTCGAACCGGGCGATGGTGGGGTCGATGGTCACCGGGAAGACGCGGGCGGCGTCGCGCAGCCAGGCCTGGTCCGCGTCGACACGCAGTACCCAGGTGTCGTCAGCGATCTTGTCGAGGCCGTACTTCACGCTGGTGGACCGCACACCGGCCGCGTCGTCCATCACGCCGGCGGGGATGGTCGCGACGATCCTGTCGCCATCCACGAGCTCGACTCCGCCGAGGACGTCGATGCGCGGGGTGAGGCGCTTGAGCTTCAACGTGAACGAGTAGGAGGACTGCGCCGCCGCGGAGGCGAGCAGCAGGTCCTCCTTCACCCCGCCGCGGGCGGCGGTGAGCCTCAGGTCGGTGCCGGGCCGGACACCGCGGTAGGTCACCTGCGCGCCGCTGGCCTCGCCGGGCACGTTGGCGACGTCGCGCATGCCGTAGCTGATGCTGTGGTCGCCGTCGACGTCGATCTGGACGAGCGCGCCGTCCCCGCTACCGGTGCCGAGACTGAGGCCGATCGGGGACATCTTCGGCTTCAGCCTGCCGCCGGCGGGGACGAGGGTCATGTCCACGGGGAGCCAGGAGCCGTCCGGCTGCCTCACGTTGGCCTGCCCGGTGTGCAGCCGCAGCGTGCGGCTGCCATCCGGGTTGTCGAACGTCTGGGTGGTCTCGGTGCGATCCTGCGGGCGCTCGACGGCGTCCTTGTCGATCGCGGGGAGGACCGGCTTCTCGACCTTCGGCGTGACCTTCCGGTCCTCCTCCGCCCCGGGAATCTTCACCTCGGGCAGGGGGCCGGGCTGGTCGGCGACCGCGTTCTTCGGCCTCGGCTGGTCGCGCTTGGGCAGGTCGCGGTTGATCCGGGTGGACTCCGCCGGAGCCTCGTGGGTGGAACCGTCCGCGGTGCCGCTGCGTTGCTCCGGTGCGGAGGTCGACGCCCCCAGCGGCAAGCCACCGGACCACCCGTAGGGCGACTCGGCGCCGGACAGGATCGGCAGGGCAACAAGCAGGACGAGCAGCAGGCTGATCTGTCTGCGCGTGCGTCTGTGCGCAGCGCTGAACCACGCGTGTCTCAACGCGTCCCCCCAGGTCTTCGGTTATCGCCTTCGCAGGGCTGAAGTGCGCGCGAAACATATCCGCCGCCCACTCACACTCTGGTCACACGAACCAAGACGCAGGAGAACAGCAGCGCCTGGTGCCTCGAGTCAGATCGAGGCACCAGGCGCCGCTGTCAGCTGTTCTGGAGGCTTACTCGCCGCCGCCGGCAGGCAGGTTGTCGTAGATCTTCTTGCACTCCGGGCACACCGGCGAACCAGGCTTCGGCGACTTCGTCACCGGGAAGACCTCGCCGCACAGCGCGACCACGTGGGTGCCCATCACGGCGCTCTCGGCGATCTTCGCCTTGCGCACGTAGTGGAACATCTTCGGGGCGTCGTCCCCGGTGTGGTCGGTGCCTTCCGGCCGGACGTCGACCTCGGGGAGAGTCTGGGTGCTCACGCGCCCAGGGTACCTGGGATGATGTCCCCTCGTGACCACGCTGCACATCGCCGAAGAAGTAGCCGCCGCACTGGCCGAGAACCGGCCCGTCGTCGCCCTTGAAAGCACCATCCTGTCCCACGGGCTGCCCGCGCCGCGCAATCTCGCCGTCGCCGCACGCCTGGAGAAGGTCGTGCGGGAAGCCGGTGCCGTCCCCGCGACGATCGCCGTGCTCGACGGGGTGCCGCACGTCGGCCTCTCTTCTTCTGAGCTCGACCGCGTGTGCAACGCGGGTGATCTGGCCAAGCTGTCGCTGCGCGACCTCGGCGCCGCCTACGCACTGGGCCGAAGTGGCGCGACGACCGTGGCCTCGACCGCGGCCCTGGCCCACCAGGCGGGCATCCGCGTCTTCGCGACCGGTGGCCTCGGTGGCGTGCACCGCGGCGCCCGCGAGACGTGGGACGTGTCGGCCGACCTCGACGTGGTGGCGACGACGCCGGTGCTGATCGTCTGCTCTGGCGTGAAGTCGATCCTGGACATGGGCGCGACCCTCGAGGTCCTGGAGACCCGCTCGGTGCCGGTCATCGGCTACCAGACCTCCCGCTTCCCCGCGTTCTACCGCCGCGAGTCGGAGTTCGACGTGCCGTGGCGCGTCGAGAACGCTTCCGAGGCCGCCGCGGTGTTCGCGGCGGGCGAGCGCGGCATGCTGCTGGTGAACCCGATCCCCGCCGCGTTCGAGATGGACTCCGACCTGCACGACCGGCTGCTGGCCGAGGGCCTGCAGAAGCTGGTCGACCAGGACGTGCGCGGCAAGGACGTCTCGCCGGTCCTCCTCGAGCACTTCCACACCGCGAGCGAAGGCGTGAGCCTCGACGCCAACGAGGAACTCGTCGTCAACAACGCCACCGTCGCCGCTGCCGTCGCGGTGGAGCTCTTCAGGTGAGGCCAGTCGTTGTCGTCGGCGACGCCGGCCTGGACGTCGTCGCTCGCCACAGCGGCCCCATCGCCCACGGCGGTGACGTGCGCGCGAAGGTGACCATCGAGCCGGGTGGCGCGGGCGCGAACACGGCCGTGTGGCTGGCCGCGTGCGGTGCATCGCCGATTTTGGTGGCCCGCGTCGGCGCCGACTCGGCCGGCCGCCAGGTGCACTCCGAACTGACCTCCGCGGGCGTCCGATGCGCCTTCGCGGTCGACCAGGACCTCGCGACCTGCTGCGTGGTCGTCCTCGTCGACGAGAACGGCCAGCGCTCGATGCTGCCCGACCGCGGCGCGAACGCCCGCTTCTCCCCCGCCGACCTCGACCCCGGCCTGCTCGCGGGCACCGACGGCCACCTGCACCTGTCCGGCTACGTGCTGCTGGACGCCACGTCCCGCCCCGCCGGCCTGGCCGTGCTGGAGGCAGCGCGCGCCGCGGGCTGGACGACATCTGTGGACCCGCAGGCCGCGGTCCTGATCCACTCCGCAGAGGCTTTCCTCGACGACGTGCGCGGCGTCGACCTCCTGCTGCCCAACGCCGACGAACTCGTCGCCCTCACCGGCTCCTCCGAACCGGCGGCGGCGAAGTCACTGCTCACGCACGTCGGCACGGTCGTGGTGACTTCGGGAGCGGACGGCGCGTCGTGGGTCGACGCCGACGAGATTGTCTCAGTCCCCGCTGAAACCACTGAGTGCGTCGACTCCACCGGTGCCGGCGACGCCTTCGACGCCGGCTTCCTCGCAGCCTGGCTGTCGGGCGCGTCCAAGCGCGACGCCCTGCTCGGCGGCGTCCGCGCGGGCTCCCGCGCGGTCAGCGTCGTCGGCGCCCAACCACCACGCTGAGACCGTTCACCCGATATATCAGTTCCCGCGCCCCCGCTGACCTGCCCCTTAGCAATGACTCTTTGGACGTCGTCCGCAAAAGACTCGTTGCAAAGGGGTGGGCGGCGTCGATGGGCGGCCGGGTCTGGCGGGTTCTGCGGCGAGTCAGCCGTCGATGACGGTGGTGCTCTTGGGCGCGATGGCGCGGCGCTCGACCTCGTAGCGGTTGGCCTTCTCGGCCTTGCGGGGTGGCCTGTCGTTCGCGATCAGCACGGCCATCCACGGCAGCGGCACGGACAGCACGATGAAGAACAGGGCGAGCCACCAAGTGTTGGCGAACAGCGCCGCGAGGATGAGGCACGGGAAGCGCAGGCTCATCATGATCGCGTACTTCTTGCGCCGGGCGGCGTGCTGCTCCTCGTAGGACGGGGCCGCCTCGGTGATCAACACCGGGGTGTCGTCCCGGTCGGGACTGCTCACGACACCACCTCGTTTAACTCTATTGGCTACGTGTCACATGGTCCCACGTCCGAGTGACGCTTGGGGCACCCGGTCGGCGGTTAACATCCGCGAGTGGTCGCCCTTGATCGCCTCGTAGACGTGCTCGGCAGTCTGGGCACGCATCTGGCGTGCGCGCCCAGGGGCCGTGACGTCGAGCTACGTGGGGTTGCCCTGCACGATCCGGCGGAAAACACGCCGGCCACGGCAGGCGATGTTCTCCTCGGACTGGGCACGCCGTCGGTCGCTGCCGCGGCGCGTCTTGTGTCTTCGACCGTGGCCTCCGCCGTGGTGTTGCACGGCAAGCCGCCGTTGGACGAACGCGTGGTCGTCGCCGCCCGCAAGTCCGGCGCGGCTGTGCTGCTCGTGGATCCCTCCGTGCCGTGGAGCCAGCTTGCGAACGTCACGCAGACGCTGGTCAACGGCGGTACGCGCACCGGCGACCTGTTCGGCCTGGCCGACGTGATCGCGGGTGTCGTGGGCGGCCCGGTGACGATCGAGGACCAGCAGTCCCGCGTGCTCGCGTACTCCTACCGACAGGAGGACGTGGACCCGGTGCGCGTCCAGACCATTCTCGGCCGTCGCGTTCCGGAGGAGGCCCGTCGCGCGCTCGACGAGTTCGGCGTGTTCACCCACCTCGCGTCGTCCGACGAACCGATCTTCGTCCCGAAGCTGACCCCGCAGCTGGGCAACCGGCTCGTCGCCGCCGTGCGCGCGGGCCGGGAGCTGCTCGGGTCTGTCTGGGTCGAGGTGACGGGTCCGGTCGACGCAGCCCGAAGCGCCGCGTTGGTGGACGGCGCGCGCACGGCGGCGTTGCACCTGTTGCGGTCCCGCGCGTCGACCGACCTCGAACGCCAGCCGAACGCGGATCT
>NZ_VSRL01000118.1 GCF_012184385.1 Lentzea indica
GTCAGGCATGGTCGATGGTGCGCGTGGGCGCGGTGTGGCGGGGCGGCACGTCTGCGGGATGTGCTCGATCTGTTCTATCAGCCTCGCGCGCAGGCGGGGCGGTGGCTGCTCCTGGCGGACAGCGCCACCGATGCCCGCGAGCACCTCCTGCGTCGCGCGCACCGTGCGCTGGCACGTGGGACAGGTCGGCAGGTGGTCGCGGACCACTGCTTCCTCGTCCGGCTCCAAGGAGTGCATCGCCCAGCCGACGGCGAGCTCCTCGTGAGCGCACAACTCGCCGTTCACCGGTGAACTCCTGTCGTCTCGCCGGTCTCGCCGGCCCACAAGTTCCCCAACGTGCCTCTCAGGCGTCTGATCGCCGCGAACGTGCGCGATTTCACAGTCCCCAGAGGGACGCCTGTCAGCTTCGCGACTTCGCATTGCGTGTAGCCGCCGAGATAGGCCAGTGCGATGACTTGGCGCTGCTCTTCCGGCAACGTCCGCAATGCCGCCCTCACCTCGGCGCTCACCACGCTGATCAACGCAGCGTGGTCGGAACCTTCGGCAGGTGGTGAAACGTCGTCGGTGAGGGGAACAGTCCGACGACGTTGAGTGTTCTCCTTGCGTACGGCGTCCACCGCGCGGTGGTGCACCAAGGTCATCAGCCAGGTGCCGAAACTTCCGCGGGTGGGGTCGAACCTGGCGGGGTGCCGCCAAAGCGCGAGGAAGGCTTCTTGGACGACGTCCTCGGCCAGGTCGGGGTCTACGCAGATGCGTCTGGCCAGCGAATATGCTGGTGTGCCGTACCTGTCGTACAGCTCGCCGAACGCCTGCCGATCGCCCTGTGCGAGCCTTTGCACGAGCTCGAAATCGGTCGGCCGGCCGTCGCGTGGCGCAACGGGTGGACCGGGCGAGTCAGCCACCAGAGATGTCCTCACGTCCAACATTCGCGCAACAGCCGGTACCGGGTTCAGGTTAGACCCAGCAAGATGGGAGTCGCTGAACGCGGGCTAACGAGCGAGGAGGACACGGAGTGCGTGCAAGCGGTCGCCGTGCGCAGTCAAGCTGACCCGATGGGGTGATCTGCGCCCGATTCGCGAGCGTTCCTCGCCACATGCACGTCACAACTAAGGTGCTCGGTCGTTTCATTGACCGGGAAGGGAGAAGAGGGTAACGACGATGCGCAACGATCACGTGACGCTCCGCTCGACAGCGGTCTTCGACCTGCTGGCGCCGAGGACCCCCGCGGTCCCGGTTCAAGTGGAGTTGCGATACGACACGAAGGACCCGTACGCGGTCGTCGCCGCGTTCCGCACCGGCCGCGCCGGTTGGGTCGAGTGGGTGTACGCCCGCGACCTGCTCGCAGACGGTCTCATCGCCGACGCCGGCGACGGTGACGTCCGGATCCGCCCCGCCGCCGACGACCCCGAGGTCGTCGTGATCGAGCTGAGCTCGCCGTCCGGGCACGCCATGTTCGAGGCGTCCGCCCAGGAACTCGCAGACTTCCTCGACCGGACATACGACGTCGTCGTGCCGGGCAACGAGCACCTCTGGGTCAACGTCGACGAGGCGCTCACGCACCTCATCTCGAACGACCTCAGCTGAATCACCCGAGGTAGGGGGCCCGTGAAGGCGGTGCGGGTACCCCCGGTGGAACTGGCTTGAACCCCTCGTATAAGGTTTGTTTCAACATCACGAAGTCAGTGATGTACGCGGATGTAGCGCAGTTGGTAGCGCATCACCTTGCCAAGGTGAGGGTCGCGAGTTCGAGTCTCGTCATCCGCTCTGTGGGTTCCCGGTGGTAACGCCGTGGATCCATGTTCTGGCGGAGTGGCCGAGTGGCTTAGGCAAGGGCCTGCAAAGCCCTGTACACGGGTTCGATTCCCGTCTCCGCCTCGGACGATTAGCTCAGCGGGAGAGCACTACCTTGACACGGTAGGGGTCACTGGTTCAATCCCAGTATCGTCCATCGGATCAACAGCGGGGCCAGGTGCACATCGCACCTGGCCCCGCTGCCGTTCCAGGGGCTTGCCGGCGGTCTCCCACGCTCAAGATCAGCCGATTTGGAAGTTCGGGGGACCGTCGGATAAAGTTCCTCTCGCACCACGGGAAACCGGGGAGCAACGCGGATGTAGCGCAGTTGGTAGCGCATCACCTTGCCAAGGTGAGGGTCGCGAGTTCGAGTCTCGTCATCCGCTCGGACGATTAGCTCAGCGGGAGAGCACTACCTTGACACGGTAGGGGTCACTGGTTCAATCCCAGTATCGTCCACTCACCCGAGAAGCCCTCGATCAAATGTGATCGAGGGCTTCTTGCTGTTCGCGGCCCGTCACGAGTGGTCGGCCAGTTTTTGTCCAATTTTTGGTCGGAACGGCCGAAAATGCCCACTTTTTTGTCTTTTATTGAACCGGGTGGCGCATCTACCGTTGTGCGCTGTGTCCTACAAGTACGATTTCTTCATCAGCTACAGCCGTCAGGGCAGTGTGCAGAAATGGCTGTTGACCCACTTCTACAACAAACTCGTCGAGTATCTCGCTGACGAGTGCGCGCCCGCGCCGAAGGTGTACATGGACCGCACCATGCCGCGGGCGGTGGAGTGGGCGTACAACCTGGAGAACTCGCTGCGGCACAGCAAGATCATGATCCAGCTTCTAACCCCGCACTACTTCGAGTCGGGCTGGTGCATGGCGGAGCTGGAGAGCATGCGGGCACGCGAGGCCATGCTCGGCCTCGCCGGCGCCGGCATCTCCCAGGGATTGATCTATCCCATCCTCTACTCGGATTCCGACAACTTTCCAACCGACGAGCGAATGCGTTCGTGGCAGGACTTCAAGGAATACGCCCATCCGGATCCCGTCTACCAGGACTCCGTCGATTACCTCCCCTTCTGCCGGCAGATCAGGGTGCTGGCACGCGACCTGGTGCAGCTGGCGAAGCAGGTGCCCCCGTGGAGTCCGGACTGGCCGATCGTGGAACGGCCGAATCCGGTGCTCATTCCGCCGCCGCCGTTACCGAGGTTCGAGTGATGACCGGAACCGTGATCACGTTCTACTCCTACAAAGGCGGCGTTGGACGTAGCTTCACGCTGGCCAACACCGCGGTCCTGCTCGCACGCTGGGGTTATCGCGTGCTGGCTGTCGACTGGGATCTCGAAGCACCCGGCCTTCATCTCTACTTCGAACCGCATCTGGCCAAACCGCCGGAGAGCGGCGTGGTCGACATCGCGCAGGAATACCTCGCCGGAGTGCGGATGCCGGCTGCTCATGAGGTGCGAGTCGGTGTCGACGGGGTGCTCGACCTGATCGCGGCGGGAAGGGTCGAGCAACGCAAGCTCGATGTCTCGTACTCGCGCCGGATGCAGGCGATCAACTGGGAGGACCTGTACCGCCGTGGGTTCGCGGCGCACCTCGAGGAGTACCGCGAGCGGTGGACCGCCAAGTACGACTTCGTGCTGATCGACAGCCGCACGGGCGTCTCGGACATCGCGAGCATCTGCACCGCCCAGCTGCCGGACCGGTTGGTGGTCGTGTTCACCGCCAACGACCAGAACCTCAACGACGTGGTGGACATCGCTCACCTCGCCGACAAGGCCAGGGACCGGCTGCCCTACGACAGGCCTCGGCACCAGGTGATGCCCGTGTTGTCCCGTCTGGACAACACGGTGGAGTACGAACGTGCCGCCGGCTGGCAGAAGAAGTCCGCCAAGGTCGTTGCGCCGCTCTTCCGCAACTGGCTGGTCAAGAGCGTGAAGCCGGAACAGATGCTGCGGCACCTCACGGTGCCCTACATCTCCTACTGGAGCTTCGGCGAGTTGTTGCCCGTGCTGGAGGAACTCTCTCCGTCACCGAACCAGATCTCATTCGCGCTGGAGACGGTCACCGCGGTGATCGCGCAGGAGTTCGACCGGACCGACCTGCTGGCCGACAACCGCGATGCCTACGTGGCGGCGGCGAAGTCGCGGCGCCGGAAGTTCGACACGGACCTGATGGTGTCGAGCCCCAGGACGATGTGGCAGACCAGTACCGCGCTGATCACCGAGCTGCAGTTGCTCGGGACGACGACGTTCAGGTCGGTCTCTGGCGACCCGGGGATCCTCGACCAGGCCCTTGATCCCGCGAAACACCTGTGCCTCGTGGTGCACGGCGAGCTGAGCCGCTGGCAGCTCACCGAGGCGGAGCGGTTCATGCGCCGCACGCTCGGCCCGGACGGCGCGGAGCGGCGGATGTTCTGCGTGCTGACCCGTGGCACGGACCGTGAGCTGCTGCCCGGCTTCCTGCGCAACCTCCAGCACCTGGAGTTCGATCCTGGCGTTCGGCCGGTCCAGGTGGCGCGGGAGCTGTACGACCTGATCACGGCGACCCCCGCCCCCGAGACAGAACCGGACCACGAAGCGCTGAAGAGCGCCGAGGCGCCCTGCGTGAAGTGCCGGACGAACTTCCGTACGCCGGGAGGTTCGAGCTGGTCGAGGAAACGGTCAGGGGCATGGCGGGCGCGCTCGACGACGGCGACATGGACCTGCTGCGCGACCGGTCAGCCGACCTGCTGCTGCTCAGCAAGCCGCACCGCAACGGGACAGGGGTGGCGGTGCCGGTGCAGCTGCGCACCGAGGTGAGCGCCTTGCTCGCCCGGATCGAGCGACGAATCAACGCGTTCACCAACTGAAGGGGCGGCGTGATGCCGGAGACGTACGCAACCAGCGCCAAGTCGGCACTGATGGTCGTGATGCTGGCCAATCGGGAAGTGCCCAATGTGGAGCTGAAGGACACCTACAAGATCACGCTCCTGCCCAAGGACCGCGACGCGGTGAACCGGGACAAGCTCCTGGAGACCTCGAAGGAGGGTCGGCGGTACATCCACAAGATCACCGACAAGGGCATCGACTGGTGCATGACCCACCTCCTCGAAAGCGAGCTGCCCGCACGCGTGGGGCCGCAGGCGCGCGTGAACCAGGAACTGCTGCGGCGCATGGTCCCGTTCCTGCGCGAACGCGGCCTGCTCGTCGAGGCGATCCGGTCGCGCGGCCTGGAGGAGCTGATCCGTCAGGTGTACCTGGAGCTGGGTGACGGCTTCCAGGACTGGGTCCGGCTGGCGAAGATCCGTCCGCGGCTCGACGGCGCGGAGCGCGAGGAGGTGGACGAGACCCTGCTGAAGATGGTGAAGACGGGGTCGGTGCACCTGGTTCCCGACTCGAACCGCAAGGTGCTGACCGAGGAGGACCACGCGGCCGCGATCCGGATCGGCGGCGAGGACAAGCACCTCATGGCGATCGAGGAATCATGACCGAGCACCTGCGCGAAGCGCTGGCGGTCGTGCGCTTCAACTCGGCCGAGACGCCGGACGACGTCTGGCACGCATCGCCCTTCCACGTCGAGGGTTTGCACACCAGGGCAGAGCATCGCCTGCGAGCGGGCATCACGGACGCCAGGGCCAGTGTCGGGCCGAGCATCGGTGGTCTGGTGCTGCAGGGGGAGAAGGGTGTCGGCAAGACGCACCTGCTGGGTTCGGTGCGGCGCACGGTCCAGCAGCAGGGCGGCTACTTCTTCCTCGTTGAGGTCACGTCCGGGAAAGCGTTCTGGGACGACGTCGCCGACGCCATGCGCAGTGAACTGCGGCGGTCCAACGACGAGGGCGACATTCAGCTGACCGTGCTGCTGCGCCAGCTGTGTCTCGGCGCCGACGTGTCGGCAGAGGTGGCGCGGGCCGTGGTGGGCGAAGCACCGCTGACACCGGAACACCTCCGGACCTTCCTCAACGGACTGCGCACAGTGGACAGCAGGATCGCGGTCGAGTGTGGAGACACGATTCGAGCGCTCGTGCTGTACGGCTCGGAACACTCCGACGTCGGCAAGTCCTACCTGAAGGGTGTGGACGAGACGAGCGAGGAACGTCGGCGCTGGGGCTTGCCGGCCGAGGCGAACCCGTCCAGAACGCTCGTCCGCGACGTCTCGCGGGTCCTCGCGATGACCGGCCCCTGCGTGATCGCCGTCGACCAGCTGGACACGTTGGTGAACAAGGGGCAGGACGCGACGGGCGAGGTGGTGACGAACCCCGAGCTCGTGCAGGAGATCGCCGACATCTCAGACGGACTGATGCAGCTGCGCGAGACCACGCGGCGCACGATCACGGTGGTGGCGTGTCTGCCCAACACGTGGAAGATGCTGAAGTCGATCGCCAGCGACACCGTCGAGGATCGCTTCACCACGACCCCGATCCTCGCCTCGATCGCCGATCCCGCACTGGGAAGGAAGCTCGTCGAGAAGTGGCTCGGCGTGATGTACCGGCGCAACGGCATCACCCCGCCGCATCCGACCTGGCCCGTGGCGCCCAGCGCGTTCGATCCGGCGAACTGGTCCTCCCGCACGCCGCGTCAGCTGCTCAAGCGCGTGCACCAGCACGCGGAAGCCTGTCTGTACGGCGAGATCAGGGAACTGGGCTCGTTCGACGAGCCGCCGCCGTCCGAGGTCGTGACGGCACCGGTTCCCGCCGGGCCGGAGCCGGACTACCTGGCCGAGCTCGACGCCAGGTTCGAGCACCTGAAGCGGACGGCCGAGATCACCGCGGCGGAGGTCAGGCCGCACAACGAGGACGAGGTCCTGCCGGCGTTGCTGTTGGCGGGGCTGAAGTCCTGGATCACCGAGGTCGGCAACGACGAGCTGCGGTGGCATCCAGAGCCCCATTCCGACGACATGCGGCTGCACGCCGGTCTGCGGCTCACCGTGAACGAGGAGCTGGACACGCAGGAGCGCTGGGGTCTGCGATTCATCGCGAGCAGCCACGGCAACCGGGTCCTGCGCAAACTGCGCGACGCCCGTGCTGCCGCGGAGGGATCTCACGGAGGGAGCGGCAGGCACCTGATCATCATTCGCAACGGGGCCAAGGGCTGGACCGGCACGGTGACTCAAAGGCTGGTCGCCGAACTGGAGAGCGCGGGCGGCCGGTGCGTCGACATCACGGACGACGACCTGAGGACGTTCAGCGCGCTCAAGGAGATCTGCGCGGTGCAGACCCACCAGCTGCTCGCCTGGCTGGTGGCGCGGAAACCCGCCAGCAGCACCACGTTCCTGCGGTCGGTGCTGCCCGGCCAGGAACGCACGGCGGCGAGCCACCAGGAGACTCGCCCTCCGCCGCGGACGCAGCAGCCGAAACCGCCGCAGCAGCAGCCGGCGGCGAGTCCTGGCGAGATCGTGCTCGGGATGGACGGGGAGATCCGGATCGAGCTGGAGTCGTTGCGCAAGCACGCGATCGTGTTCGCGGGATCCGGCAGTGGGAAGACGGTGTTGTTGCGCCGGATCGTGGAGGAGTGCGCGTTGCGCGGGGTTTCGGCGATCGTGCTGGATCCCAACAACGACCTGGCGCGGCTCGGGGATGCTTGGCCTGAGCCGCCTGGGGAGTGGCGGCCGGGGGACCGAGAGGCGGCCTCTGAGTATCTGGAGAACACCGAGGTCGTCGTGTGGACGCCGGGGCGGGCCAGTGGGCGGCCGTTGAGCTTTCATCCGTTGCCTGATTTTGCCGAGGTTCGTGGGGACGAGGACGAGTTCGTTGCGGCAGTTGAGGCCGCGGTAGCTCGGTTGATGCCTCACGCGCGGATCGCCAACGGGACGAAGTTCGCTGTCAGGGGGCGGGCTGTGCTCAAGGAGGCGTTGAAGCACTACGCGCTCAGGGACAGGAGGGACCTCAACGGGTTTGTGGATCTGCTGGCTGAGTTGCCGGAAGGGGTGAGCAAGTTGCAGTCGGCGGCGGCTACGGCGGCTGATCTCGCGGAGACGTTGAGGGCCGCCATGGTCAACGATCCTTTGCTTGGCGGGCAAGGGGAACCGACTGATCCCGGGCTGTTGCTCACGCCGGCGCGCGGTAAGCGTGCGCGAGTTTCGGTGATCAGCTTTGTCGGGTTGCCGTCCGATGAGCAGCGGCAGGGGTTCATCAGCCAGTTGCAGCTGGAGGTGTTCGCCTGGATCAAGCGGAATCCGGCGGTGGATCGGCCGCTCGGTGGGCTCATGGTGATGGACGAGGCGCAGACGATCGCGCCGTCCGGTGGGGTTACGGCCAGTACGCAGACCACGATTTTGCTGGCCTCACAGGCTCGTAAGTACGGGCTCGGGTTGTTGCTAGCCACGCAGGCGCCTAAAGGTGTGCACAACCAGATCACCGGCAACGCCACGACGCAGTTCTTCGGGCGGTTGAACAGTCCGGCGCAGATCGCTGCGGCTACGGATATGGCGCGGGCCAAGGGAAGTTCGGTCGCGGACATCTCACGGCTGGAGCGCGGGCAGTTCTACGTCACCGGGGACACGTTCGGGTTCCGGCGGATGCGCGCGCCGCTGTGCCTGAGTCATCACCCGCCCAGTCCGTTGCGGCTGGAAGAAGTGGTGGAGCGGGCCAGGAAGTGAGAAAGGGCGGTGCCCCCGACGGGGGCACCGCCCTTTTCGCGTCTCAGTGCTCGGTTGCGGCCAGCATGTCCTCGATTCGCTGGCACAGAGTGGGGAACAGCTCGGTGGAGCCGCCGAGGACGACGAAGTTCACGATCTCGTCGCCGCCGCGCTGGACTTCCAGCGCGTACACCGTGTCGCCCGACCGTTCCACGCGGACAGCGATCGTGGTGTCGCCCAGGTGCATGGTGCCGGCCAGGCCGCGCTTGGTGAGCCCTGGTGACGCTATGGCGAACTGCTCGGCCAGCTGGCGCAGAGCGGTGTTCGGCGGTTGTTTGATCGTGGCCGCCACTTCGGCGACGGGTACCCGGCCCAGGCCCGCGGTCTCGGCGGCCTCGACCCGGGTCACCAGGGCGTCGACGAGGTGCTCGTCGGCACGCAGGTAGGTCACGTGCGGCAACGACGTGGGAACCTCGCCGGTCAGGACCGGCAGCACGTGCTCGTTCACCGTGAGATCATCCACAGTGGACACGAACGGCACGAAGAAGCGCACCTGCGCCTGCGGTAGATCGTTGCTCTCCAGCACGGTCAGGCCGCGCTGCCGGCACGCCTCGACCACCTCGTCGACCACGGCGCGCTGTTCCTCTGCGAACGACACGGCGATGTCGTAGGTCGCGGGTTCGATCACTCCAACCTCCTCCTCGAAGACCGGCCGGTGGCCGGCTGCGCGCAGCATCCGGGCCGGGTGTTGACCAGAAGTGGATGAGGAGTGGACGTGTTGACCACCTCGGTGGGCAACGGGAAACACCTGGTTCCGCGGTTTTTGAAGATGAATCCTCGAAGTAGCCCGCAAACGGCGGGCGAAATCCCGAAATCAATTGCGATTTCCTTCGGAGGATTCGTCATGTCCAAAATCGTGTCCACTTTCATTGCCGGTGCCACCACGCTGGTGACCGCTCTCGCGGTCGCCGGCGCTGTTTCCGGTGGCGTCGCGGCCAACGCGGACGACACCCCGCCGCCGCCTCCCACCACCACGACCACCACGGAGACGCCGAACGGTGGCGGCAACCCGTGGCACGACTGAGGTAGTCGCGAATGCGCCCCGGCCATTCAACGAGAAGGCCGGGGCGATTGCGCAGGGACGTTCAGGGTGATGTACTCGGCTGACGCCGGAGCGGGAGGCAATCGTGGCCGAAACTTTTGGTGAGCTGCTGCGGGAATACCGCATCGCCGCGGGACTGTCGATGGGACAGCTGGCGAAGCTGATTCATTACAGCAAGGGCTATCTCAGCAAGATCGAGAACGACGTCAAACCACCCACGCCGACCGTGGCCAGGCTCTGCGACGGCGTGCTGGACGTCGGCGGCCGCCTGATCGAGGCCGCGATGCACAACGCTCCGGCGGTCGGCCGGCGGCAGGTGCTGGTGGTGGGCACGATGCTCGGCGTCGGGGCGCTCGCGGGCACCGGGCCGCGGCCGGCTCCGGACGAACAGGTCATCGCGGGGATGCGCACCTCGTTCGAACATCTGAGAGGGCTGGGTCTGCGCACCAGCCCGATGGTGGTCGTCGAACCGCTGAAAGCCTTGCAGCACACGGTGCACGGGCTCGCGCGCGAGAACGCCGGACCGGTCGGCACGCACCTGCTGCGGCTCGCCGCGCGGATCGCCGAGTACACGGGCTGGATGAGCCAGGAGGCCGGTGACGAGCAGGGCGCGCTGTGGTGGACCAGGCAGGCGTCGGAGCTGTCTCGTGCGGCAGGAGACCCGGACATCGCGAGCTACTCGTTCGTCCGCGAGGCAGGGCTGGCTCTGTACCGGCAGGACGCCCAGAGCACGATCAGTCTCGCCCAGCAGGCGCAGTGGATCGGCAGGGCCGGTTCACGAGTCCTCGCGCTCGCCGCGCGACGTGAGGCGCAGGGCCACGCGCTCGCAGGAGACCGGTACGCCACGGAAAGCGCGTTCGACCGCGCCGTGCAACTGATGGACGCCGCACCGCAGGACAGCCCGTATCCCGTGCTCGGCTCCACCGCGCCTGATCCGCTGGAACTGGCCAGGGGATGGGCGTTGTCCGACCTCGGGCTCAACGCCGAGGCCGCGACCGTGCTGGACAGGCAGCTCACGCTGGTGCCGGTCTCTTCGCGTCGCACCAGGGCCCGATTCGGTACGCGCCGGTCACTCGCCTACGCGTTGTCAGGCGAGGTCGACCACAGCTGCCGCGTCCTCGCCGACACGATCGACGACGCGGCGCACGTCGACTCGGCGACCATCCGGACGGACCTGCGGCAGCTGGCCAGAACCCTGGGCAGATGGCACAACCACGCCGCGGTGCGGGAGATCTACCCCGACCTGAAACGACTCCTGACTCACCGCTGACCGCACGCACAGGTCAACGCCGCGCGTTCGGCCCGCACCTCCTCGGCCTCTGGCTGGTCGAGCTCGGCGTACACCGCCTCGGCCGCTTCCCAGTGCGCCACGGCGTCGGAGTGCCTGCCCAACGCATGCATCGTCCGTGCCACACCGATTTCGCCGTGGGACCGGTGGGTGCGGTTGCCCGTGCTGTTCGCGAGGTCGAGCAACGACTGGTAGAGCCGTAGCGCCGCGGCTTGGTCGCCGCCGTCGCGTGCCGTGGCGGCCCTGTCGTGGAAGAGCCTGGCCCGCAGGTCGGCGTCGTCCACTCCGGCGGCGGCCTCGGCGGCCAGCCTGTGGTGACGCACGGCTTCGGTGAACCTGCCCGCCAGCCGGTGGGCGTCGGCGATGTTGGTCAACGCGTAGGCCGCCACGCAGGCATCGTCCAGCCGCATTGCGAGTTCGTGCGCTTCCACGTGAGCGGGAATCGCCTCCTCCAGCATTCCCAGGTGCTGCCGGATCGCGCCGAGGTTGTTCAACGCATGAGCCAGCCCGCGTGGGTATCCGATCTCCCGCTGGATCCGCACCGCGGCTTCGTGCTGGCGCAGCGCGACCTCGTACTGATGGTGCTGTTCGTTGAGGTAGCCGAGCGAGCTCAACGCGTGCGCCTGGCCGCGAAGGTCTCCGCACTGCTCGTACTTCTCCAGCGCCGCCTCGAAATGCCGCATCGCCTCCTCGTGCGCGCCGAGTTGCATCGTGGAGATCGCGATGGTGCACAGCGTCGCCGCTTCGCCGTGCACGTCGCCGAGCCCCGCGAACAGCGGCAGCGCCTGGCCTGCGAGGTCCAACGCCTCGGTGTGCCTGCCGAGGCGATCGTGCGCGATAGCAAGGCGCATCAGCACGTGTGCCTGGCCGTAGCTGTCGGCACCGACGGTCTCCCTGGCCAGCTCCAGGGCGCTGATCCAGTCCTTGAAGCGGTTCGCCGTGTTGAAGTGCCGCCAGATCAGCACCGCCAGCCGCCAGGCGTGATCGGGCAGCGCGTGCTTGCCGGCGTGGTGGATCGCGGCCACCAGGTTCTCGCGCTCGGCGGTGATCCACCCCAACGCCTTGTCCGCACTTGGGAACCGCAGTCCGAGCGGACTCTCGCGGTGTACCGACAGCGGGGCGGCGCGGTCGAAGGGGTACGCGGTGCCCACCGCGTTGGCCAGTGTGACGAGGTAGAAGTCGAGCAGCCGCACCAACGCGTCCGCTGGTGGAGCTTCGCGGGCCGCGAACTCCTTGACCGAGTCGAGCATCTGGTAGCGGTCGGGTGCGACTTCCTCCAGCAAGCAGACCTCGTGCAGTTCGTCGAGCAGCTTGCGGGTGTCCGCGACGGTGCGGTCCACGAGCGCCGCCGCGCCGACGAGGTCGACATCGGGTCCCGGCAAGTGCCCGAACAGGCGGAAGACCTGCTGCAGCTGGTCGTTGAGCTGCAGATAGGACGCGTGCACGGCGGCGTCTTCCCGCAACGGTCCCTGCTCGTCCAACAGGCCGAGGAGGTGGTCCAGGGACCAACGGTCGTGCCTGCGCAGCAACGCCGCCGCGACCGTGATCTCCACCGGCAGGTATCCGCAGCGCTTCACGAGCCCTGCCACGTCCGCCGCCCTGCCGTGTACGCGGAACGGGTCGGTCAGTGCCCGAAACAGCTCAGATGCGTCGTGCGGCGGCAGCGGGGCCAGCCGCACGTGCTCGCTGATGTCGGGATCGCCCATCTTCCTGCTCGTCACGACGGCGAAGCAGTCCTGCGTCTCCGGCAGCAGCGGCCGGACCTGCTCCGGCGAGAAGGCGTTGTCCAGCACCACCAGGGTTTTCGTGCCGTAGAGCTGGGTTTGGTAGAGCGTCACCTTCCTGCTCACCGTGTCCGGAATCTGCTCGGCCGGCACGCCCAGCTCGATCAGCAGCTGGGTGAGCGCGTCCGAGACGGACACCGGCGTCACGTTCGGCGTGAACCCGTTGAGCCGCACCAGGAGCTGCCCGTCCGGGAACCGGTGACGCAGCCGGTGCGCCGCCTCGACGCCAGACCGGTCTTGCCGACACCAGGTGCGCCGCTGATCCACACCGCGCGCCGTTCGCCAGTGCCCGCCGCGGCCGCCTCGATCGCCTTCAGCTCGCCGGCCCGGCCGGTGAACCCACCTGGACGGGAGGGCAGCGAACTGACGGGCTCGCCGTGCTCGGCTCGTGCCGCGAGCCTGCGCAACACCGACCCCGGCTCATAACCGGCCTCTGCGAGGGCGGTGCAGGCGCTCTTGTAGACCCGGCTGGCGCCCACGCCGTCGCCGCCCGCGATCAGCGCGCGCATGAGGAGCTCGGCGTACCTCTGGTTGGCCGGATCGGTCGGCAGTGCGCGGCGCATGCGGTCGCGCGCCGAGCGGTGGTCGCCGATCAGGAGCTCCAGATCGGCCAAGGTCGCCGAGCGCGTCGGTGTAGCCGTCGGCGGGGGAGATCACGGCGCGCGCCGACCCTGTCGATGTCGATGTCCTCCAGGAACCGGCCGCGCCACAACGCGACGGCGGCGCGCAGCAGGCCGACGGCCTTGCGCTGGTCGTTGTCCTGCACGGCCTGTGCGGCTTCCGCGCGCAGCCGGTCGAACCGCACGGTGTCGATCTGGTCTTCTTCGACGCGCAACACGTACCCGGTCGGCGTCGTGTCGATCGACGCGTCGGTGGGCTCGAACGCCTTGCGCAGCTTGTTGATGTAACCGCGCACCAGCGTCCTGCGCTCCGGCTGGTCGGGCCACACGATCTCGGTGAGCCGTTCGGGTGACACGGGCTTGTTCGCGTGCAAGAGAAGTACGACGAGGATGAAGCGTTGCTGCTGGTCCCCCAACGACACGGAGGTGTGCCCGTGCCACGCCTCCAGCGGACCCAGCATCCGGAACTCCACGCCGTCCTCCTCGGTGTCCGAGCTTGTATCTGGGAGGAATGTCGCGCAAAGGCCCTGTGGCGTGTCACCGAATCAGCTTTTTGTCCACGTTTGATCAACGCGATCAGGTAACGGTTCTCCGCATCACGCTTGGCGGTGAGGGGGAGCCGGATGGTGTCCGATGTGTTGCCGTGTTACTTGGTCTGCGACGTGTCGTTCTCGATGACCGACCACATCGACGAGGTGAACGCCGGAATGCGCGAGTTCCGCGGTGTGGTGCACGCGGATCGGCGCGCGGCCGCCCAGATTCGGCTCTGCGTGGTCGTTTTCGCGGAAAGATCGCTGGTGGTGCAGCCTCTCCTGCCTGCGATCGAGCCTGCGGAGATGATCAGGCCGCGTCAGGAGTCGGGGTCGGACTTCGGGTCCGCGTTCACCCTCTTGCGCAACACCATCGAGCGCGATGTGAAAAGTCTCAAGGCGCAGCGAATCCGGGTTCGCCGGCCGATCCTGTTCTTCGTCTCCGACGGCAGGGCGACCGATCCGGCGTGGCCTCTCGCGCTGGCACGGCTCACCGCCATGGCGTCGTGCCCGGAGATGATCGCGTTCGGGCTCGGGGCCGTCGACCAACCGGCGCTCGACCGCATCGGCACCTCGCGGGTCTTCCTCGGCCGCGACGGTGTGCGCCTGGGCCTCGCGCTGGCCTCGTCGGTGGCGCGGACGGTCCTGCGACCGGACCACGTCTGACCGATCCACGGCGTGTCCACTTCTCGTCCACACGCCCACCGCAACCTGCCTCCGCCGCACGTGAGCGCACAAGGGGAGGAGAGCGGAGATGACGACGAACCTGGTCCGTGAGCTGAAGACCCTTCGCAAGGGACGGGGCGTGCACGCCGGACGGATCGTGGACAAGGTCGGCACGGCGCTGGCCGCCGCGTGCGGGATCACCAGGGCCGACGGCCCGGCCGCCGCGAGGCAGAAGCTGGTCACCAGGCTGACCGAGCTGGTCGAGCAGCTCCCGGAGGACCTGCAGTTCGCGGCACGGGCGGCGTTCGGGCTCATTCCCGACGTCCGGCACCCGCTCTACCAGGAACGCGTCAGCTGGGTGGCCGGCCGAGATCGACCGCGACGCCCGCACGGTGCGCCGCCGCGTCGACGAGGCGGTCGACCAGCTGGCCGAGCTGGCCGCCACGACGTCCCGGCGCGACGACGGAGGCTGGCACACCGCGGAGCTCAGCGTGGCCGTGGTGCTCGACCAGGGACAGCCGGAGGTGCTCGAGCGCTACCAGGTCGTCGTCGATCAGGACGGGGTGGACCAGCTGGAGTTCGCCGCCGTGTTCCCGGTGCGCAGGCGGGACGTCGACGTGCACCTGTTGTACGGCGGCACGTTGCAGGACCGCGGTGGTGCCGACCGCCTCGGCTTCACGCTCGTCCCCGCCGAGCCGCTGGTGCGCGGCGAGACCCACGACTTCGCGGTCCGGTACCGGTTGTCGAACCGCGACGTGATGCACCCGTGCGTGCTGCACGTGCCCGAACGGCCGTGCGAGGTGTTCGACCTGCGCCTGCGGTTCGAGCACGACCGCAAACGGCTCGTGCGGACGTTCGACGGCGTGATGCAGCGGTCCGACACCGAGCCGAAGGGGAACCAGCACGCGGTGGACCGGGCCGGCGAGATCCACCTGCGGTTCCGGCGGCTGCTGCCGGGCCTGCTCTACGGCGCCAGGTGGGGCGAATCGGCCGTGTGCCTGGCCCGGCGCGCCTCATGATCGGCGCGGTTCGTACCAGGTCTCACCGGCCGGTTCGCCCGCCATGTTCCACGCCCACGCCTTGGTCGGGGTGATCCGGCAGTAGAGGCCGGGGCCCATCAGACCCATGCGTTCGACCGGGTCGTCCGCGGTGCCGTAGACGCGGATGGCCCGTGCGATGAACGGGGTGAAGGACACCAGGTCGTCGATCACCAGCGACACCTTGCGGCGGCCGGCGGTGATGTTGCGGAACTTGCGGGTCCGGAGGACCTGCTCGCCCACGCCGCCCACCCAGAAGTACGTGCCGTCGTACTCGAACGCCAGCGGGACGACGTCCGGATGGCCGTCCTCGTTGACCGTCGCCAGGCGGGCCAGGGGTTGTTCGCGCAGGTATGCGATCTCCTCGTCGGTGAACATGCCCCTTATACGAACAGGAGTCCGCGTTTTCGACTACTGGTGGTACTGCGGTGGAGGCATCTGGCGTCGGCGTGACCGGCGCACCAGGACCACGATGAGGATGACCATGCCCGCGAGGAACAGCAGGAACACGACCGCGCCCACGATCAGCCACGTGGCGACCGTCTGCATCGTGCCGGCGTCGTCGTCGGGCTTCTCGGTGACCTTCCGCTCGCCGAACGCCTTGCGCAGGTCGTCCTCGCTGTAGACCTCGTAGGTCCCGTTCAGCGAGATCGACAGCTGGTCGAGGTGCTGGGGGTAGCTGTCCCAGACGATCTCGGCGATCTGGTCGGTGGAGTGCATGGGGTCCGAGCTGGCCGCCCTGACCTCCATGCGGTCGGCGCCGTTGACCGACCCGTGGTCGGTCGAGACGTCGGTGTAGCCGGCGTCCTTCAGCCGGGCCTGCAGGTCTGTCAGGTCGCTGATCACGCTGCAGCCCGCCAGTGCGGCGCACAGCAGGAGGAGCAGGGAAAGACGTCTCATGCCGACGAGGTTAGGGAATGCGGCTCGACCCCGATCACGGCGACCAGTTGAGACGGCTGGCCGACGACACCGGCGCCGAGCTCGCGTGGCCCCTCGTCTGGTTCGACGACGACTTCGGGATCCACGCCACCCGCAGGGAGGATTTCGTCCACAAGCGACGGCACCTGACCACGCGGCTCATCCACGTCGATCCTGGTACCGGGATCACGGGACAACATCTGAGTGAAGCTCGGGAAGCGCTCACGGGCAACCCGTAGGGGACCAAGAATTCACCGTAGGAGTCGAGAAGGTCTCAACCGGCGCGCCCGGCTTGACAACGAAAGCAATCCGCGCGAATCCTCCGCCTGTGCTGAAGCGAGGGAACGTCACCACAAAACTGATCGGTGTCGGCGCGTTGGTGCTGGCGGTGGCAGCCTGTGGCGCCCCGCCCGCCAAGGAGGCGCAGACCGGCGCTGCCGGGACCGCCAAGTCGGCGAGCGAGTTCGGGGGCATGGACAAGCTGGTCGAGGCCGCGAAGAAGGAGGGCAAGCTCAACGTCATCGCGCTGCCCCCGGACTGGGCGAACTACGGCGAGATCATCAAGGCGTTCGAGGCCAAGTACGGCGTCAAGGTCGACTCCGCGCAGCCGGACGCGAGTTCGCAGGAGGAGATCAACGCCGCCAAACAGCTCAAGGGCAACGACCGCGCGCCGGACGTGTTCGACCTCGGTCTGAACGTGGCGCTGGCAAACAAGGACCTGTTCGCGCCGTACAAGGTCAGCACCTGGGACGACATCCCCGCGGAGCTGAAGGACGCGGACGGCCTCTACTACGGCGACTACGGCGGCTTCATGTCGATCGGTTACGACGCCGCGAAGGTGCCGGCGCCGACGAGCGTGAAGGACCTGCTCAAGCCCGAGTACAAGGGCAAGGTCGCGCTCAACGGCGACCCGACGCAGGCCGGTGCCGCGTTCTCCGGCGTCATGATGGCGGCGCTGGGCAACGGCGGTTCCGCCGACGACATCGCTCCCGGTGTCGAGTTCTTCAAGCAGCTCAAGCAGGCGGGCAACTTCCAGCCGGTCGACCCGTCGCCCGCGACGATCGAGTCCGGCCAGACGCCGGTCGTGATCGACTGGGACTACACCAACGCCGCCCAGACCGAGAAGCTCAAGGGCAAGCTCGACTGGAAGGTCGTCGTCCCTGCCGACGCGCAGATCGGCGCCTACTACAACCAGGCCGTCAGCAAGGACGCGCCGCACCCCGCGGCCGCGCGCCTGTGGCAGGAGTTCCTCTACTCCGACGAGGGCCAGAACCTGTACCTGAAGGGCATGTCCCGCCCGGTGCGCCTGGACAAGATGGGCGACAAGGCGGACAAGGCGGCGAAGGACAAGCTGCCCAAGACCGAGGGCAAGCAGGTGTTCCAGACGCAGGCGCAGGCCGACAAGGCCAAGGCCGTTCTCACCGCGACCTGGGCGCAGGCCATCGGATGACCTCAGTCGCTCCTGTAGCGGCAGCCAAGCCCGGCGGTCCCACTCGCAAGAGTGGGGCCGCCGGTCGGCCATCTGCGGCCGCTTGGCTCGTCGCGGTGCCGTTCCTCGCGTTCGCCGGCATCTTCCTCGTCTACCCCACGGTCCTCGTGCTCATCGGTGCCTTCCAGGACACCAACGGCACGTTCACGCTGGACAACCTCACGAACCTGTTCAAGGGCGTCTACTTCGACGCTTTCGTGCGCAGCATCGAGCTGTCCGCGCTCACCGCGGTGATCGGCGCGATCTTCGGTGCGCTGCTCACGTGGGCGATCGCGGTCGGCAACCCGGACGGGATGCTGCGGAGGATCGTCGTCGCGGGAAGCGGTGTGCTCGCCCAGTTCGGTGGCGTGCCGCTCGCGTTCGCATTCCTCGCGACGGTCGGCTTCGAGGGTCTCGTCACGAAGTTCCTGCGTGACAACGTTGGCATCGACCTGTTCGCCGGCAGCGCGTGGCTGTTCGAGCTGCCGGGCCTGACGCTGGTCTACACGTTCTTCCAGATCCCGCTGATGGTCATCGTGTTCCTGCCGGCGCTGGACGGACTGCGTCCACAGTGGCGTGAGGCCAACGCGAGCCTCGGCGGCACGAGCTGGACGTACTGGCGGCACGTCGGTGGCCCGATCCTCACGCCGCCGTTTCTTGGCGCGCTGCTCCTGTTGTTCGCCAACGCCTTCAGCGCCTACGCCACGGCCGCGGCGCTCGTCTCGCAGGGCAGCCCGATCGTGCCGCTGCAGATCCGCGGCTTCCTCACCGGTGAGGTCGTGCTCGGCCAGGAGAACCTGGGCAAGGCACTGGGCCTGGGCATGGTGATCGTCGTCAGCATCGCGATGGGCGTGAACGTGCTGCTGCAGAAGAGGGTGGCCAAGTGGGTTCGCTAGTGAAGCAGCGCGTCCTGCGCACGATCATCCTGCTGGTCCTCGGCGTCTACTTCATCCTGCCGCTGATCGCGATGGCGGAGTTCTCCACGCGCGGCAAGGCCGGTGAACGCAGCCTGGACTCGTGGACGTCGATCGTCGACGACGACGGGCTGATGGAAGCGCTCGTCAACTCGTTGCTGCTGTCGGTCACCAGCGCGGTGCTGATGCTGGTGCTGCTCGTCCCGACCATGGCGTGGATCCGGTTGCGGCTCCCGCAGCTGCAGCGGCTCGTGGAGTTCGTGTGCCTGCTGCCGCTCGCGATCCCCGCGATCGTGCTGGTGGTCGGCATGGCGCCGCTCTACGCGTGGGTGAACTACTTCTTCGGCGACTCACCGCTGACGCTCACCTTCGCCTACACGATCCTGGTGCTGCCGTTCGCCTACCGCGCGATCGACGCCGGTCTCGCCGCGATCGACCTGAAGACGCTGGCCGAAGCCGCGCGCAGCCTCGGCGCGTCGTGGTTCACGGTGCTGTGGAAGGTAGTCGTGCCGAACATCCGTGTGGCACTGATCGGCGCTTCGCTCTTGAGCGTCGCGTTGGTGCTCGGCGAGTTCACCATCGCGTCGCTGCTCAACTTCGACACGCTGCAGGTGCAGGTCAACCTGCTGGGCAAGCGCAACGCGGGTGTGTCCATCGCGGTGTCGCTGCTGAGCCTGCTCTTCGCGTTCGTCCTCCTGTTCGCACTTTCCTACGTCGGCCAGCGGCGTCGTCAGACCGTTGCCGAAGAAGAAATTCCGCCGGGGAGTAACTGAGACAATGGGCCACCTGGAACTCAAGGGACTGCGCAAGTCCTTCGGCGGCAACATCGCGCTGGACGGCCTCGACCTGGAACTGGCCGAGGGCGAGCTGGTGAGCTTGCTCGGCCCGTCTGGCTGCGGCAAGACGACGGCGCTGCGGATCGTCGCCGGCTTCGAGACCGCCGACTCCGGCACGGTCACCGTGGGCGGCAAGGACATCACTCGCGTGCCGGCGAACAGGCGGGACATGGGCATGGTCTTCCAGGCCTACAGCCTCTTCCCGAACATGACCGCGGCGCAGAACGTCGCGTTCGGCCTGAAGATGCGCAAGGCCGACACCAAACGGACCAGCGAACTGCTCGAGCTCGTCGGTCTCGCCCACCTCGGTGGTCGTTACCCGCACCAGATGTCGGGCGGCCAGCAGCAGCGCATCGCACTGGCGCGCGCCCTCGCGATCCAGCCGCGCGTGCTGCTGCTCGACGAGCCGTTGTCCGCATTGGACGCGAAGGTCCGCGTGAACCTGCGCGACGAGATCCGTCGCATCCAGACGGAGCTCGGCATGACGACGCTGTTCGTCACGCACGACCAGGAGGAGGCGCTCGCCGTCTCCGACCGGGTCGGCGTGATGTCACACGGCCGGCTGGAACAGCTGGACACGCCGTCCGTGGTCTACCGGCAGCCGGCGACGGCGTTCGTGGCGCAGTTCGTCGGTGTCACGAACTCGGTGGAGGGCAAGGCGGAGGGCCAGACCGTCGTGATCAACGGCGTCACCCTTCCCGCCACGCACGACCAACCGTCCGGAAGCGACGTTCGCGTCATCGTGCGGCCGGAGGACATCGGCGTTTCCGCACACGACGGCGACTCGAATGGCAAGATCGTGGGCGATGTGCTGACCCAGTCGTTCCTCGGGCCGGTCACGCGGATCTCCGTCAAGGTGGGCGAGCAGATCCTGCGGGTCGACCAGCCGTCCAACACGGCGGCCGCCTACCAGCCGGGAACGCGGGTCGCGCTCGACCTCAGCGAGTCACGAATCATGGTGGTGCCTGGATGATCAGAAAGCTCCTCGCGCGCGACACGGCGGAGGCCCACCGGGTCGCGACGCCGTTGGAGCTGTTGTTCGACCTGAGCTTCGTGGTGGCGGTCGCCCAGGCCGCCTCCGGGTTGCACCACGCGGTGTCCGAGAACCACGCGGGTGCCGGCTTGCTGGCGTTCTGCATGGCGTTCTTCGCGCTGTGGCTGCCGTGGCTCAACTTCACCTGGTTCGCCAGCGCGTTCGACAACGACGACACGCTGTACCGGATCATCACGATGTTCCAGATCGCCGGAGTGCTCGTCATCGCGGCGGGCATCCCGGCGGTCTTCGAGCGTCAGGACTACCGGATCGTCGTCGGTGGCTACGTGGTCATCCGGCTCGCGATGGTCGCGCACTGGCTGAGAGCGTCGCGGGACAACCCTTCGCACAAGCGCTGCACCCGCCGCTATGCCGCCGGTATCGCCTTCATGCAGGTGCTCTGGGTGCTGTGGGTCGTCGTCGCGCCCCCGAACCTGCAGCTGCCGCTGTGGGTGATCTTCATGATCGGCGAGCTGCTGGTGCCGGCGTGGGCGGAGCGTTCCGAGGCCACGACCTGGCACCCGCACCACATCGCGGAGCGGCACGGCCTGTTCACGCTGATCGTGCTCGGCGAGTCGATTCTCGCGGCGACCCTCGCGTTCCAGAAGGGCTTCGACAGCGGCGTCAACCTCATCTCGCTCGCCGTGGCCGGCCTGCTCATCGTGTTCTCGGTGTGGTGGATCTACTTCGAGGCGCCGTCCCACCTGCACTCGCTGAAGAAGGCGTTCCTGTGGGGCTACGCGCACCTCTTCATCCTCGGGTCGATCGCGGCACTCGGCGCCGGTCTCGCGGCCAGCGTCGACTACGACCTGCACCTCTCGCACGCGCCGGGCACGACGATCGCCGCGTTCACCACGGTGCCGCTCGCGATCTTCTTCCTGTGCGTCTGGTACGTGCAGGACTGTCCGGGTCAGGCAGGGCTGCGCAAGTACCTGCTGCCGCTGGGCTCGGTCGCGGTGGTCGCTGCGACGTTCGGACCAGCCCCGATCCACGTGACCGCGGGGATCGCGGTGGTTGTCGTCGTCCTCACGCGGCTGGTGCGATGATCGTCGCATGACCGGTGTTCGTGAACTCCGCCTAGTCGTCACCGCAGCCGACTACGACGAGGCCCTGCGTTTCTACCGCGACGTGCTCGGCCTCGAGCAACGGGCGGCGTTCGCGTCCGACGGCGGGCGGGTCACGATCCTGGAGGCCGGCAGGGCCACGCTGGAGATCACCGACCCGCCGCACGCGGAGTTCATCGACCAGGTCGAGGTGGGACAGCGCGTGGCCGGGCACATCCGGGTCGCGTTCGAGGTGGACGACTCCGCCGCGACCACCCGTGAACTGGAAGCCGCGGGGGCCGAGGTGATCGCGGAACCCACGCGCACGCCGTGGAACTCGCTGAACTCCCGGCTCGCGGCACCCGCGGGGCTGCAGCTGACCCTGTTCACCGAGCTCGGCGAGTGACCGCGTGACGATTTCCGCTGCCGGCTATCGCGATCTCGCGAACCGGGACGTGCTGGCCTGCGCTGTCGTGACCGTGGCGGCGAAGCTGCCGATGTCGATGACGCCGCTGAT
Source organism: Lentzea indica (assembly GCF_012184385.1). Taxonomy (GTDB): domain Bacteria; phylum Actinomycetota; class Actinomycetes; order Mycobacteriales; family Pseudonocardiaceae; genus Lentzea; species Lentzea indica. The sequence continues at coordinate 22,102 of NZ_VSRL01000118.1, forward strand.
GATGGTGTTCCTGACCAGGGACCTGCCGGGCGGCTACGTCCTGGCCGCGTCGCTGACGGCCGTCTACGTGCTGGGGGAGATCCTCGGCGCCGGGCTTCTGGGCCTGCTGCTCGACCCGTCCAGGATGCGCGGCCAGCTCAGCGCCGGGCTTCTCGTCGGTGCGGGCGCGTTCGCCACGCTGGCGTTGACGACGAACACGACGGTGCTGGTGGTCGCCGCGCTGATCGCGGGCGCCGGGCCGTCGACGACACCGGGCGGGCTGCGCGCGATGCTGCTCGGGCTGGTGCCGGACGCGTTGGTGCCCAAGGCGATGGGCTTCGACGCCATGATCACCCAGGTGGTGTGGGCGGTGGCGCCCGCGTTGGTCACCGTGCTGGCGTTGAGCGTCGACCGCCGTGCGCCCGTCGTGGTGTCGGTGTCGCTCGTCGTCGTGGCGGCCTGGCTGGTGTTCATCCTGCCGCGCGGGCACGTCACTTCCCGCTCCGGCACGGCGAAGGTGCGCGTGGTGGCGTCGGCGTGGCCGATCTACCTGGTGAGCGCGGCGGCGCTGGCACAGCTGGCGGTCGCGGAGCTGGTGCTGCGGCGTTGCTGGAGCACCGGGGGGATCGGCATCGGCTGGATCGGGCCGCTGCTCGCGGGTTTCGCCGCGTGCAGCGCGCTGGGTGCGGTGCTGTACGGGCTGCGGCCGTGGCCGGGATCGTTGCGCACACAGGGACTCGTGCTGCTCGTCGTCACCGCGACCTGCGTTGGCGCGGTGGCGTTGTTCCCGAACCTGCCGGGCATCGCGGGTGCGTTGCTGGCGGCGGGACTGTTCCAGTCGGGTGTGCTCGTGACGCGGAGTTTGGCGCTGCGCGAACGGCTTCCGGTCGGCGCGCACGCGGCCGGGTTCTCGATGATGTACGCGGTGACCGGTGCCGGTTACGGCCTCACCGCTGTCGTCGCCGCGTGGGCGTTGGACGTGGGTTCACCGATCTGGGCGGTTTTCGGTGGTGTCGCGGTGACCCTGGTCCTGACAGCGATCAGCGCGGCTGCCGAACGTCGGCAGCCGCGCTGATTTCAAGGCTTCTGACTACCCGCGGTAGAAGTTGCCCTGGGTCTGCACGTTGAGCTGGTCCGTGCGGAAGAACTTCGCCGCGAACGTGCGCGGGTCGCGCATGTCGATCACGTCGAAGCCACGGCCCATCTCCGAGGAGTAGATGTAGCCGTTGTACCAGTACGTCGACCACGTGCCGCCGCCGCCGTTGTTCGGCATCGGGCCGCGCTCGAAGAAGCCGATCTCACGCGGCTTGCTCGAGTTCGTGAAGTCCCACACCGAGATGCCGCCCTGGTACCAGGACTGCACCATGATGTCCTTGCCGGGCACCGGGATCAGCGAACCGTTGTGCGCGACGCAGTTCTCCGAGTCCGCCTGCATGCGCGGGATCTTGTAGTAGGACTTGAAGACCAGCTTGCGGTCCTTGCCCTTGCCCACGATGTCGTAGATGCCGTTGGCACCACGCGTCGGGCCGATCTTCTCGTTGCACGTCGCGGCGCCACCGCCACCGAGCTCGTCGGTGAAGACGACCTTGGTGCCGCTGTTGTTGAAGGTCGCCGAGTGCCAGAACGCGAAGTTCTTGTCGTCCTGGACCCGGTTGATCTCCACCAGGTTCTCCCGGTCGGAGATGTCCCACAGCACGCCGTCACCCATGCACGCGCCGGCCGCGAGGTCGAGCTGCGGGTAGACGGTGATGTCGTGGCAACCCGTGGTGGCCGCGGTGTAGCCGGTCTCGATGTTGCCGGGACGACCGGGGTTCGCGCCGTCCGGGAACAGCACCGGCGCCTTGAGCAGGGACGCCTGGGCCGGGGCCTTCACCGGGACCTTGACGATGGAGATCTTGTCGTGCGGCGGCTGGCAGTCCGGGAACGTGGCGTTGGGCGAGTAGGACGAGATGTAGAGGTAGACGCTCTTCTTGTCCTTGGCCGGCACCATCGTGTGGGTGTGCGAACCGCAGTCGGTCTCGACGGCGGCGACGTACTTCGGGGCTGCCTTGTCGCTGATGTCGAAGACCTTGATGCCCTCCCACGACGACTTCTCGGTCGCCGGCTGCGAGGTGCTGTTGCAGGAGTTGTTGTTGCGCGACGAGTCGGTCGACAGGAACAGCAGGTTCCCGTACACCGAGACGTCGTTCTGCGAGCCGGGGCAGAGGACCTGGCTCTTGATGGTCGGCTTCTTCGGGTTGCGGATGTCGTAGATGACGAAGCCGTTGTAGTTGCCCACGAACGCGTAGTTGCCCTGGAACGCGATGTCGGTTTGCGTCGAGTCGAGCGGAGCCTGCCTGTCCAGGTGGGCGACCGGGACCATGTTGCGGCTACGGCTGATCTCGTCGACACCAGGGATGCCGTTGACCGCTTCCGCCTGGGCCTCGAGTTGTGCCTCGCTCAGCCCCTTGCCGTCGGCGGGAAGGTCAGGCTCGGCGTACGCGGGCGCTGTCAACGTCGACAGCGTCAGCGCGAGCGCCCCCAGAACCGCGAAAGGCGTTCTGCGCCGCCGGGCCGTTTCGCGTGAAGTCACAGCTGTACCCCCTCAGTACGGGTTGGTGAGGGGGAGTATGACCCTTTCGCCTTGCTAAGGGCCAGCGTCTTTCGGAGGGTCTTTCGAGCGGTATTGTCCGACACATGCGTTCTGGGGTTGTGGTCATCGCGGCGGCATTCGCGCTGCTGGCAGGCTGTACGTCGGCGCCGGAGCCCGCGCCGCTCATCGCGCCGGACACACCTGGCGGGTCGGCGCCGACGGTGGCGCCGTCGGACGCTTCCGGCGTGGTTCCGCCCCCGCCGAACGACGCCGACCGCGACTACGTGTCGATGATGATCGTGCACCACGAGCAGGCGCTCGCCATGACGAGGTTCGCCCCCGAGCGCGCGCAGAACGAGACGGTGAAAGGCCTGGCAGAGCGCATCCGGTACAGCCAGGAACCCGAGATCGGCGCCATGAAGCAATGGCAGCGCGCCAACAACATGGTGGGCTCGCACGGCGACCACGGCTCGATGCCGGGCATGGCCACGCAGGACCAGCTGAACGCTCTGGGAGCCGCGCGGGGCAAGGACTTCGACCGCATGTTCCTCGAGCTGATGATCAAGCATCACGAGGGCGCGCTGAAGATGGCGACGGACGTGCGCGGGGCCGGCAGGAACGTCCAGGTCGAGGAGATGGCCGACGACGTGATCGCCACGCAGACCGACGAGATCAACCGGATGAAGGCGTTGCTGCCCACTCTGTGAGACGGTCGCGGACCTGGTCGGCGGCGCGGTCGCCCAGGTGCTCGTAGATGGCGAGCGCGTACTGCCACGTCTGACGGGCGCGTTCGGCCTCACCTGCCGCGTGGTGGGTGTCGCCGAGGTTGACCAGTGCCTGGGCTTCGAGGACGCGGTAGCTGGCGGCGCGGAAGATCTCCACCGCGCGTTCGGAGGTGGCGGCCGCGCCGGCCAGGTCGCCCAGGTGACGCTGTGAGTGCGCGACGCTGTCCAACGCCACGGCCTCGGCGACCCGGTCCGCGTCTCCCGCCTGCTGGTGCAGCACGACCGCTCGCTCGCAGTGCTCGATCGCGGCGCGGTGGTCGCCGAGTTCCCCGCAGAACCAGCCGATCTGGTTCAGCGCGGACGCGGCACCCAGCCTGTCGTCGGCCTGTTCGGCCAACGCCAGCGCTTCGCGTGCGGCGGCCAACGCCTCGGCCGGACGTCCCTGTTCGCCGTGCAGCGCGGCGAGGACCTGGAATGCGCTGCCCTCGCCGATGAGCTCGCCGAGGCCGCGGTAGTCCTCGATCGCCGCGGTCATCGCGGTCACCGACTCGTCCAGGCGTCCGGCCCTCCGGTACGCCCGCCCCAGGAAGTGCCGCATCCGGGAACGGGCGTAGACGTCACCGAGCCGTTCGGCCGCGGCGAGCCCGATCTCGGCCGCCTCCGACCACTCCTGCCAGCGGCCCGTCCGTTCGAGGGCGGTGGTCAGGAACCACGTCAGCTGCCACGTGCGGGTGTCGAACCCGGCCTGTTCGGAGGCCGTCACCAGGCTGGTCAGCACGTCGATCTCGGCCTCGTACCAGGCCCACCTGGAGGGCTCGTCGGGCAACGTCTCCGGTGTCACTTCCGGCAACGGGTCGGCGAGCGTCAGCCGGTTGCGGGACACCGCCAGCGGGTCACGGCTCCGGTAGGCGCTGTGCAGGTAGTGGTCGAGCAGGCGCTGCACCGCGTCGCGCCGTTCGTCCTCGGTCGTGAGGCCGCGGGCGAAAATGCGTACCAGGTCGTGGAAGTAGTAGCGCTCGTCCGGCGTCCTCGTCAGCAGGTGGGCGTCGGTGAGCTCGTCGAGCGCAGGCAGGGCGTCGGGCACTCCGGCGAGGCTCGCCGCCGCCGGGGCGGAGAAGTCGGGGCCCGTGTGCGCGCCGAGCAGCCGGAACAGACGCGCCGCCGGTTCACTGAGCCGCCGGTAGGACCAGGAGAACGCCGCGCGCACGCTCGTGAGCTCGTCGCCGGTGTCGAGGAAGTCGAGCCTCG